>DATFQQ010000240.1:0-25999 GCA_035264195.1 Candidatus Sulfotelmatobacter sp. | reverse complement strand
CGGACAACCCGAAAAAGCTATAGGCCACGAGCCTCAGATAGACCTATGTGTTGCCAACCATGCAACCGCACCGGCTTGTCAGCATCAGAAACCGATCGACGTCGTCGCTACTTAATAAGGATGCAACCGAGATGGACCTATGCAAGATCCGCGGCACGACCCAACCCTCGTCTCACGCACCGGGGCTGGAAGACAAGGAAATATCTTCTCCTTCCAGTCGAGGGAGAAAAATGTCCTTGACTTCTGCTCTTATAGATCGGGATTTATCGGCACTGACGTCGTGCCAAGCAGAGGCCGAGTAGAATAGCCGGCACGAACGCCATTAACCGATCTGGACGAAACGGGAACGTGATGTGGTCCCACAATGCCTGCAGGCTGCAGTTGACGGGCCGTTCTTTCCTGAATGGGAGTTCGAGACCATATTTGGTCTCTATTGAATCTTACCCGATGGGGTGGAACCACCATTCACGTTCGTGCCGACTGAGTCGAAGGACCATGCTCAACGAGCGGCTGTGTAGTAGAACACGCACTTGGGTGAACATCGCAACCCACATCCGAAGAACTGCCCTGCTAGGCCAAAACTTCTGTAATCCGAAAGCACTCAAAGTCCTGTGTGGGCATTTTGAGTGAAATTGATTTTTCGCCTGTGGACAATCCCCGGCTTGACATCTCCTGACGAGCAGGGATAGTTTTGGGCCAAACCGGGCTAAGTCGATCGAGGGGAGGGAAGAGTGGAGTCTCGCCGTATGCCCTGTAAAGCCTGCGACTCAGCCAATCTCCGCGAGTTTCCCGCCGAGTCGAACGTCCACTTTCCGGGAATGGAAGGTCTTGATATTCCCACGACTCCCGTTTTCACTGACGTGGAACTCCAGGCCCGCCAGGCAGGGATGAAGCGTTGGAGGATCTAGAGCTTGTTTGAGCCGATAAAATCCCACATCTCACCAATCGCCTTTCTCATCCTTGCCCATACGGAGCCTGCCCTGCTTCGCCGCCTGGCGCTTGCCCTTCACGCGCCATGGGCGAGGTTCTTCATCCACGTGGATCGCAAATCGGACATCGCGGCCTTCAAGGCAGCGTTGTGGGATATTCCCGGGATCGTCCTTATTGATGAGAGGATCAAGGTTCATTGGGGAGGCTGGAGCATGGTCAAGGCAACGCTAAATCTGCTTGAGGCAGCAATCCGCGCCTCTCCGCCCGCGCAACGCTTCGTTTTGCTGAGTGGAGCGTGCTATCCCATCAGGGACAATACAACCCTGCGCGATTTTCTGCTGAAAAACGACAAGGAATATATCGACGCCGTAAAAATGCCGAACGAAGAGGAGGGTAAGCCCCTCTCGCTTCTGACACAATGGCACTTCGAGCGAGGCCACCGCGCATTTGGCCCAGTGGCGTTCGTGATTCAGCAAATAAACAAACTTGGCTGCCTCGTTCCCTACAGGAATGTGAGGAAAGGATTGAACGGGCGCATCCCTTACGCGGGCAGCACTTGGTGGGCCTTAACACGCGGCACGGCGGAGGAAATTCTGCGCGTTGCAAACGCCGAACCCCAGTTCGTTCGTTTGTATAAATATTCGGCGTGCCCAGATGAGTCTTTTTTCCACACCATTCTGCTCAACGGCGCGCGGAAAAACAATATCTGCAGAAGCCTCACCTATGTCGACTGGCCGCACTCCACCGATAGCCCCTGCGCCATCAATGAGGGTCATCTGCCTCTGCTCCTATCCTCTTCCACGGCGGAAAATGCGCAACCTATCTTCTTTGCGCGCAAGTTCTCCGCGAAAAACGTCCATATACTGGATCGCATCGATGAGTACCGCTGCGCCTCTTCAACCATTAGGCAGGCCTCAAGCAACGATGCGAACCACTAATCAGCACGTACAGGACTTCGCTACAGGTAAAGCAGGCGGCGCCAGGTGTCAAAGCTGCCGGCATTGTGCCGTTCAACAATCCGTTGACCCACGAATGCGAACGCCTCCACGAATCGGGCCGTCTCTTTACTTCTGTATCCTTCGTGCTAAGAGGCCTGCCGCTGTTGTGCTAGCGCGTGATCAAACGGAGGGGCAAACGGGACACTTCAATCCTAAACAAGCGACAGCAAAATGTACTCATTGTCACGAAGATGTTCGCGACCGAGGAACCGAGACTTTTTATTGGCGACCAGCCGTTCCATCACAATTGCTGGATACGCAGGATTATGGGTCCGGCAGAAGATTACGTTCGAGGAGTGCCGATACGTAAGGATGCAACAGTCTCGGCGTTGGAAAAGAGGCGGTAGGGCCTGAACGGTTTGTCGTCACATAATAACCCGAGTCTCAGAGGAGGGCGCCAGGACCGTATGAATAACGACCCTGCGACTGTTTTATCGAAACCGCAGATGGCCAGACCTGGCGGTAGATCGATTAACAGCACAGTTCTTTTCGACCACGCACACATGTACAACTCGACGATTCGCCGCCAAGGCGCTGCGCATCCGCTGACCACCAGCGTGGACTGGAGGACTCATTCGCAGCGAGCCTGGGCTGCTTCGACTTCGCGGGAGATGAACTGTGCCTTAACGCGACGTTGCTAATACACAGGACGTAGCATTTGCTTTAAGCCGGAATGTACTTTAGGCAACCATTGCGGCTGCGGCCCAGGGCTGGATAACGAGGAAGCACCCATGAGCCGCTAATTTTGTTGCCGTCCGCAGGGGCCGTTGGTTCTACAGAATTCGCTGGAGTGCTTTGTGAGTATGAATTCGCCAAAATGCGGCGGCTGAGTGCACTCGCGGGTGGCCCGTTCCTCGGCAGACTGAGACGGTCATCCGCGTTTACATTGGCATCGGGGACCTCCTCAAGCTGAAGGAACTTGAATTGAGCGCCTCAGCTAAAACCGAGGGTTTTCGCTGAATCTGACTCAGTCTTCGCTGCGTGGTACAGCATACAGGTATGACATGTTCGCAGGGGCATGTTTACATGGGATCCTTCCAAATGCAGGTTGCCATTCCTCCGACGTGACCGACACAAACGTCCGGCTGATTTCCGGAGAAGGCAAAGCGTTGAGCAGCGATGCCCCCGGTAGGGCGCAACTCGATGCACTGTCACGTCCGCTTGTGTCGGTCATAGTTCCCTGCTTCAATCAAGCCCGATACTTGACAGACGCCCTGCACAGCATACTTTGCCAAACCTACAGTCAGCACGAAACTCTCGTCATCGATGATGGCTCCGCCGACGACACATGCAAGGTTGCATCAGGCTTCGAAAAGGTGAAGTACTTCTATCAACGGAATCGCGGTCTAGGTTCCGCCAGGAACGTGGGAATCCGCGAATGCAAAGGCGACTTCCTGGTTTTTCTCGATGCCGACGATCTGCTGTTGCCCGCAGCGCTACAGATCGGGGTAGATGAGCTGATTTCGCATCCGGACTGTGCTTTCGTGTCGGGAGATCACCGACGAGTAAATGCGGATCTGATGCCACTTTTCAAGTTTCGCGCGCGTCCCATTCAGCGGGATCACTATCTTGCCTTTCTGCGTGGGAACTACATCGGTATGCACGCCACCGTTATGTACAGAAGGAAAGCGCTTGAGGAAGCCGGAGGATTCGAGGAGAGTCTCGGAGCGTGTGAAGACTACGACCTTTATCTTCGAATCGCGCGCGAACATCGTGTACACTGCCACGGATTCGTGGTCGCCGATTACCGGCAGCATGAGGCCAATATGTCCCGCGATCCGAACTTTATGCTGAAGTGGGCTCTGGCCGTTCATCGTGCTCACTATAAGCACGTCAAGGGTCATCCGAATCTCGAGCGGGCGTACGCTGAAGGCGACAGATATTTCCGGGAGTACTATGGCGACCAGATCTTCCGACACTTGCGCGCCAGATTTCGAATAAGCCCCGTCGATTTTAGCTCGGCTAGGTGCCTGGGCAGCGTGCTATTGCAGTACCCAATTAGCAAGGTCTTAACGGCACGAACTAAAGAAAAACTTGAGTATATGTACAGTGCGTTGCGAAAGGCGGTGCGCAGGTCAACGGTCTGGCCGCCGCGTGGGAAGATTGGTTTCGGAGCGATGCGATCTAAGCACCCTATCTGTTGCGAATGCGGCGATCTGCAGTCGATCACGCGCTGGTACTCCGACCATTGGATAGGCCAACAGCACGCTAGCTTGAATGGACGTGTGCTGAGAGTTAGTTCAACGCAACTTAGTGCCGATGCAATGGACGTCCTCTTATCTGAGGCCTACGATGCGGTTATCTGCACGTTGCAATTACAGTCTGTCTACGATCTTGAGTCTGCGATCAAACGTTTGTGGGTAGTATTGAAGCCCTCGGGTATGCTCTTCGCGACACTTCCGGCAGTAACCACAGCATGCAATACGGATGAGAACGACTTCTGGCGCTTTACCGTAATATCGGCTCGGCGACTCTTTGAGGCGCAGTTTTCGAAAGATTCGATCGAAGTCGAACCGTTGGGTAATGTGCTGACATCCATTGCGGCTCTGCATGGAGTACCAGCCGGTGAATTCTCACAACTCGAATTGGACACAGTAGGGGCTCAGCACCCAGTTATTATCACCGTCAAGGCAACGAAGCACTGATTCTGCTTGCGGAAGGCAGATTAACATGCTGATGAGTGGTCCATCGGACGAAGTGAGTGGCTCCCTACTTCGAAACACCAAGCGTGTATCCGTTCTTGTTATGACTTACAACCACGAGAGATACATTTCGCAAGCACTTGACAGCGTACTCGTGCAGCAAACCAGCTTCGACTGGGAGGTTCTGGTCAGCGAAGATTGTTCAACGGATCAGACTAGGCAAATCGTGAAGGAGTATGCGGACCGCCATCCGGGGCTGATAAGGCTGATACTCTCGGAAAAGAACCTGCACTCGAACGAAGTTGTTGCTCGAGGAATCCTAGCCGCAGAGGGCCAGTACCTGGCGCTTCTCGACGGTGACGATTACTGGCTCACCTCCGATAAGTTGCAGAACCAAGTCGATTTCATGGATCGGCATCCCGAATCGACCGTATGCTTCCACCAATCAGTCGTTCACGATGAGAGAACCCAACGGCCCGATTGGTATTGGACGCCCCCGCATCAGAAGGAAATCTCGAATTTGCAAGATATATGCATGGATAACTTCATTGCGACGAGCTCGACGATGTTCAGAAGACGCGCTATTCAACGCCCACCAGAGTGGTACATTGCGTTCTTTCCGATCACGGATTGGCCTCTGCACATTCTGTACGCGGAACAGGGCACGATCGGATATCTCCCCAAAACCATGAGCGTATATCGTTACCACGAGGGGGGAGCCTACTCCGGATGGACTCAGTCTCGGAAGGAAGAAGAGGCCTATCGATTATATCAGAGATTGGATGATGTGTTCGGTCGCCGTTATCACCGATTTTTCCAGGCAGGCGTCTTCGAATATTTTTTGGACTGTGCGGAGGAACACGAGCGGCTGGGCGAGCGCGAACAAGCTCTCGTGTGCTTGAGGCGCGGTCTCACGGGCCGTCCGATGCACTTCGTGCCGGGGTTGCAAAAGCTGGTAAGGGCCTGGCTTAGGTTCATTATGCCAAAGTCGACAAACCCGAGCTTATCGCAGTGACGCTTCACTCGGCCACCATTCCTCCCGTTGCGGACACGACTACGCGGCCACTTTGGTCAGTCATGATCCCCACGTTCAACTGCGGACCATATTTGTCGGATACGTTAGCCAGTGTTCTCGGGCAGGCTCCATCCGCCGATGTTATGCAAATCGAGGTGATCGACGACCATTCCCTCCTCGACAATCCAGAGCTTGTTGTACAGAAAACCGGCAGTGGACGAATCGGGTTCTTTCGCCAGACCTCCAATGTAGGCCACATAAAGAATTTCGAGACATGTCTAAAGCGAGCACGAGGCCAACTCATCCACCTACTGCACGGCGACGATTATGTTCAGGACGGCTTCTACGCCGCGATTGAAAGAGCATTCGATGCAGTTCCTCAATTAGGCGCCGCCTTCTGTCGTTCAAGGCTGATCGACGACCGAGCTCGAGAGCAAGGTTTGACTTCGCTTCTGCGAGACCGTCCGGGGGTCCTAACAGACGCAGTCGGGCATCTGGCGGCCGAGCAGCACATCATGACTCCGTCCATCGTGGTGCGGCGCGTCGTATACGAGGAGCTCGGTGCCTTCGATGAACGATTGCTATGTGCAGAAGATTGGGAGATGTGGGTTAGGATTGCAGCACATTACCCGATTTGGTTTGAGCCACAGACTCTGGCTGCGTATCGCATGCACGAAAATTCGAACACGGGCCGTCACATCCGGACTGGGGAAGACACGCAATATATTAGGATGGCAATCGACATTATGAGTTCCTACTTGTCGGATAGTGTGGCAGCTAGTCTATCTCGACGTGCGAAGGAAAACTATGCACGCTCCGCCGTTGATACAGCTCTTGGGTTGTTGCGCAAACGAGATCTCGCCGGTGGAATGGCCGTTATGAGACAGGCCCTGCTCTTGAGCCACTCTCTGGGAATACTCCTTTACGCAGCCCGACGATCCGCAAGGGTGTTGTTGTCGTGAGCACCAAAGATACAAATCAGCCGATCAACATCGCGATCTTGGGATGCGGATCGGTCACTTCCATCTACCATGCACCGGCCCTTTTGCAGCTCGAGCGCTCCCAGCTTGTGCGTGTGGCAGCACTTTTTGACCCCGATGCAGAGGCCTTGCTGCAGGTGCAACGACAGTTTCCGTCGGCGCGGCAGATGAAGGACTCGAAAGATCTGGCTGGTGCGGATCTGGCTATCGTGGCTTCCCCTCCTCAGCATCATGCAAAGCAAAGTATTGATGCCCTACGGGCCGGAGTAGCTGTGCTCTGTGAAAAGCCCATGGCTTCATCCCTGCCTGAAGGAGAAGCCATGGTTGCTGCGGCCGAGGATACAGGCGGGCTGCTGGCGGTTGGTCTCGTGCGACGCTTTCTTCCAGCAGCGCAGGCGATCCGTTTAATCCTGACCAAACGTATGCTGGGAGACCTAAGACACGTCGCGTGCTTCGAGGGTGGCCCGTTTCGTTGGCCCGCGCGAATGCCATCTTACTTCGATCGATCGCAAGGAGGTGTTCTTCTGGACATCGGGGCGCACGTGCTCGATCTGCTTGTCTGGTGGCTAGGCGTGCCACAAGGCATCGAGTATGAAGATGATGCCATGGGTGGGGTGGAAGCAAACTGTCGATTTCTTCTGCGGTACGACCTCGGTCTTCAGGTCGAAGGACATTTGAGTCGCGATTGGGGGCTTCCGAACCGATATCACTTCGATTGTGCCAATGGTTGGATGAACTGGACACCCACGGAACCCGAATCTATCCAGATCGGTTTTCATGAGGCGTCATTTACCTTGAATGCAGAGCTGCACCAGAATTCTATTTGGTGCGCGCGGCCTGTCGCCGGGCGCACGGTTATTAACTTCGAACAAGCGTTCGTCGCTCAAATCCAAAACTTAATCCACGCATTGCGGGGTATTGATCCGCTGGCCGTTCCAGGTGTCCAAGCTCTGACCAGCCTGGGTGTGATCAATGAATGCCTGCAGCAACGAAGACTCATGAAAGTCCCGTGGCTCGCAGAGTCCGAGGAAGCCTGTGCTCGTGTCTACGCGATATGATGAGTTCTCCTCGCATTGCAGTTATCGGCGCTGGCGGATTTATCGGAAGCCGGATTGTGGAATCCTTTCATCTGAGGGGTTGGGCCGCGATTCGTCCTGTGGTTCGACGTGCTTCTGCTCTAGCTAGATCGTCCAGATTCAAGCTGGAATCGCGCATTGCCGATGCATGTGACAAACGAGCGCTATGCGCGGCTCTAAGCGGTTGCGAATACTTGATCCATGCCGCCGGCGGAGACGACGCCACAATTCTGGAGATGGTTGGACCCGTGTTTCGCGCTGCACAACATGCTGGGGTCCGCCGTATTGTTTACTTAAGTAGCGCATCCGTTCATGGCCAATCTCCCCAGCCAGGGACAGATGAGAACTCGCGATTGCGAGCCGATCAGCCAATCTCTTACAACAATGCGAAGGTGAGGGCCGAACGCAGATTTCTCTACATGAGGGCTAAGGGAAACGTAGAGATCGTCTTCTTGCGCCCGGGAATCGTGTACGGGCCCCGATCTTTATGGATCGGCAGCTTTGCGGACGAACTGTTGACCGGTCGTGCGTTCGTCGTAAACGGAGCACGCGGTATTTGCAACAGCATCTACGTTGATAATCTTGTACACGCGATTCGGTTGGCGCTGACTGCGGATAGAGTCGACGGACATGCGTTTCTCGTAGGTGACCAAGAGACTGTCACTTGGCGCGACCTGTACAGCCCGATCGTCAAGGCGTTGGGAATGGAATTCGAGGAAATTCCATCTGTGAATGGCTCGCCATCAGATTCGTCCGGCTTCGAGCGGATTATCGGTATGAGAGATTCCAAACTGGGAAAGGCGCTGCTGCGGATCTTGCCCGCACGTCTGCGCAATGCCGCGTATGCGGGGCTGTCGGCCTGGTTTGAGCATCAGCCAGATGGTTCTGGTGTCTCAAGAGGACTGGAGGTGCGGCGCGCTGCCGGCTTGGAGCGGACTCTTCTACAGACTTGTAGCTGGAAACTATCATCACAGAAGGCGGAGCGCATGCTTGGATATTCTCCCCAGGTTTCGTTCCAAGAGGGTTGCCGTCGATGCGTCGAATGGCTACGATTCGCCGGGTATCCAGTCGTTAACAGAAACGAATAGAAGAACCATGCAGCACACTCCACTGGTGTCCGTGATTGTCATCTTCTTCAACGCGGGGCAGTTCTTTGACGAGGCCATCCGAAGCGTTTTCGATCAGCAGTACCGTAGCTGGGAACTCCTCCTGATCGACGATGGCTCCAATGACGCTAGCGCAGGTCTCGCGGTTGATCTAGGAAAGCGATTTCCCGGGCAGGTTCGGTACTTGGAGCATGCCGCGCACGCGAATCGGGGCATGAGTGCATCGAGAAATCTCGGTATTCAACATGCGCGTGGCCGGTATATTGCGTTCCTTGATGCTGATGATGTGTGGATGCCAGACAAATTGTCCGAGCAAGTCAGCGTCCTTGAGACTCATCCCGAAGCAGGAATGACTTACGGCCGAGCTCTGATCTGGAGTAGTTGGAGCGATAGCGCGGAAGCGGCTGACTACATGTTTCCACTCGGAGTTCGGGGAGGGAATTTGATTGCACCTCCTGGCCTGCTGCCGAACTTGCTCAGGAACAAGGTCCAAACCCCCATGACAAGCAATGCGATGTTGCGTCGTTCAGTAATTGAGCGTGTAGGGGGCTTTGAAGAAGAATTCACTGGCATTTACGAAGACCAGGTCTTCTTCTCAAAGATAGAGATTCATACAGCTGTATTCGTCTCGTGCTCGTGCTACGTGAAGTACAGGCAACACGCAGGCAGCTGCAGTGCGGCATCTGCGACAGGAAGTTACCTTTTACAACGCCGACCTTTCCTGCAATGGCTGTGTGGCTATTTGGATTCCCTGAAGATTCCTGCTGAAGCGCCCGTGCGTCGTGCACTAGACCGTGAGTTGTGGCCGTACCGCCATCCCCACGTCAACGCCTTAGTCTCGCCCTTTGTCAAACTGATCGAGAGGACGAAAGCGTTCGTCGCAAACCGGTGAGCCCGATGACTGAATTTCCAACCGTTTCTGGGATTTTGATTTTTCTGAATGCCAAAGCATTCCTGCGGGAAGCCATCGAGAGCGTTTTGGCGCAGACGAGGTGCGACTGGGAACTACTGCTAATTGATGATGGTTCAAAGGATGGAAGCACAGAGGTAGCGCGATTGTACGCCGAGCGATACCCGAGTCGTATTCATTACCTGACGCATGATGCACGTACAACCCGAGGAAAGAGCAGGTCACGAAATCTCGGAATTGAGAACTCCCGGGGAGAATACATCGCATTTCTGGACGCAGATGACATTTGGCTACCCTCGAAGTTGACTGCACAGGTCGACATACTTTCCCGGCATCCTGAGGCAGTCATGCTTTACGGACCGACAACGTACTGGCACAGCTGGGCGCCGTCGAACCAGCATAGCGATTACCGCGGAGTGTTGGGCGTGCGAGTTGAGACCTTATATTTCCCACCATTTCTTCTGACGCGCTACCTAGCGCGCAGCGCTATTGTCCCAGGTCTCTGCTCAATCTTGGCTAGGCGAAACGCTGTAATAAAACTGGGCGGATTCGAAGAGTCCATACCACAGTTGTTCGAAGATCAGACTCTGATCGCCAAGTTATGCCTCCATGGGCCGGTCTATGTCGACTCCGGCTGCTACGATCTATACCGGCAGCACCCAGACTCCAGCTCTGCACACGCTGTGAATGTTGGCTTGTATCACCCTTGGAGACCGAGTGTCTCACACTTGGCATATCTTGAGTGGTTGGCTGGTTACATCGCAAGGCACGCCCGTCAACACGAACACCTGCGCTCCGCTGTGAGACGGGAACTTTGGCTGCAACGTCACACATTTGCGGGCAACGCGGTAGGGCTTGGTCGTGTGGCTGCCGAAATCGCACTCAGAACACTCGAGCGTAGCTCTGCCGGAAAGCCACTTGCAAGGTTATGACGCGAGATGCGAGAACAGCCATTTCTCGAAATCGCTCCCATTCCAGTTCTGCACGTGCAAGCGCGGAAGCTGAAATGTGTCACTCTTCGGGCCCACGGCACCCTCAAAATTGGAGCAGGCCAGCCGGTAACCCGCCTTTCGTAATGCCGCAACAGTACGGTTCGAATAATCGCTCCGGTCGCCGAATGGATAGGAAAACATCTCGACAGGCCGTTTCAGGATGTTTTCGAGAGTGGCTTTACTGCCGGTGAGTTCTGTCCACTCGCTGGCGTCGGTTAGCCTCGATAGTCGTGAGTGGGTAACCGTGTGTGACCCAATGCGAACCAACGGCCCTCGACTGACTTCCCGCAATTCGTCGGCCGTCATACAGCGAGCAGAGGCGCGGCCTTCGCTGACTCCAGCCCATCGACAAATCCTGCCCACGGTTTCATCGCGCTCCTTCGCATCGAGTTCTCGTAAGACCCTCCAAACGTGGTGGAAGACAGCGTGTCGGCTGGTTGGTGGTGCATCTCTCCACGCTATCCAACCTCGATGAGCGGTGCAGTCTTCAGCGTCGTATGCCAAGTCAGCACGGCCGATCACCCAGCGATAGGTTTTTCTGCCTAGCGAAAGGATCAGATCGTCGGAAGGCAGAGCCCGCGGAGAGAGGAATATCTCCTGCAATTGATCCCACCAATATCCATTCGGACTACCGATATAGCCGGTGCTGACAAAAAGTGTTGCTGGGATCGCGTGCTGTTCCAGAGCTGGCAGAGCGCTTTCCATGCTATCGACATAACCGTCATCGAAAGTGACTGCGACCACAGGGTGATCGGTGTGCATCAGAGGGAGCTGCTCCAGAGAAACGGGCTTAGCTAGGCTCCCCAGAACCTCCATCTGCTCCGCAAAATTTGAAGGATCGACACACAGTCCCCATGGATCAATATCCGTGTGAGTAACTCGGTGGTACATCAGGATGACGTTGCCGCGCCGCTTCCGGGCAACCGCACGGCGAACTGCGGCAGTTACGAAACGAATAGGACTATGCACTTTATTTTCGCGCACGCACGGCGATCAACACATCGTACTTGGGATCGCGCGCATCGAGTTCGGGTAGCGTTACGTCCTGTACAGCGATTCCTTCGAGGAAACAGGTCGCCGCAAAAACGTTCCCGAAAGTATCTATGTGGACCCTCTCGATTCCGAACGTGGATTCAAATATGCGTCGAACGGAGTACCTCGTAAACGCCCAATACCATGTGTTGCTCCATTCATCAACACTCAAAGGGGTTATGCCGGGAACGGTAGCGAGCAATACGCCCCCCGGTTTCAATACCCGATGCAATGTTCGGAGTGCAGATTCAGGTCGGTAAATGAGATGAAGAGTTTGTGTAATGATCGCGCAATCGAATGCATCCGATTGTATGCCCTCTCCGGCAGACAAGTCAGAGATAATGGTGGCCTTGGGATTATCATCATTGATATGCAACACATCACGCATTGTCACTCGGTCACCACCGAATCGGCATGTATACGAATCGTCCCCGATTTCCAGCACATGGCCGGTAATATAAATCCTGTTTCTGTACAGAAACTGTTCGATGTAGTGTCGATCTATGGGCAGCCCGCGGTCATAACCAAAGTGTCTGCTGATGGGTTCGGCGCAACGCAATTCTCCAAAGTCGATTGCCATTTGATGTATACCACTAGGGCGTAATTACACTCATCGGAAGGCAGTTAGCCTCGGATCATACTTGACCCGGAGCTAAGCCGCTTGTCGAATCCACGCAGAGCGCGATTCAAAAGGCTATCGCGTCCAGTATGTGACAAAACTCAGTGACACCTCCGTCTCGGAATGCTGGGGCAGCTGGAAGAACACATTTTGCCTAACATTTTGTGGACGAACGCATTGGTTTTGTCAATACTCGATTTTTCCCGACCATCCTCGTCAACCTCGAAGACTCGAGTCTGGATGTGTAAAGCGTGACAGAAACTTCCGCTAATATGCAGAGCTTTGCAATATGCGAACTACCACGGCTGCGTGAGCAGCTGATCTGTCAATACTTTCTCAGGTGTGCAGTGGTCTCCCAATTGCACAGGGGCAGCGCGGCTAGTGCGAGGAGGAGAAATTTTGCAAACTCGGCCAAGATGCTAAGGTGTACACCTGATGGTTGTACCGGTGCTGGGAAACCCAATCGCGCAAAGCTGGGCGGCAAGAGCAGAATCGCTCAGAAAGGTACTCTCGGTCGCTTGCGCCATGCTAGACATCTGGTATATCTACTCCTTTTCGTTTCAAACCTAGTTCTTGCTCACTAGCCCTTGCCACACAATCACTTAGTGTATTTCGTCTTTGACGTAGTAACCAACTGGATCTGAGTAGGATTGAGTCGGTGTACAAGGCGCCAGGAGCGCAGTCCGCGACCGTATCCGCGATGATGAGGAAGATGTTTTGTGTGATGAATATCAACTGCTTATCCATGGGTTAGCTCTTCGCCAGAGCTGCGTTGCAAACTTCAATTCCCGGACGGATTCCTAGTCTTGGTTTTCGCTTCGCGCTTCTTTAAGCGTGAATGAATGGGGTATGTGGGAATGTCCTCGCTCGGTTCGCAATTCTCTCCCGCCCGGCGCAATCGATACGTTGTGATTGTGGGCGCGGGACCAGCGGGCCTTACTGCTGCGTACACGTTGAGTAAGCGCAACGTCCCGGCCACTGTTTTGGAAGGGGATGATACCGTGGGAGGATTGTCTCGCACCGTGAATTATAAGGGGTACTTGTTCGATATCGGGGGACACCGTTTCTTTAGCAAGTGGGAGGAGGTGAATCAGATCTGGCGCGAAGTGCTGGGCAATGACTTTCTCGAAAGGCCGAGACTTTCACGCATCCTGTATCGACAGAAATTTTTCCATTACCCGCTGCGGACTATGAACGCCCTATTCGGGCTAGGAGTTAGGGATAGTGTCCGCATATTGTTAAGCTATCTACGCTCTCGTGTAGTCTACTACGAAAACGAACAGAACCTTGAGCAGTGGGTGTCGAACCGGTTCGGAAAACGTCTTTACGAGATATTCTTTAAGACTTATACCGAGAAGGTTTGGGGTGTGCCTTGTACTGAGATTAGTGCCGAGTGGGCTGCACAGCGAATCCGTGGGCTTTCGCTAGCCGCGGCCATCCACAATGCTCTTTCCCCATCACGAAGCCCCAAGATCACGACCTTAATCAATTCCTTCCATTACCCGAGGCGCGGGCCCGGACAGATGTGGGAAAGCATGGCCGCTCTTCTGCGGGATCGAGGTTTCCCGATTCTGCTCCGGCGAACGGTTACCCGGATTCTGCACGATGAAACCGGGATCACTGCGTTCGAAACGACGGGACGGCACGGTACAGAGATGCATAGAGGCACTGATTTTATTAGTTCCATGCCGATCCGGGATCTCGTGAGGGCCCTCGACCCGCCGGCTCCCCCACTCGTGCAGGAAGCTGCCGAGAAATTGCGTTACCGCGATTTCGTCGTCGTGAGCCTGATCGTGAATCGCCAAGAAGTGATGCCCGACAACTGGATCTATGTCCATGAGAAAGATGTTCGTGTTGGGAGGATACAGAACTTTAAGAATTGGTCGCCCGAGATGGTACCCGACCCCAGGAAGACTTGCCTTGGCATGGAGTACTTCGTCTTCGAGAACGACGATTTTTGGGCAAGTTCAGACGAGAATCTGGTCGCGTTGGCCAAACGCGAAGTCGTTCAGCTTGGACTTGCGGAGCGGGAAGAAATAGAAGAAGGCGTAGTGGTCCGAATGCCAAAAGCGTATCCCATGTACGACAGCGACTGGGCAAAGCAAGTGGCTACGATTCGCGGCTACTTGGAGGAGTGCTCGCCGAACCTGCAACTCGTGGGTCGCAATGGAATGCATAAGTATAACAATCAGGATCATTCGATGATGACAGCGCAGTGCGCGGCCAATAACATTCTCGGTGCAAAATACGACCTCTGGTCCATCAACTCTGAGCCTGACTACCACGAGGAGATTCATCAGCATAAGAAACTCAGCGGAATGCCGGTTGCGTTTCAACGAAAGCGGAATAGGGTAAAGAAAACCGCAAGGGTATAGTGCTAAGGGGTCGATCGATACCCATGGGAATCGAACTGGTCAGACGACGGCATATCGGGACTCAACACAATCTACGCGCGCCTCATAGCAATTCGTGCAAAGCGGAAACCAATGAGCAGTAGGACCTACGACGTAATAGAAGAAGTGCAGCAAAGGGTACGCAGTCGCAAAGTATTCACTTCGAATGACCTCCTCCTTTTTGCCATACTTTCTCTGCTGCGTGTATCTGTTGTTGCTTGGTTTTTAATGCACTGGATTTTGCCGGTTGAGTGGTGGCATGGTGAAGCGCCGATGTTCGTAGCCGCTACTCTCTTGTTAGGGATGGGAGTCATAGGGAATCATCTCCGTTGGGCAGGGTTACCAAGGATGAAACGACCCGTAACCATAAAGCCCCGGAAAAACTTCCGGGTGGCAGCGGTAACCACATGTGTTCCAGATGTGGAGCCACGAGAGATGATGGCGGCTACGCTGAAAGCCCTCGTATCGCTGGACTGTGTACACGACACTTGGCTCCTGGATGAAGGCGACAGGTCGGAGATGCGAGAGTTGTGTCGCTGTCTGGGGGTACGTTACTTCAGTCGGTATTGCATGCCGCTCTACCAGACGAAGTCCGGCTGCTTCTCATCAGGCACAAAACATGGTAACTACAACGCCTGGCTACACGAAATCGGCTTTGACAATTACGACATCCTCTTTGCCTTCGATGCAGACCATATGCCAATTGCGAAATACGCGAGCACTATGCTGGGCTATTTCGAAGACCCAAAAATAGCGTACGTTCAGGCGCCGCAGGTTTACCGGAACCAAAATGCGAGCTTAGTAGCACAAGGAGCGGCCGAAGAGACTTACGCATACTACTCGGTAACTGAGATGGCGAGCTACGGAATGGGCCAACCGGTCTTGACGGGATGCCACAGCGTGCACAGGCTCTCGGCTTTGCACGAATATGGTGGATTTCCCGACCATACTGCAGAAGACCTGTTGCAAACCGTTCATTACAGAATACGCGGCTGGCAGGGCGTCTATGTCCCTGAGGTGCTAGCCACGGGGCTCACGCCAGAAGGTTGGTCCGGATACCTGAACCAACAGGTTCGCTGGGCGCGATCCGTGCTGGATATCAAATTCCGTCATCTGCTCGCATCTTCGACTCCATTTTGGAGCAGCCCGATGGAATTGTTGCAAGGATTCGGCTGTATCCAAGATGCATTGATGGCAGCCGGTGCCCTGCTCTGGTTCTTGGTGTTGTTGAGTACCGGCGTTGGCCAGAACACGTATGAGCATCTTGCCACACCACACTTGGCGATTCTGCTGGCCGTGCTGATTTCATCTGATCTTTTCCGGCAACGCTTCTATCTCCAACCGGAAAAAGAGGTCGGCCTGCACTGGCGCGCTGGGCTGCTCAGGCTGGCGAAATGGCCCTTCGTTTGGAAAGCATTTTGGCTGGTACTGCGCAACAAGCCCTTCGGTTATGTAGTGACACCGAAAACCAAAGGGCCGAGTGAGCGACGGAGATTAATGCTGCCACATGGCTTAGTGGCATTTCTAACTGCGCTTGCTTGGGGCATCGCAGTCTTCACTGGTAACGTACGGAGTGGATCGATTCACGTTGTGGCAGCCCTGATAGTGATGCTGAGCGTGACTCTGATTCTTACAGAGGTCGTACATGGCTACAACTAGCGCAATCGCCAGGCTCGGTGCATTTCGCCAGACTTTCGTGCGGGCGTGCCTTGAGGGACTGGCGCCGGTGCTGATTGCAGTGCTCTTAGGGTGGTGGAGCCTTCGCGATTTCAGAGGCGCCAGCATTAGCGGAGCCGATGAAGCGCGGCACGCGATGAACGGCGCGTTCATCCTGGATATGGTTCGCAACTGGAAGGTAGAGCATCCTGTCGAGTACGGGTATTGGTACTACAGTCATCTCCCAGCATTGTCCCTTCCTTATCACCCACCTCTGTTCCCGGCCTTCGAGGCGTTCGTGTTTGCAGTGTTTGGCGTCGGTGCCCTCGGTGCCCGATTAACCGTTTCCATAGCCACCGCTGTTGCAGCCCTGCTTTTGTTCCGCCTGGTCTGCAA
Source organism: Candidatus Sulfotelmatobacter sp. (assembly GCA_035264195.1). GTDB lineage: Bacteria > Acidobacteriota > Terriglobia > Terriglobales > Acidobacteriaceae > Sulfotelmatobacter. The sequence continues at coordinate 9,254 of DATFQQ010000240.1, read as the reverse complement.
AACGCATGGCTCGCGTCTGCTAGCGTTCGTAGTTACCGCGTCATTTTTCACACTGGGTACGGTGCAGGAACTGTCGAGTTCCGTAATGCTAGAGATTCCCGCATTGGTTTTTGTGCTGGCTTCACTATTGTTTCTCGCACCCACTCAAGATATGTTCCTCGGCCCGCGCAGCTTGGGGTTCGGGATACTCGGTGCAATGGCAATCTGGACCAAGCAGGCGGTGTTCTTGTTGCCCCTTCCGTTTATCTACGCGGCGCTGGGGCGCAACTGGAAACTCCTGCGCCGGACCCTCTTTTGGATGAATATCTGTGTGCTGCTGGCATCGGCACTGGGTTTGGCGATCCTGGCACGGCAGTTGAACTGGGACGGCATCAATCAATCCTGGGCCAAGACAGGCCTGCTGCAACGACTTGCGCACAACTTGCATTTCTATCTACGCAGCGGGATGTTGGGACTGGTGCTAGGGATGATTTGCTTTGTCAGTTACAGGCTCCCGGGAGGCAGGATTGATTTGCGAAAAGATAGGTTGTATATCGCTTGGCTGACGGCAGTTTTGCTGGTGCTCATCCTAGCGCCGGCCTACTCGTCGCGATATCTGTTCTTCTCGATCCCCGCCTTGATGCTGCTGTTCTACCACGGACTGGCCCGGCTAGGCCGTTCCCTGTTGCCGAGTTCTGGCTGGGTGATTCCGGTCGCGGTGTGTCTTGTTTCCGTGGCTTATAGCCTAAAGACGTCTCACGTACCTTATCTGGTGGGGCCGAGTGAGGCAGCTACGTTTCTGCACAACAATGGCTATCGACGTATTCTCTTCTGTGGAAACAGCAATGGCGCCTTTATCTTCGCTCTGCGGAGCAATGATCCCTCTCTCTCCAGCACTGTCATCAGAGGAGACAAATTGCCGGATAGCATCTACATTCCGGAGCGACTCAACGCCTTCATCTCACAGTATGGTATCCAGGCGGTTGTGCTTGAACGTACAAAAACTGGCCAGCCCTGGGATGATCTCTCGCCGGAAAGTTTGCCCTTTTTGTCATTACAGCGAATCGTGCCAATAACAGATTCGACTGACAAAGAGGACGGCTCGCTGTCTTTGTACCGCGTTCTGAAGCCGTCCAAATTCTCTCATGAATCCTTAACAGTACCGAGCATGGTCCTTGGCCGCGACGTCGAGTTGAGATTTTAAATCAGATTGGCCTTCATCGATGGAGCCTTAATGGATTCTAATGATCAGATAGATGTCACGTCCGGCGAGCATCAAGTACAGGTAGAACCCGGCGTACTGATCTCTGTCATAGTGCCCGTACACAATGGACTTCACGTGATCGACCGTTGCTTGGAGGCTATAAGGCTTTCGAAGTATCCAAACTTTGAGGTACTTGTGGTGGATGATTGTTCCACGGATACAACTCCGCAGATCGTCAAGAACTTTGGAGTGGAATGTTTGAAAACTCTCCGAAGGATAGGTCCAGCTGGCGCTAGAAATCTCGGAGCGGAGCACGGTAGGGGGGAAATCCTCGCATTCGTCGACGCAGACGTCGTCCTTCCTCCGGAAGGGCTTGGAATCGTGGCTGAGGCCTTCGCACGTGATTCGAGCCTGGCGGCGGTATTTGGATCCTATGACGACGAGCCGACATGCGGCACGTTTATCTCGCAATATAAGAACCTTGTGCACCACCACATCCACCAATCCTCGCCAGAGCAGGCGGTTACCTTCTGGGCAGGTTGCGGAGCGGTGCGCAAGAGGATATTTCACATAGTTGGTGGATTTGACGAAACGGCGTACACGACTTCTTCTGTCGAGGATATCGCGTTCGGGCTCGAACTTACGATGCGGGGCTACCCCATCCGGCTTGAAAAGCGATTGACCGTGAAACACCTCAAACTGTGGACTGTGTCCAGCTTATTGCGCGTCGACATTTTCGGTCGCGCAGTTCCATGGACCCGCCTCATACTGAAGTCGGGAAAAGTGCCTCGCACTTTGAACCTGAATTACCGCTCCCGCATCAGTGCTGTACTGATAGCACTGTTGGTGGGAATGGATCTATCGCTTCTGGCATTTGCCAGCGTACGCCGAAACCTGTTGCCGTCTGCTATGTTCGGTGTGGCCATCACTTGTGCGCTGCTTCTCGTTCTCAATTGTGATGTGTACCTATTCTTTTGGCGCAAGCGAGGGCTCTTATTCGCCGCGAGGGCCATTGTTGTTCACTGGGTGTATTACCTTTACAGCGGCCTCACATTTGTAATTGTGGCGGTCGATGCTTTGCTACGTTCTCGATTGTCGGCATGGCGCGGAGTAAAATCCTCAAAAGGATGAGTGTGCTGAAATGATGCAGAACTAATTCAGAAGCTTAGTTACCAACTGCCTGCATGGAATGCGTCAGAACCAAGCGTTAACGCGAGATCTTCGTTGAAATGACAGTAAGAACCCATTTGCTAGCGTTGAATTCGAAACCGTCCACCACGGACAACCTCGCCTGGACGCGACTCCTTCGGACTATTGCACCGCTAGCTATGGGTGTGGCATTGGGCGTGGTCTGTGGTGGATTGCTCGCACTTGCGACGCTGGTTCTGGTACTGCAGGGACCCGAACGGCTGAATCTTAATCTTTTGAACCAGTTCCTCTGGGGATATCGCGTTTCGGTCGGCGGCATTTTTATCGGACTATTGTGGGGAACAGGTGTCGGCTTGGCCCTCGGTTATGGTTTTGCCCTGGCCCATAACGCCGCTGTTTGGATTTGGCTGACTGTTGTTCGCTCGAAAGCTGAAATGGATCAGTGTTCTGACTTCCTTGATCATCTGTAGGAGTATGCATGAATTCCGAACAGGAGCGAATTGAACGGGCGGTAGTTGTGCTAAACGTTAAGCTCTTTGGGATCGTGCTCGGCTTCCTGTTTGGCAGTTTGCTGTTTCTCGCGACCAATTTTCTTGTTCTAAAGGGCGGTGAGCACGTCGGCGCTCACCTCGTACTGCTGTCCGTATTCTTCCCTGGATACAGGGTAACCTTTGTCGGCAGCATCGTAGGTTTTTTCTATATGTTCGTTCTTGGCTGTATTGTCGGAATTGTGATCGGGTTGGTCTACAACAAGATCGCCAAAGCCTCAGCTTACAACCCAGCCCGCTATACGAGGTAACTTCATCCTGAGACTTATTCCATTTCGCTTCAAACAAACCGGATCGCGACAGCATCTCTAAGGGACCATACTGGGTGCGCCACGCGTCTTGCACATATGGACATCTTGCTTGAACCCAGTGAAGACCGCTTCTTGAATGCCGGCGACAGCGCGATGATGCAGGTTGCCATAAGGCGCCTGTGTGCGATGTGGCCGGACGCACGCATATATGTGCTTACGAATCATCCCAATCTGCTTCCACGTTACTCCTCTCAGGTGTTGCCAATATCGAACGCTGGTCGCTCGCTCTGGATCGCTGAGGATCTCACACGTCTCCCCCCGTGGCGCCGTTCCCTGTACCTTGAGCACCCGTCAATCTCCAGCATCCTTCGTCGGCTGAGGTACTGGTCACATCCTCCCGAGGACCAACAATCCGTCGAAGTATTTCTCCGCATGGTGCGAGGTGTCGGCGCCTTTGTAGTGGCTGGAATGGGCGGTCTCACAGGCGCTTTCACTGGATATGCCGCGATGGTCCTGAATACGCTGTCACTAGCTCAGGAGTACGGCGTTCCGACCTTTTTGTTAAGTCAAGGACTCGGACCATTTGACTCGGAGTTGGAGCAACACGCCCGGCGGGTCCTGCGAGGAGTCGACTACATCTCATTGCGAGAAGGTCGGCATGGGCCGGCGCTGTTGCAGAAGTGGGGACTCCGAAGAGAACAATGGACCGTCACGGGAGATGATGCCATTGAACTGGGGCTCCAGAATCGCGGTAACAGCCTCGGACAAAAGATCGGATTCAACATCCGCATATCTGAATATTCCGGCTTGTCGAATGATCTAGCCACTGATTTGCGTGCCCCATTGCAGGAGGTTGCGGCAGCTCTGAACGCTCCATTTCAGGTAATCGCGATATCACATGTTCCGGAAGAGGACGATGCCTCGCGGGCAGCGGCGCTCATTCGCGGTTACCCAGTCCAAACCGCGGAGGAGCCCCCTGACGAGCCGATTCGTGTGATACGTCAAATTCAGCATTGCCGGATCGTGGTCACCGGCAGTTATCACGCAGGCGTGTTCGCGCTGGCACAAGGAATTCCCGTTGTTGGGCTCTTTGCCAATGATTATTACCAGTGGAAGTTTGAGGGACTGGCTCATCAGTTTGGTGATGGGTGCTGCATTCTCCGCTTGGGAACGCCAGATTTTTCTGGGGAGCTACAGCGGATCGTGCGCCATTTTTGGTCTAACGCTTCTTGCCTCCGGGCTGAATTATTAGAATGCGCGGAGCGGCAGCAACAAGCCGGCACAGCTGCTTACGCACACATTTCGTCGTTGCTGGGGCACCCGCTGAGCGAGGGTAATCAATGCCTCTGCCAATGATGATGCGCTCGCTGATCTGTCGGTTCGCGGGGCATTCTGATATTTATCGGTGGAGCGACGCCCGGGAACTTTTAGCGGAGTGGGAAGAGCGCACACGTCTGCTCGCCCGACTGATACCGCCTGGTTCCCACATACTTGAGTTCGGCGCTGGGACTCGCACACTCCAAAAATATCTTGCTCCTGACTGCACGTATCTGCCCTCGGACCTCGTAGCTCGTAATGCAGACACTTTTGTATGTGATCTCAACTCTCGCCCATTGCCAGACCTGAGCACCTTCAATATTGATACGGCGGTGTTCGGAGGAGTATTGGAATACATCCTAAACTTGCCTGAGCTGGTGTGTTGGCTTTCGAAGTACGTCCAACGCTGCATAGCCTCATATGAATGCGCTGAGCCGCAGGACAATTTCTGGCGGCACCTGCAGCAACGCAAGGCCAGGGCTTGTGTCGGCTGGGTCAATAGTTTTCAAGAACACGAGTTTATAAGCCTATTCGAAGCACTAAATCTCAATTTAGTTCGCCGGGAGATATGGCATACCAAGGAAGGAGATGAACCCTTGTTTTTATTTCAGAAGGATCCCGGTTGTGTGTTTCCTGATTCGAACACGCTGAACGGCAGTCGATAATCCCAACTACTCGCGCTAAGTGAAATACGAACTTACCACCATCGCACGGCTGTGGCCCTTTCTGAGACGGCATCGTTTGGCGCTGATTGTCGTCGTTGCGCTAGGCGCAGTCTCCTCCCTGGCAGAAAGCTTTGGCCTGGCGATGTTTGCACCACTAGTCCAGATGGTCACCGCGGGCGGCACCACATCTGACGGCGTACTTTCAAGAGCGGTAAACGCGATCATCTCTCCCGTTCGAGTTCAATGGCGCTTGCCGATCCTCGCCGGCCTCATTCTCGCTTTCATCGGGTTTAAGAATGGCCTGATGATGATCGGCACCACCTTGAAGGCAAGAATCGCCGGTACTGTCGGACAGCACACACGCTTACAGATTTTCGCACAGCTTACCGACGTGAGTTACAGCTTTTGGGTGCGTAATGGCGCAGGCAAGCTGCTTGATTCACTTGGCACGGAAGCCTCACGTTTGGTTGAAGCGGTCTCACTCAGTTTGTCTCTTCTGACCTATGCAACGGTCGTTGTTGTGCTCGTCATTGTTCTCCTTGCGTGGTCCTGGCGCTTGTCCCTGTATGTTGGTCTCGGGGTGTTTGTTGTCTCGTTCGTCATAAGGGCGCTGACCAGCTACGCCCATAAGGTTGGAGAGGAGAACGTTGCCAGAGCCGCTACTCTTTTCGAACGAATCTGGGATGCGGCCTCGGGGATGAGGGTGATCAAGGCGTTTGGCCTGGAAGAAGAGCATCGGCGACGGTTTAGCCTTTCCTCGGACGCGGTGAGGCACGGCAGCGTAGCACTCGAGATAGCGACTGGATCCACGCAGCCGATTTCCGAATTCCTGTACGCCGTGCTGCTGTTATCGGTTCTCCTGTTGTCCCTCGACGCCGGAATACCCCTAGCCTCATCCGTCGTCTTCCTGCTGATCCTTTCCCGCCTCCAGCCCCACTTGCATTTGATCGATCAATCCCGTGTTCAACTTTCGGCATTGCTTCCTGCAATTGAAAACGTGTCAAGCCTGCTAGATAGGACCGATAAGCCCTACCTCGAATCAGGCTCCCACGCCTTCTCGGGCCTACAAGAAGAAATACGGTTTCTGAGGATCAATTTTAGATATCAGGATTGCACCGATGACGTGCTTCGCCAGGTGAGCTTTACAATCCCGAAAGGAAAGATGACGGCGATTGTGGGTCCCTCCGGCGCCGGCAAGACAACGCTCCTTTACCTGCTTGCACGGTTCTATGATCCTGTGGAAGGTCAGATCATTGTAGATGGGGTTCCGCTGCGCGACCTACGGCTTGATGACTGGCGACGTAAGGTGGCCATCACGGGGCAGAACATGCATTTGTTTCGGGCAACTGTACGTGAAAACATCCAGTACGGCAGGCTCAATGCAACCTTCGACGAAATCGTCAATGCATCTCGGGATGCCGAGGCTTTGGAGTTCATATCGAATTTGCCCAACGGATTTGCTACAGAAGTCGGGGACCAGGGCGCCCAGCTGTCGGGCGGGCAAAAGCAACGAATCGCATTGGCACGAGCCCTGCTTCGCGATCCAGATATTTTACTCTTGGACGAAGCCACTAGTGAGCTTGATAGTATAACTGAGCGCGCCATCACCCGAGTGCTGGATCGATTGTCTAAGCGTCACACCGTGGTAGTCGTAGCACACCGCATATCGACCGTTATGGGTGCTGATCAAGTAATTGTGCTCCGGGCCGGGAGTATAGTCGAAATTGGACCTCCCGAGGAACTGTTACGGAACAGCAGCATCTTCGCGAGAATGTATGAGCTTCAGCGGATGGCAACTGATTGAGTCAGCAGCCTAATGACGGTCTTTGCGTTTACTCTTCTGGACACCTTGAGAGTTCCTGACCAATTCCTGCCAGTGCTTGAAAAGGGCTAAGAGCGGGAGGTCGGGAGGTCGACAATCAAGGTGGTCAGTCCAGAGCCCTGGCTGGCAATTGATGTATCAAATGTTGCAGAAGGGAGAATGGCAGATCGCCGATACATGTCCGAAACTAATCGAAGCCATTCCCAGCCGCATGCATGACGAGAAAAGGCCGGGTGACGTTCTGAAGGTGCCGGGTGATCCACTGGATGACGTGGCCGACGACGCACGCTATGGAGTCTACACTTTCGTCACGACTGCTGAGAAGCCACCAGAACTGGCAATTGCAGACGCCTGCCGTCAATTAGCGGAACTAGGCGACCTTACCTCGGCCTCGATCCGGTACCAACAGATGCTCGCTGAATCCCAAGTGCAGTACCAGCCGGCCAGATTGGGTCGTCGACGTCGCTAAGGTGGAGAAGGGTGACGTGCACAGCACACCTATGCAAACTTTAAATTGCAATTCCCGCTGCCTTATAAATCTGCGCGATGTAGCGCATGTCTCGCAGACCTTCTTCGCCCGGCGATTGCGGCTCCAGGCCATTCTGGATGCACTGGGAGAAGTGGTCGGCTTCGGCCTGGAAGTGCGAAGGGTCGCGCGCTGGGTTGAGTTCGTCAAGTTGCGCGCCCGCACAGTCAGCGCGCAGCCGCAGTCCTTCGTAGACGAACGCCGAATCGACTTCGAGCCAGCCTTTCGATCCGTGGACTCGATAGAAGCCCTCCATGTTGGCCCCGTAAGTAGTGTTGCAGCTGGCTACGATGCCGGACGGGAACTTCATTGTCCAGGAGACATTCTCCTCCACTTCATTGAAGCGGCCATCCTGATCGATGACCGAGGCATTGGCCGCGATGTGTTCCGGTTCCTCGCCGGTCAGGTAGCGGCATGCGTTGAGTGAGTAGATACCCACATCGAAGAGTGGCCCACCGCCGGCGAGTTTCTTGCTAAGCCTCCATTCGCCCGCAGCAATGTTAAAGCCGAAGGAGCTCTCAATGGCCTGCACCTGGCCTAGTGCGCCTTTGCGGATGAGTTCGATCGCTTTTAGGTTCGTAGGCTCGTAGTGGCAGCGATAGGCGATCATAAGCTTGACGCGGGCCGCCCTGCAGGCTGCGATCATTGCCTCTGCATCGGCCACGTTGGTCGACATCGGCTTCTCGCAAAGCACGTGTTTGCTGGCTTTAGCCGCGCGGATCGTGTACTCGGCGTGCATCGAGTTGGGCAGCGCTACATAGACCGCATCGATGTCCGGATTGTGCGCAATTTCATCGAAGTTTTCGTAGTTGTAGATGGAGCTTGACGGAACGCCGTACTCGGTCGCAATCCGCTCCGCCTTGCCGCGATGGCCGCTTACGAGCCCGGTGATCTGGGATGTGGTGGTGCTGCGCACGGCGGGCATGAAATGACCGGCGATGCGGCCAAGGCCGATGATGCAGTAGCCCGTCTTCCGAGCTGCGGAGGTCTCAGCACGCAGGTTCGGGGCAAAGTGGGCTGCCAGGCCGAGCGCACTCAGCTTGGCGAAGTCTCTACGTGTCATATTCATGGCGATCGATTCTCGCTTTCGGTGTTGCATTAGAGCTAAAACGATGACCCAGTCATTTTGGAGGATCAACTGTCTTACCCATACAAGCACTCCAAAAAAACCACGGCCCAGGATCCAGCACCTATGGAGCTGATAACGTTAGCGCATCTAGAACTCAAGAAGCGCCACACAACAGGCTGTTGAATGGCTGACACAGGGCTCGTCAGGGTGGCGGAGGCAACTGCCAAAACGCTTGTTTGGGCAATCCTTTTACAAAGAGAGAACAAGTCCCTGACAAGCGCAACGGACGGGATTGCATAGCATCGCCTTGCATCAACGACCGACGCAACTGGAAGGAGTCTCTTACATATGCGAGGTTTGCTCAACACCAAAAGCGGCACCACCATTTTGAAGCCACTAAGGAGTTCCTCTATCCTTTGTCGCGTTCTTGCAATCGCCAGCCTCATGCTTGCCACGATCTTGGTTCCGAGCATGGCCGAGGCGCAATATCAACTGAGATCCTTGGTTTCGAATCAAGTCAAACAAGCGGCTCACACAGACCCGCTCCTGGTCAATGCCTGGGGGCTTGTGCATGGTCTAGGCTCGCCATGGTGGGTCAGTGACAACAATTCCGGATGGTCGACGTTGTACGACGGATCCGGCATTCAAGTTACATCTCTCAAGGTCTTGATTCCTACGGCAGGAAATGGGCCGGGCTCGCCGACCGGATTGAACGGGCCGGGCT
>DATFQQ010000239.1:0-2912 GCA_035264195.1 Candidatus Sulfotelmatobacter sp. | reverse complement strand
CGTCGGGAAGGGCCACAACGTGATCGGACGGAACAATCCAACCTTGATTCCCTGCTTGCGCGCTTCGTCAACTGCCGAGCGCAGCACGCGCGAGACAATCCCGTAGCCTACAACGATTAACTCAGCATCATCGGTACGATACTGCTCACAGCGCGTTTCACACTCCTGCGCGCGGATGTATTTCGCCTCCATCTTCCTCTGGTGGTTTTCCAGATCGTCGGACTCAAGGAAGATCGAGCTGATCATGTTCTTGCGGGTGCCTGCGGTCCCTTGCACTGCCCACGTCTTGGGCGGCGCGACAATCTCCCGATACTCCAGATCGAGCGGCTCCATCATTTGTCCGACGAATCCGTCGGTCAGTACGATCGCGGGATTGCGATAGTTGTCGGCGAGTTCGAAGGCAAGAATGGTGAAGTCGGCCATCTCCTGGACCGACGCCGGCGCGACCACGAAGTTGCGGTAGTTGCCGTGACCTCCGCCTTTGACCATAGCGAAATAATCGCTTTGCTCGGGGGCAATGTTGCCCAAGCCCGGCCCTCCACGCATCACGTCGACAATCACGCACGGGAGTTCTGCTCCAGCGAGATATGAAATGCCCTCCTGCATCAGGCTCAACCCAGGCCCGGAAGACGCAGTCATGACGCGCACTCCGGACGACGCCGCTCCGTAGACCATGTTGATAGAAGCCGTTTCACTCTCGGCCTGCACGAATGTTCCGCCGACTTCGGGAAAGTACAGGGCCGCAGCTTCTGCAACTTCACTCGCCGGTGTAATGGGATATCCGTAGTAAGCGCGGCATCCGGCCAACACTGCGCCTTTGATGACGGCAACGTTGCCCTTACAGAGTTGCCGCATGTTCGCCTCCTGCCTGCACTTGTGGAGCGACCGATTTCGGCGGAGCCGCCAAGCGATAGACCGCAATCGCGCCGGGCTCCGGACAGCAGTAGAAGCAGATGCCGCATCCGGTGCAGTCGTGGCCGGTGTAACGCGCGGAATGAACGCCGTAATGGCTGAGCTCAGGAGAAAGTTCGAGGCACTTCGGCGGGCAGGATTCGACGCATAGCCCGCATCCTTTGCACTCTTCAATATTCACTACAACTTTGCCGCGCGCCGGACCGGCCATAGTTCACTCCTCGTCTTTATCTCGAAACGGCAGCCCCCTGCACCGCTTGCGGGTGCTGCAACCACTTCGTCTTCTCGCAGTATTCCCACAACTCCGCACGAAAGTCCGGATGAGCGATCTCGATCAGCGCCTTTGCGCGTTCGCGAATCGACTTGCCGTGCAAATATGCCACACCATACTCGGTCACCACGTAGCGGACAAGGCCGCGAGATGTGACTACGCCTGCGCCCGGATCGAGCATGGGAACAATTCGCGAAATCTTCCCGCTCTTTGCAGTGGAAGAGATCGCGATGATTGGCCTTCCGCCCTTTGAACGCGATGCTCCCCGTAGGAAATCGACTTGGCCGCCAATTCCGCTATAAAAAGTGTTGCCGATCGAGTCGGAGCAGACCTGTCCGGTCAGATCCACTTGAATCGCCGAATTGATCGCGACCATATTGTCGTTACGCGCGATCAGGCCTGGATCGTTCGTATATGCCGTGGGATGAAACTCGAAAATGGGATTGTTGTCCATGAATTCGAACAGTCGCTTCGTGCCCAGTGCGAATCCAAGGATGATCTTGCGGGGCTTGAAATTCTTGCGGGCGCCTGTAAGGACGCCGGCTTCGATCAGCGGAATTACGCCGTCCGACACGAGCTCGCTGTGTACGCCCAAATCTTTGCGGTCCATTAGCATCGGCAGGACGGCATCGGGGATTCCGCCAATGCCCGTCTGCAATACCGCGCCGTCCCCGATCAAGCCAGCAACGTTGCGAGCGATGGCTACTTGCAGATCGGTAACGATGGGCTTCTTCAGCGCGCAAAGGGGCCGTGACGATTCGACAAAGGCACTAATCTCGTCCACATGAATGAAGCTGTCCCCGTAGGTGCGCGGCATGTTGTCGTTGACCTGCGCCACTACGTGCTTGGCGACCCTCGCGGCGGTAAGGGTTGTGTCGACGCCGACCCCAAAGCTGCAGAAGCCGTGGGAATCCGGCGGCGACACTTCGATCAGCGCGACATCGATCGGCATCTGCCCGCTCTCGAACAGGCCTTCGATCTCGCTCAGGTAAATGGGGGTGTAGTCGGCGCGACCTTCGTTGATGGCATCCCGTACGTTCGCGCCGATGAACATGGCGTTGTGCCGGAAGTGGCCCGCCATTTCGGGAGCCACATAGGGCGCGCACCCCATGGTCATCATGTGAACGATTTCTACGTCGAAGAGCTCTGGGGCGCGCCGGATCAGCGCCTCCACCAGGGTTTCAGGCTCGGCACATCCGGGCTGAATGTAGACGCGCATCCCGGACTTGACGCACCCCAGTGCCTCGTCCGCCGTCTTCAGCCGCTTTTTGTATTCCATCTCCCATGACATCGACATCCTCGTTTAGTCTCCTAGCTAGCCCGCAATGCCCCCGTTTCGTGCACTTGGCGGGCAACTTCTTCCTCATACCCCACAGCGGCATAATAAATCGCCCGGTCGAAGAACATTTCCAGCATCTGCAAAAGTTCCAGTTCGCCCATGATCTCAATCGCGTGGTCGATCACGGCTTCACTTTTCAGGAACTCCCACAAATTCTCTTTGGTTAAAACGATCGCCTGGATTACCTCGCTGAGTGGGATTCCCTGGTGGGCCCGACGACTTCCGATTTCGAGATAGCGGTGCTCGATATCGAGTTCGTTCTTGCCCAGCAGCCACTCTCCGAGGTGGCGGTAGATCTCATAGACACGTTCGCGCAGCTCGTGCGCGGGAATCTGTCGAAAATGAGCGATTTGCGAAGTGCTGTGAACTTTTTCGTCCAGGCCCGCAGCT
>DATFQQ010000238.1:0-17077 GCA_035264195.1 Candidatus Sulfotelmatobacter sp. | reverse complement strand
CCTGCTTGCGTTGGCGCTGGTGGTCATCTACACCAGTCGCGGCGCCTTCTTGAGCCCGCTGGCCTTGGTGGTCGTCGCTGCCATTGGACTCGCAGCCCTGTTATTGCAACTGCGGCTTCACAAAGATTTGGTTGATCAGATCCGCGCACCCCTGTGGTTAAACGTATTAGGACTCCTTTTCGCAATCAGCGCAGTAGTCGCAGATATCCTGCACCTACGCATCAGCCTACTGATCGTTGCTGCGCTAGGGGCCGTGGTCTGTTTCGCGATTAGCGGTGTGAGGGTCCTTCAAGGGATTCGCAGACAACGCAAATAGTCGCCCGCATCTCGAAGCTCTGTTTCTACGGCTGTCGATTCTTTAAATACCGATCGAACCAGTCCACTGTGCGTTGCATGGCATCGATCTGATTCTCGCGTTTGGCAAAGCCGTGGCCTTCGTCAGGATAGTAATGCGCGTCGACAACCTTGCCAGCCTGCTTCAGGATCGTCTCCGCCTGCTCCGCTTCTTCTTTCGGATCGCGAATATCATTCGTCCCCTGCAGGATCAAAAGCGGCGCTTTGGCATTCTTGAAATACTTGATCGGCGACGCGTCTTCGTATGATTTACGATCCTTCACCGGATCACCAAGGATCGACTGATCGTATTGCTGGAGCGTTGGCTCCTCGTGTTCCTGCTCCGTCAGCCAATCAGTAATGCCGAACAACTCAACCGCGGCCGCCCACGTATCCGGCGTCCTGCCGATCGCAATCATCGCCATGTAGCCGCCATACGAACCGCCGGTGATTCCGATTTTGGCTGGATCGACGTATCCCGTCTCCGCGAGAAAGCGTGCAGCATAGACCTCGTCTTGCAGATCACCGCCGCCGAGATCCTTGTAGTTCGCGCGCTGAAACTCCATTCCATAGCCGGTTGACCCGCGCACATTGGGCGCGATGCAAACGTATCCCCGCGATGCGAGAGCGGCGGCGGACTTGGTGAAACTATCGACAGTCTGCCCTGTCGGCCCACCGTGGGGAAGCACGATGCCCGGGTTCGTTCCATCCCGTTTCAAGTTAAAGGGCATCCACAAGAATGCGCTGATCGTTTTGCCGTCAAACGTTTTGTAATGCACCAACTGCGACGCAGGCAGGCGAGACGGATTGAGGCTCGCCACTGCCGAGTACGTTAGCTGTTTCGTTTTTCTTGAAGCAATGTCGAAAATCCATAGGTCTGCCGGCTCGGTCGAGCTCTGATGTGACACCAGCAACCGATCACCCTTTGGGGAAAATGCACGTGGGTCTCCATCCGGCACGGTAATTCCTTCGGGGAACGTTAGCTTCTCTTTGCGCCCCGACTTGCGCTCGACCATGAAGATATCCGTGCGTCCATCCGCGTTCACGACATAGGTGAAGCTCTTGCCGTCGGGTGAGAAGTCGCCGCCCCGCGCCTCCCACTTCAGATCAGTCACCCATGTCCGCTGCTTGCTGGCAACGTCGAGCAACGCGACATTCTCAAAGCCGCCTTTCTCGTTGGAACTGATCAACAGAGTCTTTCCGTCCGGAGCAACTGACGATGCTGAATAGAGGATGTCTCCCTGGTGCGGGGTAAGGTTCTCTGTGTTACCGCTGGCCACATCGACGCGGTACACATCGGAATCCGTGAACCCGGCATTTGCGCGGGTCGCGTAAATCGTCTTCCCGTCTGGGCTCCAGATGGGCCGATACCATTCGCGATTGCCCGTCTGTTCGTTGGTAAGGTTGTGGACCGCTCGAGTTTTCCAATCAAGCAGGGCGATATTTACCGCGGAAGCTGACTTGGGCCGGTATTCGAGGGCGATCATGCTTCCATCCGGAGACCAGTGCGCGCTCGACTCGGAAATGTCAGGCGTGTTGGTGAGATTGATTAGCTCCCCGCCGTCTCTCGACACCGCAAACAAGTCGTAGAGTTCGCCTCCGCCGAAATCCTGATCGAAGACGATCCACTTCCCATCGGGCGACCAGACGGCGCCTGACTGCCGATCTTCCGACTGCAGAAGTTGAATCGGGAATCCTCCGGCGGCAGAGACCTTCCACAAATTCAGTCGCCCCGTAAGGTTGGTCGTGAAGACAACTTCTGTTCCGTCCGGTGACCACGCTGGGCCAAACGTATTCCGTGTGTAGTAGAGCTGCGCAATCGGCACCGGGCCCGCCACCGGGTTTACTGAAGACGCGATGCTCTTTGGATCGGTGATTTGACGATCGTCCGGCGAGTCGACTGCCCGCAGCAACGAAGAGAACGAGGCGAGCGTGAGTAAGAGAACAAATGTCCGAAAACTGGAAACTTTCAACATCGCGCCATTCCGCATTCGATCACCTCCGCCCGCCATCAGCGTTTGAATTCCACCGCAACTCTCGACTCGACGGCCACAGGCTCGCCATTCATTCGATAGGGCTCGAACTTCCACCAGCGGAGCGCATCCATCGCCGCCCGCGCCAGCACATCGGGACCATTGAGGGGATGCATCGCGATCACCGATCCATCGCGCCCTACAACGATGTCGAGAGCAATAATTCCCTGCAAATTCTCTTTCCGTGCCTCTGGTGGGTAGACCGGCTCAACCCGATGCACCAGCAACTTCTCCATCACCTCTGCAGGAACTTGCGCTCGTGGTTTGTCGGCCTCGGCGGAAGACCCATTCCTCAAGCCGGACTCTAATTCCAGCCAGCTCCGATTCCATTTCCACCAAGCCCCAGCGGCAAGCACAATCAGGACGAGGGCAATTAACGACAGGAACTTGAGTTTCCATTTCGGCCCTCGTGATTGCCCTGCGCCGGAAGAGCTACTGCCTTCTTGGGGCGGCTCTACCGCCTGTTTTTCGACAGTCGAAGCTGGCGGGCTGACCGTCGTTTCCGACTCAGGCTTGTGTTCTTTTGCCCAATCGCGGATGACTGATCGCTGCGCCGGCGACATGGAGACGAACTCCAGACCGCACCGGAGCTCATGCTGGTATTTCACCATCGCGCGGGTGCGCAGCGGTTCCGTTGATGTGGGCAGATTGATCTCAACTCCGACTGTCTCTCCGGGAACGAGTTCACCGGCAACCACGGCCGCGACTCCGCGCTCGCCCATGTTCATCGATCGCCCGGGCAGCGTGTCTGGAATGCCTGAACGCAGCACGCTGAAGTCGACTGGCGCCTGCAGCGGAAATCGAGGAACACGCCGGCGTGAAGGCCCGTTCCAGCCGATCATTCGGACCCCTTCCGCCATGCCTGGATTCTTGTCAGACTCGTCATCATGCGAGTGTGCCCTGAGATGTCTCTAAATGCGTTGTCATTCCGACCCTGAGCGAAGCCAAGGGGAGGAACCTGCTGTCCTCGCCGTCATCACGGCAGCTGGCCGAAGTGCGGCTGGCGGCTGCCTCGTGCCGAAAAAGACTTCAACGCTTGCGTTTCAACTCCTCAATCTCACTTCCCTGCGCAAACAGCGCCACGCTTGCCATGCCGATGAACAAGCCATGTTCTACTACGCCTGGCATGTCGCTCAGTTTTCGCGCCAAGTGATCCGGATCGCGGATCTCACCAAATCGGCAATCGAGAATGTGGTTGTTCTCGTCCGTGACGTATGGTGTCCCGTCGGCATTCCTGCGAAGTTGCACGGACGCGCCAAGGGCCGCGATTCGCTTTGCCACGAGCGGTTGCGCGAACCGGATCACCTCTACCGGCAGCGGAAACTTTCCCAGCCGCTGAACTCGCTTCGATGCATCCGCCACAATGACCAACTGCTTCGTCGCCGACGCCACAATCTTTTCCCGAAGAGCCGCTCCGCCGCCGCCTTTGATCAATCGCAATTCCGGATCGACTTCATCCGCTCCGTCAACCGTGACGTCGATCTCCTGACTATCGTCCAGCGTGATGACCGGAATGCCCAGGCTCCGCGCCAGTTCCTCAGACCGCACGGAAGTCGGAATGCCGCGAATGCGCAGGCCGTTCTTCACCTTCTCGCCCAATAGCTTGATGAAATAGGCCGCGGTTGATCCGGTGCCGAGTCCGACTACGTGCCCATCTTTGATGTACTCGAGACTTGCTCGTGCTGCTGCTTCCTTTTCGAGGTCGTTCGCCATTCGGGGTAACAATATATCGTGTCAGCGGCCGCAGTGGGATGATAGAGCGACCTTTGTCGCCGAGGATCGCCGATTGTATCTATTTTCAAGATTTTAGGGGTAAACCATTGAAGGCAATCAACTTGTAGGATCAGTACGGGTTGCGTTTCGTTTTGCGCACATTTTCCTAAGATATTGATTAATAAAGACTTGCCCGTATCGTGCTGCCAATATCCTGGTAAAATATTGAAAACAATAGGCTTAATTGTAAAATATTGACATGTATAGAGTTACATTGAATCCTTGAGCGTAAATTCAAGGTTTCGCGACATCGACCTGGATCGACCTAGCCCAAGACTTTTTCGGTGTAGATCAGATATCCGGCTAAGGCGAGACCCAACAAGACAGTCAATATGGTGACTAGGTCCAGCACGAAACCCGCTGGTTGAAAAGTGCCCGCGTCTAGCTGCGTCTTTGTTTTGTGATACCGAAGAAGTCCCGCAATCACGAGAGCCACTCCCGCCGCGATGGTGCCCGAGCCGATCCAAACGGACAATCCTGCCGTCCGGAGTCCGTGGCCTTGCAGCGCGGTCAACTGCCTTATCGCGATGGAGAAACGACCGATGGCGAATCCGAAGACGACTATCGCTGCGCCTGTGCGGACCCATGCGAGAAAGGTGCGCTCGTTCGCCAGATGGTCGCGGGCGCGATTCGGATTGAGGTTTTTCTGATCGGGCATGGGTACAGAGTTATTTTGACAGAATCCCAACCCTTTCGAGGTGAGGATTGCGCAGCGAGAACTTTTATCGGCTATCGTTGGTAGGGAGTCTGTGTCGTAGAGTTTCTTTCGCTCCTACGGAGCTGGTGTGGTCGCGCCTTACACCCCCACGGCTTGCGCCGTGGGCTGCATTCTTTCGCCGCTTCGCGGCTGGGTTACGCGCCACGTGAAACCTGACTATTCGACGGCCTTTGCGATCAGAGCGCCTGCTCCGGTGAGATTCTTGATCAGATCCGGCGGGACTCCGTGGCGCTCTTGCAGGTATTCGGGATCGTTGTAGGTCACCGTAACTTTGCCGTTCTTATCTTCGGCGACCAAGGCCTTTAGCGGCAGATCAATGGCCAGGCTGGGAGCGGCGACCATCAAGGGCGTTCCTGCTTTTGGGCTTCCGAAGATGACCACTTTCGTGGATGGCATCTTCAGTTGCACTTTCTGGGCCTCACCACTGTGATCAATCGCTGCAAAGATCTGCATTCCTTTCTCGCGGAATACCGCCTGCAGCCGGTCAACCGTATCATCGACTGAATAGTTGCTAGGAACTACTACCAAACCCCGTCCTGACATCCCTCACCTCAAGTTTGCTGCGCGCAGATGTCGCTCAGGCCGCTACATTCTATCCCGAGCACTTCGCGCTCGCGCTTCCCCCTTGTGATAAGGTTCTGGTTCGAGAAGGCGCAGAATGTTTTCGTGGCGTAAGGTCCTCTTACTCGTTCTCGGCTCGTCACTGACGGCTTGGCCTCAGGCTCAGACTTCGCCGCCGAATAACACAAATCCAACGCCCACACTAAGAACGAGAGTGCGGCTCGTGGTTGTCGATGTCGTAGTCAGCAACAACAAAGGTGAGCCGGTTCCGGGCCTGAAGAAAGAAGACTTCGAAGTATCGGAAGATGGAAAGCCGCAAACCGTCTCAGTCTTCGAGGAGCACCGTGGTGTGCGGCCGACGCAGATCAAGCTTCCACCGATGCCGCCGGGCGTCTACACCAACTTCCCGGTCACACAGACCGCGGACTCAGTGAACATCATTCTTCTGGACGCGCTCAATACGCCGTCTTCGGATCAGACTTACGTTCACTCGCAGATGCTTAAGTATTTGCGGACGATCCCTCCGCGGACCCGCGTAGCCATCTTCACTCTCGCTTCGCGGTTGATCATGCTGCAAGGCATTACAACCGATTCGTCGCGATTGCTTGCAGCCCTGAATAGCGAAAAAGCCGGCCCAAGCCAATCTCCTCTTCGACCTTCTACGGTTGAGAGCGACGCCAATCAAAGTCGGGTCGACTTCATGAGCAGCGAGGCTCCTCAGCCTGCATCGCCAGACCAGACTCTCGCGCAAGCTGAAGTTGATCCTATCAACGCCACCAAGCAGTTCCTGAGTGATACGGCGACGTTTCAGACCGAGAGCCGCATCGGGATGACGCTCGAGGCATTACAGCAACTTGGACGCTATCTCTCGGGAGTGCCCGGCCGCAAGAACGTGATCTGGTTCTCTGGGTCTTTCCCGGCCGGAGTCGTGCCCAATTCAGACCTGGTCGATCCATTCAGCGCTGCGGTTAATTTCAAGGAAGGCATCCGAAAAACCACAGACCTGCTGACCACTGCGCATGTTGCACTTTATCCAGTCGCCGCCGAGGGACTCGTCTCTGACAGCGCATTTCAAGTCAACAACCGGCAGATCAGTGAGAAGCGGGGAAACATGGCGATGCAGGACACGATCGATGAATTGAGTACCGGCAACTCGGATCGCGATGCTAGTCATGCCTCCATGGAGCAGCTCGCCAAGGAGACTGGCGGTCAGGCTTTCTACAACACAAACGGCCTGAGCGATGCGCTCACGCGAGTGGTCAACAATGGCTCCCATTTCTACACGCTGGCCTATGCCCCCACCAACGCAAATATGGATGGCAAATACCGGCACATCCAGGTAAAGCTGGCGAGCAGTAAAGATTCGCTCGCCTATCGGCGCGGCTATTACGCCGACGAACTGAGCACGGCCCTTTCCTCTGGTCCGAAGCAGAATGCCGATCCTCTGCTCCGACTGATGGGACGCAATATGCCCGACTACACGCAGATCCTTTACAAGGTTCTGGTCCAGCCATCAAACCCACAGCCACCTGCTGATGCGCCCCGCGCCGGAAGCAACTCAGAGATTAAGGGGCCGGTCACTCGCTACGGAATCGACTTCGCCGTTGCGGCAGAGGATCTGAGACTGGAGCAGGGTGCGGACGCGGTCCGCCATGGGGCTATCGAGATTATGCTCGTCGCCTATGACCGGGAAGGAAAGCCGCTGAACCTGGTCGTCGGCAGAAGTGAAATTCAGATCCCGGCGAAAGATTATGCGAATGTGCAACGGGGCGGCCTGCAGATCCACAAAGAAATCGATATTCCGAAAGGCGACAGTGCGTTCTTGCGTACCGGCGTTTATGATCTCAAGTCCAACAACGCGGGCACGTTGGGATTGCCGCTCAGTGCAGGCATCCTCTCAGGTAAATGATCGTCGGTTTGCGCTGGTCCAGTCGCAAACATTCCTCACCTTGTGCGCACGCGGGATCCATGTGATAAGGTTTTGCCGAGATTTGAGGCAAGAGAGGAAAAGCACTCGATGGCAGCCATCACCGATTCTCTCGTACAGCAACTGCTAAAGGGCAGACACATTGCGTCGATCGCGACGGAGAGTCCAAACGGCTCCATTCACATAGTTGCGGTGTGGTACTGGTTCGACGGAACAGCCATTTTCGTCGCCACGTCTTCGCGATCCCGGAAAGCGCGCAATCTTCAAGCAGCACCGAGGGCCACGATTATGATCGATGCGCGCGATCCGGCCGCCTCATTTGGGGTCACTCTCTCCGGCGCGGTACGACTTCTCCGTGGCGAAGAGTCGCAAAAGATAAATAAAGAAATTCATGCCAAGTATTTGAGCCCCGCCGCTCTGGCCGATGCGAGAGTCGGACCAGTGTTCGCCGGGTGGGACGACGTCACAATTCAAGTCACACCCGAATCAGTCATCTCCTGGGATATGCGTGAGGCGGACCGCCAGGTTTTTGGTGGCGCGTTCGAGAGTAATCCGGGATATCTGCTGCCTCTGCAACGCTAACAGAACTGATCCAAGCCATGATCAAAGATCGCACCATCCGCACATCTCAATATGTTCTTGCCCTCGCTCTGACGTTGTGTCTCTTGACGACAATGCCTGCCAGCGCTCAATCGTCGTACCAGCCTTCCCCTGAGAACCTGCAGGCGCGCCGAGAATTTCAGGATATGAAATTCGGCATGTTCATTCATTGGGGCGTGTACAGCGTGCTTGGCGATGGCGAGTGGGTCTTTCACAATCGCAAGCTCACTGTTGACGAATACAACCGGCTGCCTGCATTTTTCGACCCGGAGAAGTTTGACGCTCATACCTGGGTGTCGCTCGCGAAGGCCGCCGGCATGAAGTACATCACCATCACGTCGCGCCACCATGACGGCTTCGCGATGTTCGATTCGAAGGTGTCGGATTGGAACATTATCGCGCGCACTCCTTATAGGAAAGATCCGCTGAAGATGCTGGCCGACGAATGCCACAAGCAGGGCATCAAGCTCTTCTTCTATTATTCGCAGCTTGACTGGCACAATCCAGACTACTATCCGCGCGGGGCCACCGACTGGAAGAACGGACGTCCCGATCACGGTGACTTTAATGCTTATCTCGACAACTACATGGACGGGCAACTCACCGAACTGCTCACCAACTACGGCCCGATCGGCGGCATCTGGTTCGACGGCATGTGGGACAAGCCCAACGCGGACTGGCATCTCGAAAAGACGTACGCACTGATTCACAAGCTTCAGCCCGCCGCTCTCATTATTCCGAATCATCATCAGACACCGCGTCCCGGAGAAGATGTGCAGACGTTTGAGCGCGATCTCCCGGGGCAGAACAGTGCCGGATTCAATACGACCTACATCAGCACCCAGCTTCCGTTGGAAATGTCGAACACGCTCAACGACAGTTGGGGATTCAACATCGGCGACAGCAAATACAAGAGCGCCGAAGAGGTCGAGCGCGAGCTCGTCCGTGCCGCGGGCAACAATTCCAGCCTGCTGATGAACATCGGCCCGTATCCGAACGGCGAGATCGATCCGCAGTTTCAGACACGCCTGCGCGCCGTTGGCGAGTGGCTCTCACAATACGGAGATTCGATTTACGGAACCCGTGGCGGACCAGTTCCTCCGGCAGACTGGGGAGTCACCGCCAGAAAAGACGACAAGATCTACGTCCATGTGCTGAACTGGGGATCACCGCTGCTGGCTCTGCCCCCGATCCAAGGCAAGATCGCAGCGGCCCATGTTCTAGTCGATAACCAACCGATCACCTTTACACAGAACAACGACGGCGTGGTTCTGAAACTGCCTCCGGCCGCCCGGAACGAAATTGACCGCGTGATCGTGCTGATGGTGAGCACTGGGAACTGAAACTGGTGTACCGCTCAGACCACGGTTCCGTCTGACGATTACGCTGGCCGTAGTGTCCACTCGCAGGAAATCGCACCATACTGGGACCAAGAAGACCTGTGCTTCAGGGTTTCCGGTGGAGGTCCGAAGAGTTGGACATGTCCTGATAGAAGCGCGGGAATCTATCCGGACTACAACACTAACTTCGCTTCGTGCGATCGGTATTGAACCGTTGATGCTGGACTCGCGGGGCGAGTCTGGCATGAGAGGTTCAAACTATGTGGCCTAGATGGTTGTGGTGGCGGCTTGATTACGAACTGCACAATCCCCCAGTACTCGGCTCAATTGTGTTGGCGCTTTACCTCGCGTTGGTCACATGGCGAATCAAGAGAAGCGCGAGGCGAGGCCGAACGATTCTCAACCTTGTGTTGTTTACGTCGATTGTGATTCTGTTTGTGATGTGGGCGCACGACCCAAGCCCGAAATAATGGAGAAGAGACGACGGAGAGCTCTTCGGAGAGGCGGACGCAGAGGGCACACACGAGTAGCAGCACCAACCCAACACCCGTTACTAGATGCAGAGCGCTCACATTCCCCTCCGACACAAGTTCGCGATTTGCCTTCCAAACAGTATTAGGCGATTGAAAAGTGTTTTGTGTTTCTTGGCGATAGATTTGACACGCTTCTTACAAAACTGATCAATCGAAATCATTTTTCCTGAATCGAATTCACTACACGAGGCAAAAGAGTTCGTGGTTTCCCGATGATGTACTTGCATTCGGGTCAGTACAAGTGTGGTCTGGCATTGCGAACGACTTAAGTCGCGGAAAACACGAAAGATCGTGAATCTATTTGAAAGAGTAAAGAGTATGCAGAGCGTTAAAAAAGCTGTGTTGCTGATGTTCTTGGCTGCGATGTTTGCGGCACTGGGGGCTGTTTCGGCTCGTGCACAAGAGGCTACCGTTTCAGTGAATGTTCCGTTCGACTTTATTGTGGACCAGCATGCGCTGAGCGCCGGGAAGTACGACGTGCAAAAACAAGGGGCATTCGTTTCGTTGCGCGGTTCTGACGGAAAGTCGGTATACGCGCTGCTTTTCCCGGGCAGTTCGAAGAGACAGGATGCAACTCCACACCTTGTATTCACGCGTCACGGAGACGAAGCATTTCTGGATAAGATCGTGTTTTCGGTCGGCCGGGACTTCGACCTTCCTCACAGCAACCGCGAGAAGGAACTGATTGCGGCAGCGCCTGTGAGCGATCACGTGATCAAGATGTCTCAGTCGGGCCAGTAGATGTGCGGCGACCAGGGGCAAAAGAGCATCGCGAGAAACTTTTGTATTCTCGCGGTGCTACCACCTGGTGTTGATCCGGTTATTATTTAAGAATCCGGGAAACAATCTTTTTGAGCGCGACAGGGGAAATCGTCTCCTTAATCTGAGCGTAATTCCGAGGGGCGCCGGTCTTCGCTGTCTGGAGCATTCTCCTTTTCCGTTTCCTTGGCCATGCGAATGTAGGGTCACGATGCTCCTTCCATTGCCTGCTTACAACGGTCAACAACGGCTAACTCAGTACAGTGCGTAGTCCAACCAATAAATTCTTTCGCGCGAGCACTTTCAAACCGACCTTGGACAGCAACCTTGTGTCAGCTGGCGAAAAATCACAATTTCACAGCTTCCCCCTCAGCGGTGCAAACGCGATTTTCCAACACTCTGTCAAACCTAACAGTTCCCGATCCGTCATCAACACATTCTGTTTGATATAGAAACGCACGCCTCGTGCGAGTTACGAGTCTCTCCAGGGCGTGACGAGTATTGTTGGCTCGATGATCTTCGGGAGCGCGCCATGTCGCACTTGCTCATTCAGAATATTTCAGAAATCGTGGTCATAATCGACGCAGAGGGTCACATCCGCTTTTCGAATCCACAATTGGAGCGGGTCCTCGGTCTCCGCTCCGAAGATGTGATCGGGAAAGATATCTTTGACTTCATTCATCCCGACGACGTGCGCCGAGCCGCACTCGAATACGCCGAGACAGTTCAGAAAAATGGAGAGGGGGTCCCCTCCGTCTTGCGAATCCGCGATGCAAACGGAGGATGGATTCCTTTCGAGATCATCGCGAACAATCAACTCGGCGACCCGAACATACGGGGCGTCATCTTCACGGCTCGTGACCTGCGCTTCCGTCGAGACGTCGAAAGTGTGATCCGCGCCGCCAACGCTGACGGCGAGAAGCAAGTCGCGGAAAGAACTACGGAACTAGCGAAAGCCAATGCCTCGTTGCGGCTCGAAAACCAGTCCCGGCGCGAAACTGAAAGACAGTTACAGAACAGCATTTCCCTTCTCAACGCCACTCTTAACTCCACGGCGGACGGAATACTGGTTGTCAGTCGAGAGGGGAAAGTGAGCGGCTGCAACCGACGATTCGCTCAGTTGTGGCGCCTTTACTTTGAATCGGCAGTAGGCCGGGCGGACACAGAGTTGTTGTCTTCGGTCATCGATCAATTGGAAGACCCCGATGAATTCGTAAGCAAGGTGAAAGCGCTGTATTCAGATCCCAGCGCAACCAGCTTCGACGTGTTGAAGTTCAAAGACGGTCGCATTTACGAACGCTACTCACAACCGCAACGTCTGGATGATCGAATTGTGGGCCGGGTATGGAGTTTTCGGGACGTAACCGAATCCAGGCGCATGGAGGAAGAATTGCGCCAGTCCCAGAAACTCGAGGCCATCGGAAGACTCGCAGGGGGCGTCGCCCACGACTTCAACAACCTGTTGATGCTCATTTCCGGTTATCTCGCGCTGCTCTCGGATTCTGGACTCTCCCTCAATCAGACAGAAGCATGCCAGCAAGCGGTAAACGCCACAAATCGCGCTACAGCCTTAACCCGCCAGCTATTGGCGTTCAGCCGCAAGCACCCCGATACCCCAACGAGAACCAACCTCAACGAAATCGTCTCGAACATGCAACCGATTCTCCGCTCCCTGGTCTCCGAGCACATCCGCCTCGATATTGTGTTAGGCGAAAAGCCTGTGCCCATCCTAGTGGACATTCCCCAACTCGAGGTGGTGCTGATCAATCTCGCCATCAATGCCCACGACGCCATGCCCAGCGGTGGTGTTCTGTCTGTCTCAACCGGAGCCCAGGAACGCAACGCCAAAAACTTTGCCGTGCTCACTGTCACCGATACCGGAAAGGGGATGACGCCGGAAGTGCAAGCGCGAATTTTCGAGCCGTTCTTCACGACGAAAGAGATTGGGAAAGGAACTGGCCTCGGACTGTCGAGTGCATACGGAGTTGTTCAGAAAGCAGGGGGCAGCATCGAAGTCGAAAGCCAAGTTGGTCAAGGAACCCAATTCCGCGTCTATCTGCCGGAAACCAAGGCGTCGCCGGCGTTGACTTCTGTTGTGACTTCACTTCCATTCCCGATTCATGGGAGCGAGACGATATTGCTTGCCGAAGATGAAATCGGTATACGAGCCATGGCGCGGGCGTTCCTCGAAAATCTGGGATATCGGGTGCTCGAAGCTCCGAATGGAATGGAAGCGGTAAAGATTTCCCGCGAGTTCGGCGGTGGCATCGATCTCGTGGTAACTGATCTGCTCATGCCAATCATGCGCGGCGATGCTGCCGTCGCTTCGATCCGCAGGGATCGGCCGAATATCAAAGTCCTCTACATTTCCGGATCTGTGGAAGATCTCGCAGAGGCTGCTGAAGTCTTGCACAAGCCCTTCAAATTTACCGAACTTGGCCGTCGTGTTCGGAGCGTTCTCGATTCCGAGTCTGAGTTGAAGAAGCCTGCTTGATGTCCTGCGAATCTCCGGAGTCTCATCTACTGAAACCAACCAAGCTTCAGTCCACAGACAGAATTTCCTTAGGCCTCTGCAAGGGGCAACGAACAGAGAAAAATTTGTTTTAGTGCGGAATATTTCAACAAGGTCTTGGGTTTTATCCGATGCGGTTCGTTTCTTAATGCTTATCTGAACCCATGGAACACTTATCGAGCCCCCGTGGGTTACTAGATCCAGCGCCGACCCTAATCAATTCAGCATCTGTAACTCAATCGAGGAAAAATTAAGATGAAGATTTGTTGGAGGGCATTTTGTTGCATAGTTGTTATGTTTGTTGGCGTGGGAAAGGCCAACGTGTGGGCACAAGACGGCGCCAGTCAGCCGTCCGTCTTGCACATTCAGCAAACTCAGACTACTTCCCAGGGCTCCGGAAAGGGGTGGCCCACGTTTCTGGCCACGTACCGCGTACTGAATGACGCAAAGTCACCAGCGAACATGTTGGCTTTGAAAGGGACGCTTTCGCTGAAGAACTACGATCCAACTTTTAGTGAAGTTCTGTGGTTATTGGTTTATTGGGTGCGAGAGTGTCCAGTACACGACATTACCTTGAGCAAAGCTGCTGGCACTCTGTGGGTCGACATCATTAAGAACCCTGCGCAATCGGACTCAAAGTTCCCGGTGAATCTTCGATTCCCGAATCCAGTCCCGACGAGTGGATGCATCGGTTTGTTCTACCAAGGCGGGCCCTTGAATGAAGGGAAGGTGACGATGTCTGCCGACCTGGATCTCACGTATGAACCAATGACGACGACAAATCCAAACGTGGTGGTCGATGGTGGAGGAGGCGAATATTGTTTTGGCCAAAGCTGGGGTTGTCAGAATGCGACCGAAGAAGATGAATTTGGATTCGCAGTTCCGACTGTCATGAACCAGTCGGGACACCTGCTGGAATTGTATGGAAATATCAGCGACAGCACGTTTGATGGAACTAGCGATTTCGGTCCGCTTCCGACGGGCGACAGGTGGGGTGCGACCAATGACTGGTATCTGCTTCGCGGAGGCTGTGGAAGATTTGGCGAGAACCTCAACTTCCAAGGATTTCCGAATCCGGTACCGCTTCCAATTCTGTATAGTTGGCTGCCTCCCGACGCGGTCCATCTGGAGAGTGTGCCCCTGGAATACAAGATTCCGAAGGGGGAAACGGGCAAGGCGACATTGCAGGGCCGCGTAGAGAGAATTTTCTCCGATCCTGTGAAGGTGAATTCGGGAGATTGCATGGTGGTAATTTTCGGCAGGAGGGGAAATGGGGCGACGGACAACGAAACGCAGGTCAACGCGTTAATGGGGCCATAAGTGCTGTATCCCGGATTGACTCGGGAATGAGTAATCCCACGGCGGCTACAATACACAACGTGGCGACGACAATTCCCGACAGCGTGGCGGCCAATTGCCGCAAATCGCCTGAGCGTATGGGGTGGCTTAAGGGCCTGCCCCTTACCGTGCAAGAGCTGCGGCAGCGATGGGAGCTGACGCCGGATTCGCCTCTCAGCGGGGAGGAGCCAAGTTGCTCCTATGTGGAAGGTGTGCGTCGTGGAGACGGGGCACCGGCAGTGCTAAAAATCAGCATGCCGCACATGGAACAGGAACACGAAGCAGAGGGTCTCCGCTTCTGGAACGGACATCCAACCGTGCGACTGCTCAAGAGTGACGATGGTTTGCGAGCGATGCTTTTGGAGCGTTGTCAGCCGGGGACGACGCTCCGCGTTTTAGATGAAAGCGAGCAGGACGTCGTGATTGCAGGTTTGCTGCGACGTCTGTGGCGACCCGTGCCGACGCAGCATCGATTTCGTCCTTTGTCGGCTCTAGTCGAGTATTGGAGCAAACAGACGCTGTCGGACATAGAACAATGGCCTGACGAGGGATTGGTCCGCGAGGGCCTGCGAGTGTTCAAAGAGCTGGCGTACACAGCGACTGCAGACGTCTTGCTGGCAACGGACTTACATGCGGGCAACGTGCTTCGCGCGGAACGCGAACCCTGGCTGGTGATCGATCCCAAGCCGTTCGTGGGAGATCCCGCCTATGACGGAACCCAACATCTGTTTAATTGCAGTGCGAGACTGCAATCGAATCCAGAGAACGTGATCGGAAGGCTTGCCGATCTGCTGGGCGTTAATTATGAACGCCTGCGATTATGGACGTTCGCCCGCGCAGCGGCCGAGCCGCGTGAGGATTGGAGCAACCGCGAATGGATGGACATGGCGCGGGCAATCGCTCCCTAGGGCCTTGTAAGGCGGGACCTCCGAGCGCGCCATAGTTCCACCAGAGAAACTTCTTCTTCTGACAATCTCAGTCCCCCAGCTGCA
This sequence comes from Candidatus Sulfotelmatobacter sp., assembly GCA_035264195.1. Classification (GTDB taxonomy): domain Bacteria; phylum Acidobacteriota; class Terriglobia; order Terriglobales; family Acidobacteriaceae; genus Sulfotelmatobacter. Next base: position 1,658 of record DATFQQ010000238.1, on the reverse strand, counting down.
ACAAGTGGATGTACCCACGATCCGTCTGATCTTTCTCGACCGGCGTTCATTTCGTTTGCAACCGGGGTGAAGAGAAGGAAGTGCTCGTAGAACTCTAGCCCCAAGGTGCTGCAGCTGCTAATCGGTAGTCAAGGTAACATCGCGGCAGCGTTCGTTTAGCCGCCAAGAAGCGAAATGGAAGGCGCCATCTGCTTTTCATCAATTGACACAATCCCGAGTTTTGAATAACCGTTTAGTGGGGGGGCGACTTTGAGCATGAGAGGACCAACACGTCAGCGTGTTTCGACCGGATCACCTTTCGAACCGAAAGTTGGAATTTCGCGAGCCGTACGAAGCGGAACCATTATTGCGGTAACAGGTACGGCTCCGCTTGGCCCGGATGGCAAGACAGTCGCGAAGGGCGACGCCGCGGCTCAAGCGCGCAGATGTTTCGAGATTGTCCAGTCGGCGATTGAAGGGTTGGGCGGCAAGCTTTCCGACGTTCTACGCACCAGAATTTTGTTAACCCGCATAGAAGATTGGGAACAGGTCGCCACTGTGCATGGTGAGTTTTTCGGCGATATTCGCCCTGCGAACACAATCATGCAAGTTGTGCGGTTTATTGATCCAGATTGGTTAGTGGAAATCGAAGCAGATGCAATTGTCGAAGGCCAAGGTATCACTCAACGTCAATGAGCGCTATGGCCTCCCTAGAAAAGAGATGTAACACGCTGAAAACAGGGTGGTTGATATCGACCTCTTTTCATGCTTCGTTGTGACCGGATTCCGGTCATGCTGACCTGTTAACTACAATTGGCGATATCCATTACGTCAGAGTGCATTTCCTAAGGGTGCGATGCGTCGGAGAAATGACGTGGTGGAACAGGTTAAGGTTCTTTCGGTTCTTGGACAACATCTTTTGTTTCAACTGTGAAGAGTTGAAAATCATCCAGCCTATGAGACAAGATGTTTCGATGTGCGTCGAAGTCCCAATACGTATTAATGCTATTCGGTAGCCAGAACCCGGTTTCGCCCGCCGTACTCTGCACGAGGCCATAATCCGCTGAAAATGTCATTCCCTCTAACCCGATGTCAGGCACGCCATTGATAAGAGCCGCCTCCAAGTGCACTACCTGACCGCCTCCCTGCGAAATCCATGCACGCCCCTTGAACATTCCCGGATGCTCCACACCGTTCGCCCAGACCTTTGCGGTCCGATTCGGCCGGTCCTTCCGCTGCTCGAAATGAACGACCCAATCTTGTTGCCCGTTTCTCTCGTCAACGACTTCGCACTTCATGTCATAGTCGCGCTGCAAATCCGGCAGAAACATTAATGCGATAGCTGCCCCGCCCACCTCCTGATCAGCCGCAGGAAATTCGTGGCTGCCTTTAATCGGCGTTCGGTACTCCCGGCTGATGCTTTTCCCGTCCTGCTGTTCAATCGAATACACATACTGAAACGCACCCGAATCGTAGTTCATTACCATGCCGCTGCGATCGAGCATCACGTAATCAATGTGTTCTTGCGCGGTAAATCTCTCCAGGTTGGAAGCTAGTGCCAGCGCGTTCACGCCAGTGCGCTGGAGCACTTCTGATAGGTCGCAAGGTGGGCCTGGCGACAGCGATTTCGGTGGCGTGTCGACTTTTGGAGGCGCCCACTTCAGGTTTTGGAAGCTTAC
>DATFQQ010000237.1:0-4274 GCA_035264195.1 Candidatus Sulfotelmatobacter sp. | reverse complement strand
CCTCCGATCATCACGCTTGCGCCGTCGGGGATCATCCGAACCGTTTCGCCGAGCGAGATCGTGTGCATCTCATCCCTCAGAGAAAGATCGCTATTGCGCCGTCCATCCGCCATCGACGGGCAGGGCTGCGCCTCTGATCTGGGCGGCTGCCTCCGAGCAGAGGAAGACCGCGAGCGCTCCAATCTGGTCCGGAGTGGCGAATTCGTGCGATGGCTGCTTTTCCGACAGCAATTCCGCCTTTGCGGCCTTGACCGAGATCTTTTCGCGGTCGGCGCGCTCGTTGATCTGTTTCTGTACAAGCGGCGTCAGAACCCAGCCCGGACAAATCGCATTGCAGGTGATCGCCGTCGACGCCGTCTCCAGGGCAACCACTTTGGTCAGACCGATCACGCCATGCTTTGCAGCCACGTACGCGCTCTTGTCGGCAGATGCCACCAGACCGTGGGTCGACGCCACATTGATAATGCGGCCCCAGTTTCGTTGTCGCATCTTCGGCAAGACGGCGCGAATGGCATGAAAGTTGGACGATAGATTGATTGCAATGATCATATCCCATTGTTCGATGGGAAACGCTTCGATCGACGCGGTGTATTGTATGCCAGCATTGTTGACCAGGATATCGACGTGGCCAAGCTCCCCCGCCGCCGCTTCGATCATTCCAATGATGTCCTTTGCGTTGGCCACATTGGCGTTGCTGAAGCTCGCGCGTATGCCAAATTCTCGAGCGATCCCGGAGCGCAAGTCCTCGATGGCCGAAGCCTCACCGAAGCCGTTCAATACGACATCTGCGCCGGCCTGCGCGAGCGCGCGCGCAATTCCGAGGCCGATGCCGCTTGTCGACCCGGTGATGACTGCTGATTTGCCACTCAAGAGCATCGTTGACGCTCATTCGGCGCTTCGTCCGTGCACTCAGTCCGTGCTGTGCGGTCCAGCAACCAGACTTGCCCGCTTGTCCGAAGGGAATCCACTGAGGGCCGTTTGCAGCTGCTTGGCCTCTCTCTCCATTCCGATCCAGCGCAATTTGCGAATGAGCTTTACAACTTCGCACGCTGCTCTTTGCTCCGGTGTCACATCGACATTCGTAGGTTCAGGCCTGGGCCTTTTCATGGGTGTATTCCCCCTTCCGTTTGTCATGTTTCGCGTTGCGCCGACGGGCAGCATTGGCGCCGTCGCCTAGGTGCTCCCATTTCCACGCCCGTCGGACAGCAAGCTCAACGCCGCATTCGCAACCTTTTGGCTGTCGTCCAGGAACTTGCGGCTATCCTCGGCAAACAACGCTGTGCACTGGGCGATCCACTCCTGGTAGATGGCCATGATGTCCGGAATGGACCGTGCGCTCGTCACCCTCGCGGCGAATTCGGACGCGAGTTTCGTCTCCTGCATGGTGCGCGTCAGGCGATCGCGCTGGACCCGCTCGAACGTGTCGAGCAGTTCCTTGTGCAGTTCCATCAGTGAGCCGAAACGTCTCGCGCCCATCTGGAAGAGATCGTTCGCTTTTTCCGACTTGAGGCGTTCTGTCTGTGCCATCGTCTTTCCTTGCTCCGGGCCAGCGCTGTCCCGAATATCACTGCGCAAAACATGACGACCTCGGGTTTCCTCTCTGGCGACCCCAGTCGACGCCGCGCTGTTTGAGGAGATCTGCAATTGCGTTGCGCGCATAGAACATGCGCGTCTTTACGGTGCTGCGCGGGATCCCAATGATTTCGGCAGCTTCCGTCACTGATTTCTCGTGATAGTAGACGAGATCGATGATCTCACGATGCGGAGGTGATAGTTTGTTCAGACAAGCGGCGAGGATCGAGCTTTCCTGCTGCTTGGCCACGGTCACTTCCGGATCGTCGGCATGATCCGCAACTGAGTCCATCACGCTGCTGTCCAGGCTCTCAGTCGGGCGACGTCTCAATGCCGCTGTTGCCAGATTGCGCGCAATCGCGAGCAGCCAGGTGGACACCTGTGAGCGACCTTCAAATCGTCCGGCTTGGCGCCACACCGCAAGAAACACGTCGTTCACCAGATCCTGTGCTGCTGCGTCGTCATTCGTGAGACGCAGCGCATATCGGTAGACACGAAGCTTGTGTCGAGTGAACAGCATATGCATGGCGCGCGTGTCGCCCTGGGCGATCAACAACAGGAATGCGGTGTCTGACTTCGGCTCTGAGGCGACCTCAAAGGTCCATGTGACATCCGCGACCACTTGTCCAAGTTGCATGTCCCATCTCCCGCCTTGTGCCTGGCTCAGGATTAGCGGTGATGGATTGATTGTTTCCATTGTACGCAAGGAAACGCTGCATACCTGAACATATGGGGAGGATATATTTTGGTTTAATGGATGATGTTCTATGAGCCGATGGAAGATGATTGGGCGGCCATTCGAATTTTAGGTCAGGCTCCGCCGATGTGAGTCAGTGCTTTTCCCCAATGTCTTTTCTGTGTGGAAGCGCGAGAGCATCGGCCATCCGCACCAAGTCGGCGAGCGAGCGTGCGCCAAGCTTCTTCATGATATTATGGCGGTGAACCTTGACGGTGACCTCGCTGATTCCAATCTCAGCTGCGACTTGCTTGTTCATCAAGCCGGCAGCTACCAGGCTCATCACCTCCTGCTCGCGATGGCTCAGGAGATCGAATCGAATGCGCAGCTCGTGCGTTCTTCTTTCATCTTCTCGCCGCTTGCGATCACGGTCCAGCGCAGCTCGAACGGCGTCCAGCAGATCCTGCTCTCGAAATGGCTTGGTGAGGAATTCGACTGCTCCTGCCTTCATGGCCTTGACTGACATTGGAATGTCGCCGTGCCCTGTAATGAAGATGATTGGAATATTGATTTTCACCTTGGCGAGCTCAGTTTGAAAATCGAGCCCGCTCAGTCCAGGCAATCGGACGTCCAGGATCAGGCAGCTCACCTGATTCGGCAGCTTGCTGCGAAAGAACTCCGGCGCAGATCCATAGACCTTGCTCTGCAAGTTCACAGATTGGAAGAGCGCTCTCAAACCGTCACGCACATCGGAATCATCGTCAACCACAAGAACGATCGGATCGTCGTCGTTCGGCCCATCGTGCAAAGCTGGTTCCATGGCGGGTCATTGGGAAATTCGGCAAGATCAGATGTCGAACCTCTGTGTACTGGAAGGCTTGATGGCATCGCGAGCTAACAACGTCAAAACGGGTACTTCTATTATCGAAAGAGATCGGAACAATATATCTTGGTTTAGACCGTCGAGCGAGGCTGACATGCAGTGAAGAATGTTCGCGTTCACAGAAGTTTTGGTTAAATTACGAGATGCCTGCTCAATAAAACAATGCTCCGGATCTATTGCCGAGTTTAGGCGCTGCAGAGGCAGTTCTTTCAGTAACTATTGCATTCATGGCGGTGGATAAGCGAGCTGATCGACTTGGGACCGCGCGATCCGGGAAGTGTTTGTCGCGGTATTCTTCGCCGTTGGCGAGATTTGGTGCTGACGAGATCGATTTGTTGTTTTGAACGCCGGCGGGTCAGCGACGGTCGGGGAAGGACTATCGTGTCTTGTTAGGAACCGTTCAGCGCCGACTTGACGGCACTGATCAAGGACATCTCCTCGAAAGGCTTGCTCAGGAACGCGACCGCCCCGGCGTTCAGTGCGCGTTCTCGAGCCTTGGCTTTGGGATGGGCCGTTATGAAAATGACGGGAGTGCGGAAGCCCCCGTCCAGTAACCGCTCTTGCAAGTCGAGCCCGCTGAGTCCGGGCATCTGCAGGTCAGTGATCAGGCACGCGGTGTCTTCGACTTGTCCGGATTGCAAAAACTCTTCCGCGGATGCGAAGACGAGAGATTTGTAGCCCAGTGAGCTCACAAGGTCGCCGATCGCCTCCCTCACGAGCGAGTCGTCGTCGACGATCGAAATCATGGAGTCTTTCATCAAATCGAAAGCCCCCCGTGCAGTGCACCTTCATAGGAGCGTGCGCGCCACCTGGCAACAAGATAGTGATGACGACGGAAGATCACCTGCTAATACCTTCGTTCAGCGCCGGGTTGATTTCGAGACGGGATTCCCAGGCTGTCGGCCATTCTGACCAGTTCGGCGAGTGAGCGTGCGCTGAGCTTTTGCATGATGTTGTGACGATGAACTTTCACGGTGACCTCGCTGATTCCGATTTCGGCCGCGACTTGCTTGTTCATCAAGCCGGCGACCACCAAGCTCATGACCTCCCGCTCGCGCGGGCTGAGCGAGCCGTATCGGGCACGCAAGACTTGCATCTTCTGTTCGTGCTCACGTCTGGCGCGATCGCGGTCTAGCGCAATAC
>DATFQQ010000236.1:0-80165 GCA_035264195.1 Candidatus Sulfotelmatobacter sp. | reverse complement strand
GCCCGAACTGCAGGACGCTGTCCGCGAACGGCTCGGTGATGCGACCAAATTTCGGTCCCCGTCGAACGGCTGTCACTCGGTGCACTGATCTTTCAGGAAAGGGGCCGTCAGCAAATCAAATCCCCACTTTTGATGTCGGGAGAAACCCGACGACGTTGTTTTACTCAACATAGCCAACCACTCTAGACGGGATTTTCGACCAGCTCACATGCGCAATCGGTTCCCTCTGGTTACATCAACTCAGAATACGCTGACCCAGTGAGGCAGTGCCTATCTGGACGAGTTTACCGATGGATACTGCTATTTCGCGTCTCAGTGGGAAGGGGAAACGACCCCGATTGTGCTGCTGGAAAAACAACACTGATCGGGAGATGAGTGTAATGCCGATGTTTCGCCAATTGAGACCACCGTGTAGAATCCTGCGATGTTTCAGCGTTTACAAACCAGCCAATTGTTCATCAAATGTTAATTTGACTTCGCCTCAGTGCGGTCTTATATTCCGCTTGCCCTTCGCAGATTTCCCGAAAGAATTCCAGAGAGAATAAGACTGTTTCCAACGCAAGTGGATCAGTCTACGGCAGTACGCAGCGTCCTGCGCGCTCCCCAGGTCACGTTTTTTCAATCTCTTAGGAAAGGAGAACATCGACTATGTCGCGTATTCGATCCCTATTCGCGGTTTGCATGTTGATCGCCATTGGAGCCATGGTGCCTCTAGCAGAGGCTCAGGTAGCTACGGCCAAGGCCATCATTGCCGGTTCGTCGGCGATTTGGCAATCGGCAGCTTTAGGTGCTTACAACAGCAGTGGCGTCACCGCCAAGTGCATCGCGGGCTTCACTTCGCCATGCTTCCACTACACGGCCAAGAATTTCCAGGTGAACGACACCCGCCCGACTTTTAAGGGTGGAACGACGGCAGTTGACAAGAATTCGATCTGGATCGTCTGGGATAGCCACACCACGACTGCCGGCGCTTCCCCGAACTTCATCGCGTACATTAAGGTAGATTCCGTGGTGGGGGATCGTTGCTACTACGGTCAGCCACGCTGCAACGTTACCGTCGTTGGAGGTTTTCCGGCTCCTGGTAACCTAATTACAGTTTGGCCGGATGGCAGCACCGATTCAACTCCTCCAGCCAACATTCAATCCAAATTCACCGCGACCACTGGCCCGCTGGTGAGTGCGGCGGCCACTGACGTCCGTGCAGAAGATGGCGCGTTCGCCATGTGCCGCGCCAACTCCAAGCTACCAACCGCGAGTCCCGGCAACGCCACGCAGAAAGGTCTGGGCTACAACAGCAACAACGCCGCCGGCACTTGCCCAACGACAAACGACTTGGCTCACCTGACCGCAGGCGATATTACCGACGTTCTCGGCTCAACTGCTCACATCCTGGACTTCAACGTGAGCGGAACTGATCCCTTCAGTGGCCATGCAATCGTGGCGGGCACCACCGTACCGGCCGGAGCCGCTCCGGTTATTCCAATTGCCCACGTGGGCGTCAACGGTGCGCTGAATAACGTGACCGATGTGAGTGACGCGCAGTTACAGGCGCTGTTCGCCAACAGCGGCACTGGTTGCAAGGGAACCACTTTGGGCGGAGGCGCGGGTAGCATAGACGTATATATTCGCGAGCCGCTATCTGGGACCTACAACACGATCGAGTACAACGCCTTTGTTTACCCAGACTTCTCGGGTACGAGCCAGGAAGCGTTTCTGGACCCCACGCTCCCCAACAACAACCCGCTGAACCATACTTGCCCAGCAGGCGGTGGCAAGCGCATCCGCGGAATTGGAACCGGCAACGTGATCGACAATGGCACGGTGAAGGACACCACCTTCGACTCAATCGCCTACACTTTCGCGGGCTGGGGCAACTGGAAGCAGGCGTCCGACTTGGGGACCTGCACTGCTGGCAGCGGCTGCCGCTATTTGACGCTGAACGGAGTGGATGGAATCTTCCATCAGTATGTAAGCTCACCGGGTGGAACCGCGCTTGATCCCGGACAACCAAACACGACCGTGGGTCAGGTACCAGCTTCCGACAACTTGCCAGCGGCGTGCGGTGGTAATTTCCCTTGCCGCGAAGACCAAATCTGGAAAGGCGGCCTCTCCTATCCGAACCTGCGCAGCGGTCAATACCGAGCATGGTCGATCCTTCGCCTCATCAGCGACGGCGCCGCTCTGGCCAGTGTGAAGAGCATGGTCATTGCATCGCAAGCATATTCTGCCGTCAACACACCCGACTTTGTGCCAATCGTGGCGGTTGTGGCGAATGCCTCAACTGGGTTTAAGGGAGATCCGGGCCTGCAACTACTCCGTTCCCACTATCAACAGGTTGACAATGCGGGGACTCTGATTGGTCCGGCTCCGGTCAACGACTCAACCACCGGCGATAAGGGCGGTGACGTGGGTGGCTGCATTGAGCACTTCTTACCGGGTATCACTGCAAATCAGATCGCTGAAAGCGACAGTACCACTGGTCTGATTCACAACGCTCCCGGCAACGGGTGCCATTTCGCCCCCACCAGCCACTAACGTTAGCAAACTTTTAACATAGAGCGAACCACTTCTTGATGGTTCGCTCTTTTCTTTTTTTCTCAGCGATTTCTCAGCGACTACGTATGAGTGCTCCAGCCTATTTTGATGAAACGCGCACTTTTCATTCGAACTGAGCAGCAACACTTTTTTTGCGACGACCTTGACGAAGCAGAGCAGGAATTTTTCTTAGCAGAGATGGACGATCGGACTGGATCTGGGAGATCGCCACAGTTAGTACTGCGTATTGGATGAAGCGGGGCGCGTCCAAGTGGAGCTGCGACTCCGCACGACTGCGAAAGGCTTGCAGGAGATCTTCGGGGCGATGCCGCGAAGCCGGATCACGCTGGAGACCGGGACGCATTCGCCCTGGATCAGCCGCTTGCTCAGCAAGTGGGGGCATGAAGTGATTGTGGCGAATGCGCGAAAAGTGCGGCTGATCGGAGAGAGCCGTAAGAAAGACGATCGGTTGGATGCGCAAGCGCTGGCGCGGCTGGCCCGGATTAATTTGTCGTGAGCCGTGATAGGGAATCGGTCATCTAAGAATGGTCCAGAACCGTTACTTCTGTGTATTGACCGGAAATGGTTCCTGGCTCCATCGAGCATCCGGTGGATCAGGCATCTTCGCCTTCAGCGTTTTCCAGGCTTGCATTCCCGAATAGCCGTCGACGGTAATGTCACTCAAATAACTCAACGCTCCAAGCGCTTGTGCGCCGTAGGCGGCTGGGCTGCCGGGTTCCCAGCTCGTTTTTGGAGAGCAGTACGCATCCACAAAAGTGCTCCAGTCTGAGACCCAGTTGCCGTCGGCCGTTTGCTGTGGGTAGACGTACTCTTCTACGAGGTAGGGATCGTGAACCGCAGGGTCAAGCACAATGTGGAAATATCGCCTCGCGAAGATGGTCAACAACGGTTTTGTGTTCGCGATTCCAAGCTGGCGGATCATGCCGAGTGAAGCCATCATGAAATGTTCCGCAAAATTGGCATACGCCGCTTTTAGATATCCAGTTTTCAAGTTATTGGCGCAGTTCTTGCCAGTCGTGTATGCCGAGGTCGTATACCACACCCCAAAAGGCGATGGATCGGCGGCTTCGCTCTCACCCCAGGCAGTTTTTCCATACTCATACGCGACTGTTCTGTCCTGAGTGCCGACACTCGTTTCCGAAAGTGCGTGGCCGCCTTCCTGGAGTGCAAGATTATTGAGGAGCTTGTCCCTGAAATACGCCCCGGCCGGATCGCCATCTGGAGAGATATACGCAGCATAGGCCATGTCGCGAAACTGCCAGGCAGTGTTGCGCGTGCTTGCGGCATCCGCCAGGCCCAAATGCCCTTGCCTGTAGAAAGGTACCGACAAGTCTGCACAGCCTGTAACTGAAGCGATCTCATCCGCAGCCTGCATTTGTGTCTCCTCGAGATACGCATGCTTTCCGGTCAAGGTGTATGCCATGTAAGCAAATGCAGGAATGTGGCTGGTGTTTAGCGTCCGCCATCCGCCGTAGGCTGTCGGATAGTTCAACTCAGCCGTGTTCACGTTATCGGAATCTTCCCCTTTACACCCCGGCTGCCAATTGGAAATGGAGGCGGTGAATTGCTGGCGAGCGTTTACGGAAATCACTCGGCCATACGGATCCACGTTACCAGTGCGCGGAGCGTCAAAATATTCGCCGCTGCCCGCATGGTGGTCGGCTTCCCGATACCAGATCGGAAATCTTCCTGCCAGATCGGCGCTGGTTAGCATCTCTTCGCGCAACTGAGGATCGCCTGTGAAAAAATACAATGCATCCCACGACGTAAATAATCCTTTCCAGTCATCGAAATGCCATTCTCCCGCGACGTTAATTCCCTGAGGATAGCTGGCGATTCCACCTCCCAACTTGTTGTCATAACCGGCAAGGGTGAAACGTTGCGGATATAAATCCTTTAACCTTTGATAAGCCGCGACCTCACTTTCTACGTCGGCAGAATTTAAGGCATAGTCCCAGTTCGGATAGGCACCGGTAGACTCGAGGTAAGAAGAATTAAAGTCGAACCGTACCTTGGCCGCGGTTGGCATGCCTCCAATCCAGTAATCTCTGCGCCATCGCGAAAAGGCAAATTGAGTAAATCGGGATTGCTTAAGATTCGTGACTGGCCCGCTATTTCCCGTAGAAAGAGACGCGGAAAAGGTCTGGTGGCGCGCACTGTTGACGGCATGTTGTGAGACCCAAATATTTTCGAGCGTAAAACCGACTTCCACCGTGTGGTTCTGCGGATAAAACCAGGCTTCGAAAATCGGGTGTAAGGGATTGCCCGACAATCCATCAGTATTCACGTCAAACGAACGATTCGCACTGTCCTCAACGATTACTGCAGTGACAATAGGACCTTTCAACCAATAGGTGAAATGCCCCCTGGCAAGCATGGATCGAGCCCTAACGGTCGGATGTGTGACGCCTGACAAATTCATCGTGGCTTCAAAGTTGTAAGCGCTGCCGAGCATGTCAGCTTCGGTTAGATATCCTGTATTGTTTCCGCTGCGCTGATCACGAAATGTAATCAGCGTTCCCTGCGAATCAATTTGTGGCAGGACAAAGCTTATGATTGCGAACTTCACAGAACCATCCTGCCATCTATTTTTGACATCGCACTGGGTCAACAGAGGCGTGCTGTTGACGACAGCCTGTGCGTAATGTGGAATTTCTCCCTGCTTGAAGAACCGCGTTACGGTTTCAGGACTATTCTTTTGAGATGAACCGGAAATGTCACTAATTACGATACCATTACCTGAAGGATGAATTGCGGCCAGTGCTGCATTGCAAACAAAGAGTAGCCCAACGACGAGCACTTGCTTCATACAATTCCTGCCTTTCGCTCACATCTGGCGCGGAAGGAGCAGTAAGTTCTCGAGGTAAGATTATGCGCACAGACGTGATTGGTCACGTCACAGTAGTTCACTCGCGCATCACTCGCCGGTTCACTCGCGAACGTGACAATTGGGCAGAAGGAGCGTGCCGCTGGTGTACTATACGGCGTGAAATTCGATCATAGGCACCGCATGCGTCGCTAGATGCTCGTTACGTTCAAAACCGAGAGGCAGGCTCTTGTATTTCGCGACCATGCGCGCACCGGATAAAGTGGACGCGGATTTTTCCGTCTGAATATCGCGGGCGACCGGCCTGTCAGCTTGTTGTTGCATTCCACTGGATATCGCCAATAACAAAACGGCGATACTACACTGAAAAAACCAAGCGTATCAACGATGGATAAATGGATAATAGGTGAATTGATAGCTGGCGAAACCAGGAGTTAACACTCAGATTTCGAATCCTTTCGATTCAGTCACATCTGAGCGTTTGAAGCCGATCGGGGGACACCCACCTCCGGACAACAACAACATCGTCATTCCATCATGAATTCGACATGATCTCAGAGGGGAAGTTCAGCACCTCCACCACCACACCCTGGGATGTGTACACTTCGACATCACATACACATATATCACTCAATTGCTTGAACCTCGTGCGATGATTCGTGCGATGCGTTCGGCTGCGTGTCCATCCCAGAGAGGGATAGGCCTTTGCGCGTCTTGCATCGATGGCTTCTGCTGAAGGATCGCTTCAGCAGAAGTGCGCAGCTTTTGTAGATCTCTTCCCACCAATTGATTTGTCCCCAGGGAAATCGTGACCGGGCGCTCTGTATTTTCGCGAACGGTGAGACAGGGCACGCCGAGAAACGTTGTTTCTTCCTGAATGCCTCCGGAATCGGTGATGACCACGGCTGCGTGGCGTTGCAGTCCGATGAATTCCAGATATGGCAGGGGCTCCCGCAGATGCAGGCGTGCGTTTGCAGAGTGATCGATGCCGAGGTCGTTCAGGCGATGGCGTGTCCGTGGATGGACAGGAAAGATTACCGAGAGTTGATCACTGAGGTCAGCGAGTGTGGCGAGGAGATCACGAAGCCAGGAGAGGTCGTCGACGTTTGAAGGGCGATGCAGGGTTACAAGCGCGAAGCGACTGTTGACGCCATCGGGTAGTTGCGCGTCGGCTTTGGGAAGAAGGCGGACGAGCGTATCGATCATCACATTGCCGACGAGGTGAATTCTAGACTGAGGAATGCCTTCGCTGAGCAGGTTCTGGTCGCCGTCTTCGGAAGGAGTGAAGAGGAAATCCGACAGACGATCGGTGAGCAGGCGGTTGATCTCCTCGGGCATCGAGTGGTCGCGAGAACGGAGTCCGGCTTCGACGTGGCCTACAGGTATAGCGAGCTTCGCGCAGACGAGGGCGGCGGCCAAAGTGGAGTTCACATCGCCGTAGACGAGGACGAGATGGGGCTTACGCTCGATCACGACCGGCTCGAATGCGGTCATGACAGCGGCTGTTTGTTGGCCGTGAGTTCCCGAGCCGACGCCGAGATTCACGTCCGCCTCGGGCATTTCGAGTTGGCGGAAGAACACGTCGGACATGGAAGCAGCGTAGTGCTGACCGGTGTGGACCAGAGTTTGGCGGACTTCGGGATATGCGCTCAGGGCGCGCAGAACCGGAGCGGCTTTCATGAAGTTGGGGCGCGCGCCTACGACATGGAGAATGTGCATTGGGTTTTGAGTAGTGATTTTAGTTGGTGAAAAGTTTAGGGGCTAGAGGTAAGAACAAGTGGTCAAACTGTGCTGGTCAGAGCGTGCGCTGCACGTGGTGTTTGTCCGTCGCGATCGAGTTGATTCTCGGCACGTATCGACTAGTTTAGAAGTACGGGTTCCCTTTAGTGGCCGGTGGCGCCAGGCAACGGCCAGGGCTCGAACAATCTTTCGAGCCCTGGCAATCTTTAACTGCAATAACACTCCCACGGGTTCAGCGTTGATCGATCCGCCACAGCCATCGCAGTGCACTGTTATGGGAGATAGAAGCGGAACGAAGTCCAAATCATGCTATCGACCGTCTTCGGCGGGAAGAACCCAGCTATCCCGGGTGCATTGTTGTTTCCTGACCAACCATTTTTTTCGAAGTATGAATACTGCAGACCCCAGCGGAGCCCACCTTTCGGTCCCTGGTAGAATCTGTACCAAAATCCCAGCGTGCCTTCCATGATGACGCGAGTATCACCCGCGCAGCTCCCACCACTGGAAGGCGTTGTGAATGGTGACAATCCGATCGAGTTTGAGGGTGGGTTTTCCTTGTTGCAACCGGTATTGTTGGCAAATGGCGAACCGTAGCCCCCGATCTGATTAGTGTTGATAACTGTTGTAGTAGTCGCAGGAATCGCGCTGCTCGTGGAAGTCGTCGGAACTGCTGGGGTCTTAGTCACGCCGATGCTGGTGTAGCCCGTGTAAGCAGTTCGCGCCGCCCACTCCGCGCCTCCATAGGCATACGCATCCAGTTTCGCCGAGTGAAACTCCAATCCCGAATACCCGTGCGCTGTCCGAATTAATGCTTCAGTTCCATCAGGACGGAAGGTCAGATCGGGCAACTGAGCGGAGCCGTAACGCCCGACGCCGTCTCCCGCAAGGCCCTGCAGGGCAAACTCCAGCTTCTTTGCAGCTATTGGGACGCGGACATTGAAGCCCACTCCGCCGCCAGTCCTGGTCTGGTTAAATGCCCCGAGTGCGCTGGAAGTTGTGGACCCATCTACCGGACAGAATACACTCGTAGGCGTGGCTGGCGGGAGAGTGTCATTCTTGTTCGTGCCTACTACACCGCAGGGGTAAATGCGGTTGCGGAAAGCGCTAACAATGCCATACACCTCGTAATGACCATAGCCCGGATCTACCGCGGCTTTGACGAGGAAGTCAGGCGCCTTGTTGATCGAATATCCCGCGGGATCAACAAAGTTGAACAATCCTCCTCCTGAACCGGGCGCCGCCAGGAAGGTATTCCCCGCGACAGTGACCGTACTGGTGGCGATGTTATTGGTAGTTATGTTAGAAAAACCGCGTCCTCCGACCGTTGCCTGAGGACCTTCTATCGACGCTCCTAACGCGAACTTATTTCCAAAATTCTTGACGACACGGAATGCATACTGCCGCGCCCAGCTAAAACCGACCTGATATTGTGAGTCAATCGTGAGGGGCAACACTTCCTGGCGATTTTCAATCCCCTTTCTGTTTTCCGTGGCCAGAGACCACTGTTGTCCGCCGGTGATTGTGAGGCCGTCATTAAAGGCTGCTTGCCCGTATAGAATTCGCTGACGGAAAACGTAGCTATTGCTCTCGCGGTTGTTCGAGGTTACTCCTGTACCGAGGAAATCCGCCTCCCAATAACCAGTCAGCTTAGCGCTCGCGAGTCTACTCTCACCTAGAAGACTGAGGCGGCTTTGCCGTGCAGTGAAGTTATTTTCGACGACTTTCGACAGGCCGTTCCCGAGATACGGAATACTGTTAAAAGGCGTATTGATGTCTGCACTGGTGGCACGTGTGCGCGTGACTGTTTCTGCCGCGATGAAACCGCCGGGTGTCAGAGTTATCCCTTTGAAATGGAGAGCGGTCGGACTTTCCACCTGCTGAATCGATTTCTGTGTCTCCTGCAGAGTCGATACGGAACTAATCATGTTTGTTTTCAAATCCGTAACATCAGTCTTTAAGACGGTCAAAGTCTGCCCTTGCTCGGCAACTTCCGAAGCGGCTGCACTGGCTTTGGACTGAGCTTCAGCAGCGGCAGCCTGATTTTGCTGCGATGTCTGCGATGTCTGATTCACCGCATGTTGCAGTTGCTGAATCTGTTGGTCACGGCTCTGGATCTGTTCGCTCATCCGCAGAATTTGCTGTTGCTGCGCCTCCAGCGCTCGTTTTAGGGTCTCGATTTCCGCAGCAACTGACACTTTCTTACCCGCAGCCTTTGGCGGAAGATTTCCCGTACTCTGCTGGGCCTGTGCCCAAGGCGCGCTCGTGAGACCGAGAAAGGCGAGAAACAGGCCCAAGCTCTTTGCTTGCTTCATCATTGATCTCCTCAAATGAATTAGTTCCTTTAAATCCGACGTCAAAAACACTTGTATCCAAAAGAGTGACGAAAGAATTAATGGACGCCGGAGAATCTGCTTCCAATTCGTATTAAGCTGATCCTCGGGGTTCCCATGGTCCGAAACTTTACGGATGCACCTTGCCCAGCTCAGCGATCGACAGGCTGCTCTGACTGAACGCCACCGCGGGACACCGCAACTATCTCGATGCGCCGTACGCAGCTAATTACTCTGCACCAGCCGATGTGAGAAGCAGATAACCAGGCATTACGGACAGCCACTGCACACGGGTACGCGCCCCGAGAGGTACCCGAAGCTCAGATATCCAACGTTCGCTCCATCCGGCCCTCCATCAGTCTCTACGAAAAAGCCGTGGCTGGAATCGATGAGGTAAAACGCCACCGAGAGGGGATTATTATAAAAGTTAACATCAGAAATCGTGCCCGTCAGGCGACCGTTCACAGGGGAACTCTGGTACGTTGCAGAGAGAGTGTTGGGGCCCTGTGGGCTGAAACCGACAGTCTGGTCTACTGTTCCCGAAAAGGTATCTACACTTCCACCCTGACACACCACGGAGCTTCCGCTCGCGCAGATCTGTCCTGTAGCATCGGCCTCGGTCGCATTAAAATTCTGCGTGAAACTGACGCCGTACTGGCCGGCAAGAGAAACTCCAGCGGTGGTGGGATATGCGAGACCAGTGGCAATCCCGCCTGCGAAGCCCCCGTTCAGAGAAGGTTCCGTATCATTATCGAGCACAAGCACCGGATCTCCAGCCCCAGTCATATACATAACAAACTCCGGTCCAGTACCATTGCCCGGGGTGGTGAAAGTGAACGAGGTACCCGTGTCAACGCGACCGCTTGGATCTACGGTGTAAGTAGCGGTAAAACCATCGCTCACCTGCATAAGGAGACCAGACTGTGTTTCGTCGATGCTGCCGTTACTCAAGGAGCCACCACTGACGGTAAAATTTCCCGCCGCCGCCAGGGTCGACTGGGATCCGCTCAAGTCTTCGCCAAAAATCCCGAAGGCGTAACTCCCAGAAAAGTTGGAATATGTGCCAGTAAGTGAGCCTTGGCCGATCGCGATTCCTGCAGTCACGCCGGCACTGCCGTCCGTCTCGATCAGTCTCAGATGAGAACCATCCACAACGTAAGCGGTAAACGTATTGACCTGACTCGATCCAAAAAAGTTGGCGTTCAAGCTAATTTGAAACGTGCCGAATTTGTCAGGCGGGGATAACGTCCCAGAAGGGGGTAGGCTAGAAATCACCGAACCTAAGCCATTAATCACCATATCGAAGTTGCTTCCACTGCCTGAAATGCTCTGCGGGCCATCGATGTTGAGAACGCCACCCAAAGCAATCGGCGAGGTGTTGAAGTCGACGCCTCGAACGACCAATGCGTAGCCCCCATTTGTGACCTGCGACCCCGGAGTCTGCAAATCCATCGTTCCCACTGAAGATTCGTTACTAAGCGGGAGGTTCGGGCTGAAAATGTCTGTTTTTGTTAGCAGTGCTCGGGAGCTAGATAGAGCGACAAGGCTAAATGTTTCCACACCTTGCTGGCCAACATTCACGTCGGCGGTGTTGATGGTGATTGTCCCGCGTCCATCAGGTCCCAGAATATAGGTACCCCCAGTCACGGCGTCATTAACCGAGGCCATTTGAGTGGTAACCGGATTCATAAAGTTGACCGTCTGCTCGCCACCTGTGATTCCGCCCTTCCCATCGAGAACCAAGGCAGCGACACGTTGATACGGCAATCCAGAAGCATCGACACCGGTTGTCTCTACGATATACGTGCCAGCTTTCAGGAACCCTGCAAATGCGTTGATCGTCAGTGAGGTGGCGATGTTCTTGGTGTGATCAGCCGCCGCGAAGGCGAAAACCGTCACAGATTGCGTGTTTGACGATAATGATGGCGGGGGCAAGTACGTTGTAGCCTTTCCGCTATCAGTGTGAAAAGTACTTAACGAGCCACAGTTAGCGTTATTTTGGCACTGCAAAGACCAATCCACCCCAGAACTGGTCGGGTCGTTATTTACAACCGCTGTAATAGGAGCATCACCGTTAACAAAAAGAGAAGCAGGTGGACTGGGCTGAAACGCAATGGCGATTTGCGAGCTCTTCGGCGCAGCAGGGTTTTGAACATTCAAGGTAGTACCTCCCGCGCATCCGAGCGTTATTGATGTCGCTGCCAAGAGAAGTAACGTACCCCACTTGCTAAGTGCCACTCCGATCTCCTTGTTGCACACAATGCTCATAATTTGCTGCCATCTCGCGTGTACTACTGGCCGAATCCATGTAGATATATGACCTGCGATAGTCCGATGGTTTGCCCAGCGGCATAGGTAATTACAATCGATCCCTGGTCGAAGCCTGTGATTTTGGGAGTGAATGTGATGCTCATCGTGCAAGCACTGCCAGGAGCTAACGAGATGCCACAGTCGTTAACTTCAACGTAATCGCCCTTCGTGACGATGGCGTCAAAAGTGATTGGCAGGGGGGTCGCGAGTTTCTTGTCGTTGGAGAGCGTGATTGTGAGTGGTGGGTACGTCGTTTGCCCGCCGGGCCAAGTGCCGAAATCCAAACTCGCGCCCGGCGATACCCTCAGCGGGCTCGCCAAAGCCGATTTCAACTCTACCGGGAAACGCCCACTGTCAATCTCGCAATCCGCAGTCGTACTGGTCGTACACTGAAGAGTGTTCAGTTGCAGGAAATAATCAAGTCCGCCGACCGATGCACCCGGCTGCGGTGCATATACAACCGCCACACTGCAGGATTGTTGCGGCATTAACAACGTGCCGGAACAACCATCGGACGCAATCTGGAAGTTCGCTTTTTGACTCTGTTGATCGATGTCACAGACATACGAGACCGTATGAGAACTGCTGAGGAAGGTCGGTGGGTTGTTGGAGGGCGAACCGACCACCACCTGCAGACCAGGAACAGTACCCGGCGCCGCTGGGCGAGGAAGATCCACCACTGCGCCGATCGAAGTTCCGCAGGGTGGCGTCGTCATCGCCGGCAGGATCTGAACTGCGGAGTTGCCTTGATTCGTAAACGTCACGGATTGAGGCTGACTTACTTCGTTCAGGCTGGCATCTTCCGGTCCGAAATCGAGCTCGGGAGTCGAGGGTTGAATCGCGCTCAAGCCGACACCCGTAACTGGCACCGAGAATACGGAATCATCATCAGGCATCGTAGGACAGTTCGGGCAGCGAACCGTCACCGATGTAGCCAGAGCGGGGGGCGCGGGTACCTGCACAGGCCGAACTGGTTGGAAGGGCGCGCAACGCGGGAGGGGTGAACTCGGTTGCCAGGGACAGCTTTGCTGCGGAGAAAAGGATATGGTCACCGTGCAACTCTGTTGCGGCGCTAACGAGAAACTGGATCCGGGAGTCGCACTGCAGCTGTCCTGTTCCGTGAAATTCGGGATTGCATTGAAATCGCTCGGTATAAAGTTATTTCCGGTCGGAGACACTTGAAGGCCGTCCAGGAGTGTCGCGCCCGTATTCGTAACCTTAATCTGCTGGGTGGTGGGTGTAGATCCGAGCGCCTGCGCTGGAAACGTGAGCAGCGCGGGCGTCAATGAGAGCACTTCCTTGCAGGCACTACTGTTTCCCACTGCAAGACAGATATTGCCCACGTCTCCTGGAGAAGTCGCGGAATTTGCCGGACAGGCACTTGTGCTGATTCCATAACCGCTCGCCCCTTGCAGGACGTAGCCACCCCCCGCGGAACTGTCAAACGTTACGGCTCCAATAGAACCCCCAGCATTCGACTGAGCGCCGATCTGACCTACATTTAGACCGTTCGCTGCAATGAGTTGCAGAATGGCGGAATTTCCGCTGATCTGCCCGGTAACCGACACCGTGTCCAGACAAGGATATCCTTGAAAATTCAAGGTCCCGGTAACTGGAGCACTATTGGTCCCCGCGTTGGGTCCCTGCACAAGAGATCCGGTAACTTCGAATTCTTGATGCAATACCGGGTCGTTTTGCGAACCATCGCTGTGTAAGTAACCCTGCACCGAGCCGCTAAGTGAAGGCATTAATTTCGCACTCCACGGCAATCCGCTTTGAACGGTGCCGCAGCTGGGAGTGGCGATGGTGGAATATGTGCCAGTGATACTGGAACCATCGCTGCTGAGAGTTCCGGTTAACGAAAAAGTTTGGGAGCCGGCAGATGCTGTCAGGTTCAGCGTCTGGGCGCTGAGAGTTCCAGTAACCACTGCGGAACCAGCACACGTTGCTGAAGAGGGTTGCGAAATCGTCATCGAGTAGATGACCTGTCCAGTGACCGAACCCTTATCCTGAAGCAAGAAGCCGCCCTGCAATCCGCCGGAGAAAGATTTGTCGGCCGGGGCCGAAAGGCTGAACTGCCAGTTCCCCGAAACCGCGGCAGGGTTGGCCGAGTTAGGCGCAGGGGAACTACCTCCGCAAGCCCAGAGCCCCATAAGGCCCAGCACAAACAAAACTACGCGCACTTTCGCGGATGCCGAACGAAGTGTCCGGGCACTAAGCGAGTGATAACTCCTAATTCGCGGTCGATGTATCGCTCTACTCATGCGTCTCAGTCCTAAAAGCTTATCTTTAACCCAAACTGTATGGTCCGCGGCCGGTGCGCATCGATGGGGTGCAAGAAACTGGCCCCAGTGATGCAATCGGCTCCTCCCTTTCCTATAAAACCAGCCGAATTCTGAGGGCCGGCATAGCAACTGATCACATTGTTGCCGGTGCCACCCGGATTATCCGGATCATAGACTCGGAACTGAGAGTGATTGAAGATATTGAAGAACTCAGCACGGAATTGCAGATCCGTTGATTCCGTGGGCTTGAAATGTCGCATTACCGATAAATCAAAATTCAAACGGCTGGGGTTGTTCAGGAAATTCCTCCCGGCATTCCCAAATGTCAGGCCGCGCGGGGCTACAAACTGCGAGGGATTGCCCAAGAGCGGACCAAAACTTTGCGCATTGCTATAAGATTTCGAAGGTCCACGCAATACGTCAGGATAGGACGCTGCGATCCCAAAGCCGCTAGCTACCCCTGCATTGTCGGTCAAAGAAATTCCAGTATTGCCCGCACTATTGATTACTGTGAACGGCGTTCCCGACTGAAACAGTGTGAGCCCCTCCACCTCCCACCCGTCACCCAACAGTTGGATGAAGCGAGAAGGTTTGTCAACAACATCCTGTCCATCCCCGGCCGGGTCGCCAGCATGACCGCGGGTCCATGCCGGTACTTGCTTACTTAGATTCGGTAATGCATAGATGTAACTTATGTTCAGCAGATGACGCTCGTCGTAGTTGGAACTGGCCCGATTTCCAGGTAGGTTATAGGAATCAACCATCACCGGGTCACTGCGGTCTGAAGAATTGTCAATCGAGTGGCTGTACGAGTAGGAGAGCCCAAGAGTAAGTGGACCACTTGTCCGCCGCATCGTTGCCTGCATCGCGTGATAAGTGGAGTTGGCCACGTTTTCCAGAGACAGCACTTGGCCCAACCCTCGATAAGGCCGAGGCAGCGAATTCACATTCGGGATATTCGGGGAGGTGCAGGCAGCCTGCATATTAATGTAGGCAGGGCTCCCAGGCATCACCAGAACTCCGTTCTGCAGCAGAAATGGCGTGGTGCCATCTCCCGGCGTTCCTCCTCCTGAGGCCGCCGGACCAACCGTGCAATCCGCGATCGTCATCGGTTCATTGGGGCTGAAAGGATTCTCGTTCAGGGGCAACGCAGGAAGTTGATTCAGGTTGCGCTCCAGAGTTAGGTGGGTTCCCCTGCTGCCAACATATGAAACTGTGGTGAGAAAACCACTCCCGAGTTCTCGTTGAATACCGAAGCTCCACTGCTGCGCGTATGGCCAAGTCGCCTTGGTCGGAATTGCCGTGACGTTCAAAGGGAAAACTGAGCCGACCGGCGGGGCTGGAATCCCCACTTGACTCGAGCAGGGGTTGGAAGCGGGGTTGAATGCGGTGCCGTACCCGACATACCCCACGCACGGGTAGCTGACCGGAACAGGTTGGGTCATACTCAACACTAGAGGCGCACTCGCCTCGAGCGATCCCGTATTTGCTTCATTTCCAGTGCCATGTTCGAAGAAGATGCCATACCCACCGCGAATTGACGTCTTCCCATTCCCTTTGGGATCGAAGGCGAAACCAACTCTGGGTGCTGGATTAACTAAGTGCCCAGTCATACACCCTGCTGGCACCCCATTTACGCCGCACTGAACCAGACCTAACTGACCTGCCAACGTGGGATCTAGCTGGTTCGTTGTGGTATTAAATTGGATGGCATTGCCGGCGCACGTCTTCATCGACGCGTACAAAAGGACCCCGGAGCAAGGGTCCACTGCAAACATCGACGTGTTGAATCTTCCTGCTACCCAGTTCCACGCGTTCTTGTATTGCTCGCGATAGGTACCGAACAGACTGACCCGCAATCCCAGATTCAGTGTAAGCCGCCGCATGACCTTCCAATCATCCTGGAAATAAGGTTCAGCGATCTGAAAGCGCTGGTAATACCGGTGCTGAGCGGAGTCCTGGGTAAAGCTCTGAATGTACGACTGTGCTGGCCTTCCTCCTTGAGAGGTATTGTTCTGCAACAAGAAGTCGGCGAATGCATTTCCCGAACTGTGTGACAGATTGCTGAAGGTCAAAAAGCCCTGTAATTCACCTGAAGCTGCACCAATCGCATTATTTGTTTGATTCCGTTGTGAGTACACATACTGCGCACCAGCCTGCAAGGTGTGGTGCCCAATTGACTTAAAAACGTCGTCGCGCAATGCATAAGTGGGATTAGTGTGGCCCCACGGCATGTAGGATGGGTCAGCCGCGAAGCCGCGACCGCCGTATGCCGCGTTCGTGCCCAAGACTTCAAAACCCGGCATCTTTCCACCAAAGCCATTATTGAAGATGTACCCCATTCCGCATTGCGGAATGCCTGTCACCGGATCCACGCTGACGCTGGGATCGCACTGAACCGTCCCGACCAGCGGTTGATTCAATGAGGGGTTTCGCTGAAATTCCCCACCTAGACCGTTTTCATCTATCAGGGTAATCGTGGAGTTGGAATAACTGACGGCCAAATCGTTCAGCAACGTCGACGAAATAGTATGGGTGAAATGTGCCAGCAGGTTAATTCCTGGTCCCACGAAGCGGTTCTGTATTGTAGGAAAAGTGGCGGCTCCCGGGTTCGTAGTACGCAGGATTGCCCACTGCGGCGTCAACACCGTAGTATCCCAGGCGTCGTGCACGTAACGGAAGGACACTTTCAACTTCGAGGTGAGGTTATGGTCAATGCGAAACAACTCCTCTCGCCAGTAAGTCGAAGGGGAAACCGTAGCGTCGTAGCAGTGGTTCGGATCTGTGGGGTCCGGGCTCGGGACACTATAGTTACAGCCGAAAGGCGAATTCGGCAGGGGAATCAAGTTCGCATTCAGAAGAGCCAGCGCCGTCTTGTCCACGCCCGTACCAGCAGGTAGTCCGCCTTGCTGCACCTGATTCAAGTGTGGAATTATCTGGAGGTTGTTTGGATTTCCCGGTGTTGCCGGACAATCCGGATATTGCTGTCGTGTAAAAGGAGGCGCTGCCGACGCCAAGGGACAAACATCGCTGAAGTCAAAATCCTGGTACGTAATCCCCGTGAGATCGGCAACCAGATTTGGCCGTACTCCTTGGGGGGTCATGACCAGCCCGCGTTCCTTTAAGGATGGTACCGCCTGATTGTATGCGGTTGGTGTCTTCTCGATTCGGAACTCTTCAGAGAAAAAGAAGAAAGTCTTAGTCTTGTCGGTGTTGTAAACGTGAGGAATCGTCAGCGGACCGCCGATCGTGCCACCGAAGTCCTGACGCCGGTAGAGGGGCGCTTTGGAGCTACTTATATCGAAGTAATTTCGGGAGTTGAATGCCTCATTGCGAACGAAGTCGTAAATGTTCCCATGCAGACCGGTCCCGCCAGACTTTGTCGACACTTGCACTGTGCCGGATGCCGTACGGCCGTATTGAGCGCCGTAGTTTGAGGTGAGGACTTTTACTTCCCGAATGGCATCCAAACTGGGATAAACCATCAGAGTACTTACGGCGCCATTCAATCCGGTGTTGAGAACGTCGCTGCCGTCCACTTCGAAGGTGTTGTATTCAACGCGACCGCCGTTGACACTATACTTCACGCTACCCTGAACTCCCACCTTCGCTTCGTCTTGACCCGTCTGATTGCTTACCCCAGGGGCAAGTGCAATCAGTTGCGTGAAGTTGCGTCCATTGAGTCCGATGTTTACCACTTCTTTTTGAGTAATTGTGCCGGCAACGGTGGCGTTTTCCACTTCCACTTGGGCTGCGCCCTCCGCTTCGACATTTACTTTGCTCTCTGTGCTCTCGGGTAACAGCGTCACGTCCAACGGCAAGTCCAGGCCGGCAGTCAAATTAATATTGGTCAGACTTTGCACAGCAAAATTCGGAGCAGTTACTGACAGAGTATAAGTGCCTGGATTGAGTCCCTTGAATGAGTAAGCCCCTTTATCGTCAGTCTGAATTTCGAGGCCTTTCTCTGTACCACCAGCTAAGACTACTTTAGCGCCGGGGATTACCGCTCCAGTCTGATCCATGACTGTGCCCGAAATAGATCCTTGTTGCCCCGCTGCCTTCGGTGGCTCCTGACTTAGGGAGTTGAGCGGAGAAAGCAATACGCAAACAATAACGGCAACGAACACAGAAACCACATACATAGGAGCACGGAGCACGTGAACCTCTACGATTGAATACGCCACAATGCGTTGTTTGGGATCGACCAGCGACTATACAAGACTCGCAAATGGGTCGAATATTAAAAACTCGTGAAAAAACCGGCCGTTTGTCATCAAATCTTAATTTGACTTCGCCCCAGTGCGGTCTTATATTCCGCTTGCCTTCGCAGATTTCTTGAAAGAATTCCAGACATAAGACTGCCTCCAAACGCAAGTGGATCAGTCTATGGCACTAAGCAGCGTCCTGCGCGCAGGGAAATGCCTGCGCGTTCCCCGGGTTACGTTTTTCAATCTTTTACGAAAGGAACATCGACTATGTCGCGTATTCGATCCCTGTTCGCGGTCTGCATGTTGATCGCGATTGGAGCCACGGTGCCCTTAGCACAGGCTCAGGTAGCTACGGCCAAGGCCATCATTGCCGGTTCGTCGGCGATTTGGCAATCCGCAGCTTTAGGTGCTTACAACAGCAAAAAGTGTATCGCGGGCTTTACTTCGCCATGCTTCCATTACACGGCGAAAAATTTCCAGGTGAACGACACCCGTCCGACGTTTAAAGGTGGGGCGACGGCAGTTGACAAAAACACGATCTGGATCGTCTGGGATAGCCACACCACGACTGCGGGCGCGGCTCCGAACTTCATCGCGTACATCAAGGTGGATTCCGTGGTCGGGGATCGTTGCTACTACGGTCAGCCACGCTGCAACGTCACCGTCGTTGGGGGTTTTCCAGGTGTTGGAAACCAAATAACTGTTTGGCCGGATGGCAGCACCGATACACTTCCTCCAGCCAACATTCAGTCCAAATTCACCGCGACCACTGGCCCGCTGGTGAGTGCGGCGGCCACTGACGTCCGTGCAGAAGATGGCGCGTTCGCCATGTGCCGGGCCAACTCCGACCTACCAGTCCCAGGCGGCAATGCCACGATGAAAGGTCTGGGCTACAACAGCAACAACAACCCCGGCACTTGCCCAACGGTAAACGACTTGGCACACCTGTCCGGAGGCGATATTACCGACGTTCTCGGCTCAACTGCTCACATCTTGGACTTTAACGTGAGCGGAACGGATCCCTTCAGTGGCCACGCAATCGTTGCGGGCACCACCGTACCAACCGGAGCCGCTCCGATTATTCCGATTGCCCACGTGGGCGTCAACGGTGCTCTGAGTAGCGTAACCGATGTGAGTGACGCGCAGTTGCAGGCCCTGTTTGCCGGAGTCTCTGGTTGCAAGGGACCAACTTTGGGCGGAGCCGCGGGTAGCATTAACGTATATATTCGCGAGCCGCTCTCTGGTACCTACAACACCATCGAATACAATGCCTTCGTTTACCCGGACTTCTCGGGTACGAGCCAGGAAGCGTTTCTGGACCCCTCGATCCCCGCCAACAACCCGCTGAGTAACACTTGCCCAGGAGGCGGTGGTAAGCGGATCCGCGGAATTGGAACCGGCAACGTGATTGACAAAGGTGTAGTGCTGGACGGCACTTTCGACTCAATTGCCTACACTTTCGCGGGCTGGGGCAACTGGAAGCAGGCCTCTGACTTGGGGAGCCCTCTGTGCAGCGTTGCCGGCGGCACTTGCCGCTATTTGACGCTGAACGGCGTGGATGGAATCTTCCACAAGTACGTAAGCTCACCCGGGGGAACCGCGCTTGATCCTGGACAACCAAACACGACCGTGGGTCAGGTGCCGGCCGCCGACAACTTGCCTGCGGCGTGCGCTGGTAGTTTCCCTTGCCGCGAAGACCAAATCTGGAGCGGTGGACTCTCCTATCCGAACCTCCGCAGCGGTCAATACCGGGCATGGTCGATCCTTCGCCTCATCAGCGACGGCGCCGCTCTGGCCACTGTGAAGAGCATGGTCACTGCATCGCAAGCATATAACGCACTCAACACGCCGGACTTCGTTCCGATCGTGGCGATTGCGGCGAATGCCACTCTCACACCTCCCTTCCGTGGAGACGCGGGCCTGCAACTCCTGCGTTCCCACTATCAACAGGTTGACAACTCGGGGGCTCTGATTGGTCCGGCTCCCGTCAACGACTCCACCACCGGCGATAAGGGCGGCGACGTAGGTGGCTGCATCGAGCACTTCCTGCCGGGTACCACTGTTAATTCGATCGGCCAATCTGACAACGTCACCGGTCTGGTTCACAGCGCACCTGGCACCGAGTGCGATTTCGCCCCAACCAGCCACTGACGTTAACAAACTTTTAACATAGAGCGAACCATTTTTTGATGGTTCGCTCTTTTCCTTTCCTGCATAATGCAGACGACCCAAATTCAGAGCCCAAGTGCAGCTGATCCATTAACAGTTACGCATTGGTCCGCAAACCTTCAAGCTATCTGGAGAAGAAAATTGATGTGCCGTAAGCTCTCCTCGCCTGTAAGTGCAAGGAACCTGCTCCTTGCAGTTATCCTTTTATCAGTTACCGCAGTGTGCCCGGCGCAGCAGCTCGAGCCCGCAACTCCGCCCATTGCCAATCCCGCCGACACACGATTCAGAGACGTTCGAGAAGACTGGACCACACCGGACCTGGGCACTAGCGATCTGAGGTCAGTCGGGCCGGTGGTGCTCCCAGTCAGCGATTACCCCGGATACACGGTTGAATTGAGCCAGGTGCAGTGGCGCTTTGGTGATCCTCTCGATTTGTATGTGATAAAGCCAAAGGGCATCAAAAAGCCCCCGGTCATTCTCTATCTTTATAGCTATAACTACGACACGGACTACTTCAAGAATGAAGCCTGGCAGAAGGCGGTAACCAAAGACGGTTTTGCGGCCGTCGGCTTTGTAACAGCGCTGACCGGACATCGCTACCACGACCGGCCCATGAAGGAGTGGTTCATCAGCGAACTGCAGGAGTGTCTGGCGGTATCAGCGCACGACGTCCAGATGGTTCTGAGCCTTCTCTCCACTCGCGACGATCTCGATGTGAACCGTGTGGGCATATTCGCGGAAGGTTCAGGAGCTTCGATTGCCATCTTGGCCTCGGCGGTCGATCCACGTATTAAGGTGCTCGATGTCGTGGCCCCATGGGGTGATTGGCCCACCTGGATGGCAACGTCTCCATTTGTTCCCACGGAGGAACGTGCCGATTACGTGAAGCCTGAATTTCTGAAGAAAGTTGGGGCGCTTGAGCCTCTCGACTGGTTGCCAAAAGTGCAAGCGAAGAAACTTCGCTTTCAGGATATGACCTTTGACACCACGACGCCCAGAACGTCGAAGGAAAAACTGCGTGCGGCCGTTCCCGCGAGCGCATCGGTTGTGGTTTACAACACTCCGGAAGAGTTTAATGCCGCGAGAAACCGCAACCAGACCATGACTTGGATCCACACCGAACTCAGATCCTTGCCAGAGCCGAAAGCAGCTGTGACCGCGCAGTCCTGCTGTAAGGCAAAGTTGCCGTCCGCAGCGTCTCAAGTCAGACGATGATGAGAGTGCGACTCGGAACCTTTATGTTGTCACAATTCGAGTAGTAGTAATTTTGAAACGACTGCCGCAAGCAGGCCGCGCCGGGTCGGCCAAGACAAGTTATGACACAAAGATTCTTCTTCGCCGTTGTTCTGGCATTGTGCCTTATCGGACTGGTGAACTGCACGACCGGATTTCGCAACATGACCGGTACGACCGTGGAAGCGATCACCCCGATGGCTGGCACACCACAAAGCCATGCGATTGGTACTGCTTTTTCTCAGCGTCTGGTGGCTACGGTAATGCAGAACGGAGCGCCAGCCGTGGGTATCACCGTGACCTTTAACGCTCCAAAAAGCGGGGCCAGTGGCACATTTTCTGACACGGGCACAGACACGACCAAAGCAACCACGGACGCGAGCGGCTTGGCGACCACTTCGGTTTTCATCGCGAACAAGACGGCCGGCGACTACCAAGTGCTGGCTTCGGTTGCCGGGGTATCGGCTACAGCCGCTTTCAACCTCACCAATACAACGGCGGCGCCCGCCACGGTCGTCACTACAAGCGGAGGTTCGCAAAGCGCTGGGCTTAACTCTGCATTTATGCCGTTGACGGTTACAGTGGTGGACAGTGGCCAAAACCCAGTGCAGAACGCGGCAGTAGTGTTTCAGGCTCCGGCCACAGGAGCCAGCGGTACATTCGCAGATACCGCGACGAACACGACAACAGCGACCACCAACTCGAGCGGTATTGCTACGTCATCGATTTTGACCTCGAACACGGTGTCCGGCGCAGTCATGGTCACTGCCACGGTCGCTGGGATCACCACGCCAGGCATCTTTAATCTGATGACCATGTCGGGGCCACCTGTCTCGATTGTTGCCACAACCGGCAATCCGCAAAGCGCGGTGATCAGCACACCCTTCGCCGCGCCGCTGGCTGTGACCGTTTTCGATAGCTATTCGAACCCCGTCAGCGGCGTGGCTGTGAGTTTTGGCGCTCCCACAACCGGTGCCAGCGGTATCTTCGCAAATGGAATGACCGCGGAAACGGATACAACCGACTCCAACGGTATAGCGACCTCGACGGTCTTCACAGCAAACGCGACGAAGGGTGGGCCTTACTTGGTGACCGCCTCGGCTGCCGGACTCCCGTCGCCGGCTGACTTTACTCTGACCAATACGCTGCCGTTCAACACATATGTTTTCTATCTGAACGGCGAAGAGTTAAACACCTCTTGGTCTTATACTCTTGCCGGTTCGGTGCAGATCGACAGTGATGGAAACGTCCTAACTGGTGTGCAGGACTACAATGATGGCGCTTATGGGATCACGTCACCGCAACCTTCAGGCGACTCAATTACCGGCGGCACCTTGAAGGGGAGTGCGACCACGGGCCTGGAAAAACTCACTCTTGTCACAAACAATCCCTATGTAGGTATCGGCGGAACAGAAACCCTGACAGTACAGTTTGTGAATCCATCACACGCAATCATTGTGCAGTTTGATGGGTCGGCAACTTCTAGCGGGAGCATGGACGTGCAGACGCTTACACCGTCCATCGGTGGCAGCTATGCGTATACCCTTTCCGGCAATGACCCTAGCCTTTTGCCGGTCGCCTTCGGCGGTCTCTTTTCAATCACGGGAGTCACAACTCTGCAGAACGGGATTGAAGACAGCAATGATGCTGGAACTACAACTCTGGGAACAGCTTTGAGCGGTACACTAACGGTCCCCGACGCTCTAGGGCGAGGCAGTATTACCAGCACACTAGGAAGTGCCTTACCCGATTACAGTGGCATACCCATCGTACTCAACTATTATGTAGTAGGTCCGGAAGTCATAAGGCTTATCAGTGTCGACGCGTACGATACAGTCATCGGTTCTGCCTTCGGGCAAGGTGTGAGTGCCTCCTCTTCCAGCAACGCCTCTCTCGGAAATTCCGTGTTCAGTGTGGGATTTGGCGTTGCGGGAAGCGCTTTTAGTAACTTCTTCACAACCGCAGGGCTGGTATCGCCAAATGCCGGGGCAGGTACTTTTACCGGCGTGGCCGATAGCAGCGAGTTAGCGCTTTACGGTCAAATATATGACGCTCCTCTTACAGGTTCCTACTCGATTCCTTCTAACGGATATGGCACTCTAACAATTGATTCGGGTGAACTGGGAGATGTCAGCGCCTTGAGCATATACATGACCGACCCGCTGCTGAACCTGAACGATCCGAACAATACAGTCAACGGACTAGGAGGTGCTCTGGTGGTCGATATGGATAGCGCTCTCTCTGGCGGCACCGGCTTTATCGTTCCCCAAACGGATCCCGCTAGCACTAGTCTCAAGGGAAAGTACGCATTCGTAGGACAGGCGTACGCCTTCCTATATTCGGCGGGTGAGTTTGATTTTGTCGGGAATGGCTCAGTTACGAGCGGTGTTTTCAACGGAACGGGAATGCTAAACGATCCTTTCTACAATTTAGGCGAAGCCAATGCGTTGAATACAGGAGTGAAGTTCGGAGGAACTCCTCAGCCAGACAGTAGTTATCCGGGGCGGTATGTATTCTCCGCTTCAAACGGGAATCCGCTTGCGATTATTATCAGCGGTACAGAGACAGATTTTGATGTGACCCTCTATCAGGCAAGTGGGGCCCAGTTAATCTGGATAAATAATGACTCTACCAGCCAGTTCCTTGGGTTGTTGCAGCAAAAGGGAACGCCCATACCTGCCAAGAAAGTTAGCCCCAAGTCGGGTCCGAGATTGCGACGCTAGTAGCAGGCCTAAATTGCGACCGGTATCCAAACAGGTGGTTATTCGGCCACGAACACCACGTCGGCAGGCAGCGCGAGCGCAAAGGGTCGCTCAACGCCCGGAGCGAAGGACGGACAATTCAGCGTCCATTATTGCATTGGGGCTCTTATTATTCATCGGAACGATTGTCCTTTACGGGCCGGTCCGTGCTCACGACTTCATTAATTATGACGATACGGAATACGTTGTCGAAAATCCGCATGTAAATGCAGGCATGAGCTGGCCGACCGTTCGATGGTCGCTCACCGCCAGCGAACAAGCCAACTGGCACCCGCTGACGTGGCTCTCTCATGCACTGGACTGCCAGTTGTTTGGCTTGGACCCTGGCTCTCACCACATCGTTAGTCTCGTCATTCATACTTTGAATGTGCTGCTAGTGTTCTTCCTATTGCAGCGGGTTACCGGTACGCTGGGACCCAGTTTTCTGGTAGCGGCCTTGTTTGGCTGGCACCCATTGAATGTCGAATCGGTCGCCTGGATCGCGGAACGAAAGAATGTCTTAAGCACGCTCTTCTTACTGCTGACCATCGGAGCATATGGCTGGTATGCGCGGAAACCTGGCTGGAAACGGCTCGCTTTGACAATAGGTGTTTTCGTGTTGGCGTTGGCATCGAAGCCTATGGTAGTGACGCTGCCCTTCGCGCTGCTCTTGCTGGATTACTGGCCAGTGCAGCGGGTGAAGGGTTGGATCGATGCGTCTCCACATTTTCCCGTTCCACAGCAATCCCTCATGCGACTTGTGTTCGAAAAAGTGCCGCTGTTTGTACTCTCCGCGGCAGGGTCCGCGATTACCTTGTGGGCGCAAAAATCCAATGACGCCGTGCCGTCCATACAAACCTTCTCCCTGAGTACACGTTTGGGCAATGCCCTGTTTTCCTATTTGCTGTACATCTGGAAGATATTTTGGCCGGTCAAACTCTCAATATTCTATCCCCACCCCGGCGCTAACCTTTCGGTTTGGGCAGTTAGCTTGTCCGCGGCAGTCCTCTCCGGAATCAGCGTAGTGGTCTGGCGTCAGCGCGTTACCCGCCCTTTTCTCGTTGTGGGATGGCTTTGGTTCCTAGGAACGCTCGTCCCGGTAATCGGCATCGTGCAAGTGGGATATCAAGCAATGGCAGATCGCTACGCTTATGTTCCTCTGCTCGGGCTCTTCGTCATGATTGCCCTCGGAGCAACTGAATTGTTCGATCGACTGTCAAGCCGCAATGAGCTGCGATGGGCACTGACTGTCGTCGTGTTGCTGACGATCGCATCGCAGAGTTTTCGGCAACTCGGCTATTGGCAAGACAGTGTGTCCATCTGGTCTCACGCCATGGACGTCACGGAGAGCGATTTGTTTGTGGAAAAGTATCTCGCCGAGGAATTGCAGAAGAGGGGTGATACTGACGGCGCAGTAGTGCATCTGCTGGTGGCCAAAAAGCAGGATCCCCAGGACATCGAAACCCTCATAAACCTTGGCGCGCTGCGTATGCGACAGAGCCAGTACATCGATGCAATCCAGGAGCTTGAGGGTGCGATCAAACTCATGGATGAGGGCGTCGCCTCAGATGGTCAAAGGTTTACTCGCTCCTCTGCTCTGCTCAACCTGGGTTTCGCTTATGCCTTGTCAAAAGACTACTCCAATGCCACGGCGAGTCTTCAAAGAGCAGAGCAGGTCGACCCGAATATGGTTGACCAGGCGATCGAGACGATGAACCGCGCATTAGCGTCGACGCCTACCGAGGGTACCTATCTTAATTTGGCGTTGCTGTTACGCGTTAAAGGGAATGACACCAAGGCGTCGTTGATTCTTCAAGACGCGATTACAGAACATCCGGACTACACCGCGATTCGGTCGTTGGTGGGCTATCTTAAGACCCACGGATGAGAAACCACCAAAGTGAAGTAACGATCAGGGATCACAACTCGTGAGCACTCGGGGCGGGGATGGAATACCGCGCAAGTGAAGAAGTGGGATTATCATGGCATCGGCATTACGGCCGAAGAGAGCGGTTCGGCCACGGACAATTCGGCGGCTCAGAGAACGCGAGGCGAAATCGGGACCATCAAGCATCTCGAAGAGCAATCGCGCGGCACTCATGTTTGGGTTATTACTGATTGCCGGTACCTTGGCCCTCTACAACTCGGTGCGCAGTCACGACTTCGTTAATTACGACGATAAAGATTATATTCTCAACAATTCCCACGTAACTGGCGGTCTGACTTGGGAAACCGTCAGATGGTCGCTCACCGCAACCGAGCAAGCGAACTGGCATCCGTTGACCTGGCTTTCTCACGCCTTAGACTGCCAGTTGTTTGGCTTAGATGCGGGTTATCACCACATTACGAGCTTGCTGCTCCACGTCCTAAATGCTTTGCTACTGTTCTTACTCTTGCAACGTGCCACCGCCGCGCTTTGGCGAAGTTTCCTGGTTGCGGCAATGTTTGCCTGGCATCCTTTTAACGTGCAGTCCGTCGCTTGGGCCGCTGAGCGCAAGAATTTACTGAGCACCTTGTTTTTCCTGCTGACCATCGGCGCTTACGGTTGGTACGCCAAAAAGCCGGGATGGCAACGGCTCACAGCCGTTGTGGGCCTTTTTGTTCTGGCTTTAGCGTCAAAGCCGATGGCAGTTACCCTACCTTTTGTGCTTCTTTTGCTTGACTACTGGCCGCTTCAGCGGATCTCTGGATGGACCGAACCATCGTCTCGACTCAGCATTCCGCAGCGGACGGTTTGGCTGCTTTTGCTGGAAAAGTTGCCGCTGTTCGCCCTCTCTGGTTTGAGTTGTGTTGTCACGGTTTGGGCGCAGAGAGCGGGCGGTGCATTGCGTTCCTTGCAGGCTTTTTCATTCACAACCCGCGTCGAGAACGCCTTGCAGTCTTACGGCATTTATCTATGGAAAACGATCTGGCCTTTCGGATTTTCCCTATATTATCCATTTTCGCAAGCTGCAATACCCATTTGGAAGCCTGCTTTAGCGACAGCTGTCTTGGTAGCTATTAGTGCGATGGTGTGGAAGCAGCGAATAGCTCGCCCTTGCCTGATCATGGGATGGCTTTGGTTTCTGGGCACCCTGGTGCCAGTCATCGGCGTTGTCCAAGTGGGCGACCAAGCCATGGCTGATCGTTATGCGTACCTTCCTTTAATTGGAATCTTCGTCGCTCTTGTCTGGATGGCGTTCGATTGGTTCGATTTGCACCACGTAGGCGGTGTACGTTGGGCGGCCCCCGCTATCGTGTTGCTGGCGATTTGCTTCCTCACGTTCCAACAACTTGAGTATTGGCATGACAGCGAAACCATCTGGACGCACGCACTCCAGATTACGCACGGCGATTTACTGGTGGAAAAACAGCTCGCCAATGCTCTCGTGACGTTAGGTCATACTGACAAAGCTTTGCCCCACCTGATTCACATCGCTCAGGTCGATCCGAAGGACACGACAACACACGTGAACCTCGGAGCCTGCTATGCGGCCCAGGACCGCATTGAAGACGCAACTGACGAATTCGAAAAAGTGATTCAGCTGACAAATCATAAAGAGTTGAGCCTCGACGATCGAAAGTTTCGTACATCTGCTTTTCTCAACCTCGGCTTTGCATATTCACGGTCCAAAGACTACCCAAAAGCTCTTGTCAATTTCCAAGGGGCAGGGCAGTTCGATGCGCCTATGGTGGACCAAATGATCTCGGATTTCGAGCGTGCCGTTTCCAGTGAGCCCACCGAGTCACTGTATTTGAAGATTTCTTTGCTCCTGCAGGCACGAGGAAAGGACAACGAGGCTACATCCTTATTGGAAGAACAAATCAAATTGCATCCTGATTCCGCGGACAGCAGAGCCCTGTTGAATTACCTGCGTATGCAGCCCAAATTGAAAGCGCTTGTCAGATCTGCAGGAACCCAAGTCGCCACATCGCAGTGGAATCCTTAACTCATATGGGGTGTCTTTGCTCGAAGAGTTGCTTTGTCAGCTATTGCCCGATCAAGGGAATACAGTTAGCCCAAATATGAAATCCTGCATTAGAGAAAATCGTCAGCAGCAGGGATACGTCCTCCTCGTGTTACTTCTTTTCATGGCACTGCTTTCGATAGGGATGTTGGTGGTCATGGAGGGAGTCGAATTTCAGATCAGGAGAGATCGAGAGGAGGAACTCATTCATCGCGGCGTGGAATATTCCCGAGCCGTCCGCAAGTATGTGAAGCAGTTTGGGCGGTACCCGACGAGCATCGAGGCGCTGGAGAGTTCCAACAACCTCCGCTTTTTGCGAAAGCGATACAAGGACCCGATCACCAGAAGAGACTTCAAAGTTCTCTATTACGGAGACCCGGAGACCTTCTCTCAGAACGCCCCTCTCGTCGCTCCCGCTATGGGTTCTCCTCAGCTACCAACAGCCGTGCCGCGGCCAACAACGGTCGCGCCAAATCCAGAGAGTCCGTCCCCCGTTGCGGCTGCCGATCCTCAAGAAGTTTGGACAGACCCAGAGGGCGCAATCCCAACGGATGGCATGCGGCCACCGGATCCTGCAGATCAAACTCAAGCGGACGCATCAGCGCAAGATGATGGGGGAAGGGCGATCGTTGGTGTTACGAGTTACAGCAGGCGCGAGACGATTCGCATTTTCAATAAGAAGAACCATTACAACCAGTGGCAGTTCGTCTATGATCCCAGCAAGGATATAGGGCTCATAAAGGGTCCTGACCAGCCCCTTCTCAGGGGTGTGGGACAGCCTCAGACTTTGCAGAATGAGCAGAAACTGACGTCCGATTCAGGAATGAACGGCACCGAGAAGTGAAAAAATGTCATGAGATGAATACGACAAAACTTCCGTCAAGAAAACCGTCGATCGCATTTGGGCTGAAAATGAGTTTCGGATTCGAGCACAAAGGTCTTATCCCAGAAAACGCGCGCCTTCGATTTGAGCAGTTAAACACGAACACCCCAAAACGAAGTCGCTGGATCTGAGGAGAAACCCGACCCTCTGATGGGTATCTAAAGGCAGTCTAGTAGCGTTCCTCTGACTGGCATTTCTGACCGCATTCGGCATGGACCACTCCGTGACATTGAGCACACAAGGTTAATAAGTTCTCTTCTGAATCGCTGCCGAAGTGGCTACGAAATTCAATGTGATGAACCTGCAAGTGTTGTCTTGCGCCACAAGATTGACACTTCCAGGCATCACGTTCGAGAACCCGCCAGCAAAGCTGGCGGTAAGCGTCGGGATCCAGTCGCAGCCGGCCTTTCTTCTGTCGAATCGCAGTCATAGTCCTTAGGGAAGGTATTCCTCAAGGAAAGTCTGCTGCTGTGGTCTTGGCAGAAACTTGAAAAACCTCCGCATGGAAAAAAGCAACGTTTCTGGATTTTGATCTTCGAGATGGGCTCCCGCTAAAAAGTCAGCACAAATCATTTCCAACAGGTAGCCTCGTGATCGGTCGGTCCCCAGCATCCTCGCCGCGGTCTCCAACGCTTGCTCGATCACAGGAATCTGACTCTTGTAGAGTTTGAAGTAAACGAGTTCCCAAGGCTCGGTTTCTCGGCCCGTCAGTTCCTTTTCAACTTCCCGTTTGAACCGCTCTTTCGGCATTTCACGGGCCTTCTGCAACCAGGTTGCACAATCGAAGTCCTTTCCATCCCTGCGCGCGACCTTCGCAAGCTCCAGTCCTTTCGCCCAGCCCACTTCCTTTAGGCCGTTCCGCGCCTTCGGTGGCAGCTGCTCGTGAATCGACATTAGGTAGTAGGCCTTTCTGCGCGACTCCGGGAAACGTTTTTCCAGAAACTCGTCAAATGACCTCAGTCCTTCAAGTCGCCAGTATTGGCCGACTCGTACCTCGCAGAGAAATTTGCCCAGTTCTACAAACTTTGTGTCGCGCTCCGTTTCTTTTCGGCGCTCCCAGTCGAGAATCTGGTCGATCTGGGTCAGCACGAATAGGGCTCGCCGCCGGTTGAGGTTAGGCATGAGGGGCGGAGTCCTAGTAATTAAGCTCGTCAACCCAACCAAGGTCTTCTGCTCCTGGCAGCCGCATGAGCGTGGCATTGGTCATATCGTGCCGTCCGAGGCAAAACCCGACATACGGACAAGTAGTACACAGGTTTTGAGGGAAGCGGATGCCGCTGTTGGGCAAGAACACCGCAGACTCAATTCGTCGGATGGTGTCCTCAGCGAGGTATTCGAATTCCCGGCGCTGCTCGTCCGTGATGGTGGTTCTTAGATACTGAACCTCGACCAGCCGCTTACGAACGAAAACCACTTGGGCGACGTTAGAAATACCCGTAATCCAGGAGTAGCAGACTAATTGCGGATCGAGGGGCAACAACTGATCGATGTCGTCAGGGTAACGGGCGCCAGAAGTTTTCCACTCAAGCAGACACCGTTTGCCATCTAGTTCTCCGATTGCATCAATGTAGGCGAGGAAGTCGCTCCTGCCAGCGACCTGTTTCACTACCTTCACTTGCAGGTTGTGCTGCGGATCGTGAATGCGTACCCGGTCCTCCTGGCAAAAACGAATCAGCAATTGCAGACCTTGCTCGAGCATGCGGTCCCACGTGTCAGTCTTTGAAAACCGCACTTCCTGGTTCTGAACGGCAGACCATTCCTTGAATAAAGTGGCCCCTGGATCCTCGCGGAGGAAGTATGCTTTGAGAGCCTGTTCGAAGGCACGACCGAAAAGCAAGGCCGCGCGAGTGTCTTTTTCTTTCCACCCATCGAGGTATCGATAACGATAGCGCCGCGGGCAGGCTAGGTATTGGCTCAGTTGAGTGTAGCTGTAGGTCATCCAGCCACCTCTGGGACCCGTGCAGACTTAGAAGTGAGTGGTGAAAGCTCTTCCCATTTGCTGGCCGGGGCGAACCCGTCAAGATTGGTCCGCCAGGCGCCGTTGACCACGGCATGGCTGACCTTGATGATGCCGTGTAGCCCAATCAGGTTCGTGTCATCGACCTCATCCTTACCTAAGAGGTCAAGGTCGTAGCCGAAGTCGCGGAGGAACCAAGTAAGCTTCCAAAGTGCTTTCTGTGTGCAATACAGGCATCCGGACAGGTTTTTCCCGCAAAACTCAATCGGCTCGGAAATCGTGAAACAAAGCAGGTAATGGGGTTTCGGTGAGCGAGCGCGGTACTGTGCTCGCCGCACCCTTACCAAGAACAATCCATCAGGAACTTCGCGTGCGCTTGTCGGCTCCGCCTGATGCAGGCCTTGGAATTGTCGCTTCATGCCACACCTTCCTTTGCTGGAAGATAGCTGTTTAGCTGGCAGAGCAAGCCGTCGCGATCCTTCTCGGCCCAATCAGCGAGGTGGACCACGAAGTTTTCGACCTGCTCACGAGTGGCTTCGCGAAGGGTTGTAACTCTGCAGAAGTCCGAAGCGTAGGTCTTTACCAGGTTAGGATCGAGTCGATGGTGTCGGATAATCTGGCAGAGCCGGTCGCGAACCGTAGCAGCGGTCGCTTTTACATGGCCATTTTCGTTCTGAAGCGGGATTTTCTCCCTTGAAGTTGCGGCCATGCCGACCTCTTCGACCGAACAGATGCCGATGCCGTAGGCCTTCCTCAACGCACGGTTCACGGCTCTCGTTTCGGCGACGCGCATTTCGGCACCATGAACTAAGGGAGAGACATTCGACGGATCTGCGTCGCCGTAACCCACAAAGCCTTTGCATGTTCTCGATTTGTAGACGGTTGCCTTAAAGGCCCACTTTGATCTTTGCGGATCTGAAAATTCATTGACGGGTTGAGTATGGATTCCAGCGCAACGGTTGCGGCGTGCCAGTCGAATCAAACCGGAATGGGTCACATACAAGTGACCATCGAGATAGAGCAAATCACCGGATTCGACGGACAATTCGAACTCTTTGATCGATGAAACGTTTTGAGGTGAGTGGTTGGCTGCATGGTTCGATTCTTCGCTGTGATGTGGTTTTGGTCGCGTCCTCAGAATCTTTACTAGCTACCTCCCTTGCGAATATCCTGTGATGGCCAAGGTCGGCATAAAAACTCCGGCTGCAATTTGGCGATCTAACATGCGAATGCACATATGCATATTAAATGCATACGTGCATTATTGTCAATGCCGATGGCCAAAAAACTAGAGATCGACTGGCGTACAGTTGGGCGGCGGATTCGTGAGATTCGGGGATTTGAGTCGAATCAGGCAGAATTCGCCCGCGAACTTGGAATTAGCCAGGGACAGCTGTCACGATATGAGCAGGGGAGTAGCGAAGTCGGAGCTGCTGTGCTTCTCCGACTTGCGCGTGTCTCAGGAAAAAGTATCGAGTGGCTTCTCACTGGTACCGGCGGTGATTAGGAGTCAGCGCAATCAACCCACTGCGAACTCGGAGCGCAAGCTGGCAGCAAATCGCGAAAACGCCAAGAAGTCGACAGGACCGAAGACACCGACGGGAAAAGCTTTCAGTCGAAGGAACGCCCTCAAACATGGGTTGTTTGCCAACAATATTACCGATTTTGAGGACTAGGCGAGGACCCAAAGCAATACGCGGAGTTGTTGGACGGACTCTGGAACCAACATCAACCAATCGGGAAGGCTGAGGAAATTCTGGTCGAACGCATCGCTATCTGCTACTGGCGACTCAGCGGGCGTGGCGATTTGAGAATGCGGTGAACCTCGACGCCAAAAACGATCCTTGGGGTGGAGTGGCTAACGCTGCGTCTGAACAATGCCACATGCCCAACTTTGACCCCTTCGACAGAATTCTTCGATATGAGACAACCATTGCGAGGTATCTTTGTCATGCATACGAACAACTCGAGCGTTTGCAAAGAAGTAGAAGAGGAGAGGCGATCTTCCCGCCAGTTCGGCTGCATTTGTCATAGGCTCGCCTTTTGCAGAACGAAGATAATAAGTGTACTGCTTTCAACAGTTTAGAATCTTAATGCCCGCAGCTTTAAAACGACCGACGTCACGACTGGAACAACGTTATCATCCGTCACCATATATACACTAAGCGGATAGCAACGCTTCATCGCGATCTACAAACAAGATCTCGTGTCCCGTATCGCTGAGCATCACGCAGAACAGAGAAGACAGGCAAACGATTCCGATGACAGGAACGGGGGATAAGCCAAATTCGGGAGACTCTCCCTAGGCCAAGTGGGGAGAGTCAGAGAAACCGTCGCTCGTTCTTAAGCGCTTCGCTGCATTAATTTGCGATAGAGCTTTCGCGTAGCCGCTATCTGCGCTGAACTAAGAAATGTAGCTCCGTAAAGAAGCCAATACCAGCGATTCATGGGCCAGCAAGCCATAGCTTTGCGAAGCAAGGGGCGCGCATTCTTGGGCTGATCTTGCAGCACTCTTGCGTAAGCCACACCTGCGTAGGGTTTGGACAATCTCCGTCTTACAGTCGACTTGCCCAATTCGTCGATGGCCTCAGGATAAAGCTGCAGAATTTTACTTATCACCTCGGCCTCCCAAGGCACGCCGTTACGCATTCTGAGACCCAGACCCCGGGTTGACATAGCCGGATGATGTCTATACATGAGAAGTGGTTGGTCGACGGCGCCTACATCGAAATGTCGGGCAATCCGAAGCCACATCTCATAGTCGCTTCCCACGAGAAGGTCTTCGTCAAAATATCCAACAGTATCGACGCATCGTTTATGGAAGATAACGGTGCCTGATCCGAAAAGAGACCGTTCAAACAGCGCTGGAAAAATACGGCCACTCGGCATGGACATCTGAAACCGTTTAGTCACACTGGCGTCGATCACGCCTTTTTCATCAAAGGTGCTCATATCCGAGTACACGAGCGCACAATTCGGCCGCTCCCCCAGATATCTCATCTGCAACTCGAGCTTCTTCGCATGCCACAAATCATCTCCGTCGAGAAATGCCACACACTCGCAAGTTGATTCCCGGATGCCGCGGTTTCTCGCGGCGGGCTCGCCTCGATTTTCCTGATAGAAATATCTGATCTGCGTTTTAAATCGATTCAGCACTTTCTCGGTGCCATCCGTCGAACCATCATCCACCACAATGATTTCTTCCGGTTGCCTGGTTTGCGACAGCACACTCTGCACAGCCGCCGCAATGTACGGTGCGTTGTTGTATACGGGAATCACCACGCTAACCGTAGATTTGTCCGTTTCCATTTTCCCTACCTCGACTCGGCTGGGCTGATCAGACGCGATCTAATCAGAATTGACTGGGTCAACATCTTTCCTTGCTCAACTTCTCCCTTAGAAAATACGCCGAGCACGTACAGCGCAATCGGAAATGCAGCCAGCAACAGAACTTTTAATGCCAAATCAAGCACCAATGAGCGCAATGTAATTAATGTAGAAACACAGTACACGGCGCCCGCCACAACGCCCAATGCCGCCAGCCTGCCAAACACATAAGGCAGCGGATAGACCCGCTGGGAGACTGAAAGCGACAGTAGCGCCATGACACAAAAACTTACCGCGGTTGACCAAGCAGCTCCCATCATGCCGTATCTTGGAATCAGCAACAGATTCAAACCCACATTTACCGCGGCGGTGCCCAGGCCCACAGGTGCGAGCCACATGGTCCTTTTAGCGATGTAACTTCCGGCCAGCACAAAGCGATTCATGCCCTGGAACACATAAGCAAGGGCCACCACTGGAACCACTTTATATGCATCCTGAAAGTTCGCGGATGCAATCAGGGCAATAACGTCCCTGATAACAACAGACAGAGCCAAGGCGGCTGTCACAACCAGAAGGAAATAGTACTCGAATAAGCGCGAGAAGAGCCGCCCGGATTCGTTACGCTTTGAGATTTCGTAAATTCTAGCCTGCCAGATCGTGTCGAAAGGCTGAACTACCAAGAGGCTGAGCATGAAACCGAATTTGTAGCCCAACGCGTATACACCTACTGTAGCGAGCGAAGCGAACCGTTGAAGGAAGAAGCGATCTGAGAAATTTACAGCAAAGGAGGCCACGCTTGTGACGATCAACG
The DNA here is from genome assembly GCA_035264195.1 of Candidatus Sulfotelmatobacter sp. Taxonomy (GTDB): domain Bacteria; phylum Acidobacteriota; class Terriglobia; order Terriglobales; family Acidobacteriaceae; genus Sulfotelmatobacter. Next base: position 44,841 of record DATFQQ010000236.1, on the reverse strand, counting down.
GTGCTCCGAAAGCGATTATCCCCTTGAACTTGCTATACGACAATGAGAAGCCCACATTTCCGATCGTATAGACGATCAGGGGAATAACCACCACTCCGCTGGAGATTAAACTGCTATATAAAACACCTACAGCTCCGTCATGCCGAACCGCAATGAAATATATATTTAGCAGGAGAGATATACTTAGGCTAACCAAGCCGGTAATAACCACAACAGCGGACCGCTGCCTAGCTCGAAGATAGCTCATGCAGACAATAGTCACGGTTGATAACGAAAACGACCACGCTTCGAGCTCGACGTAATTATGGAGATCTGGCCGGTTTAAAATTATGCTCGCCAGCGATCGCGAGAACCGCAATCCACAGATAGTGACGAGCACGCTTATGATGAACGCGACAATCAACACGGTGCTTACCGCTTCATTTCGATCCCGCTCTGTGTCAAAGTCGTTATAGTGACGGACCACCGCCGCGTTTAGCCACATGGTCAGCACCAGAGTCACCAGGGTCAAACTTAGGTCGAGGAGTTCCAGAGTCCCGTAGTCTGCTGGCATAAGGTAGTGGGTGTAGAAAGGAATCATAATAAACCCAACCACCTTCCCGAGCACATTGCCGACACCGTAGATCGATGCGTGTTTTAGAAGCTTGCGTATTTCTTCGAGCATGGACGTTAGTAGACTTTCGGGCGAACAGTGAACATAGCCACAGATACTACTCCAAATAACCTAATCCCTGAAGCCGATGCGCTATGATGTCCGAACCAGCGCGATCATCTTCCTGTACCACTGAAACAACGGCGTTATCGACGTCTTGATAGCGGACCGGCCGGTCAACGGTGAGAATTTCTTCCCACACTCGACCATCCATATCTGTAGGAACCGGAAGATCTAGTAAATGCATGATTGTTGGCGCAACGTCGATCAGTCGGAACTGAGAGAGGGGAGATGTTTTGCGTATCAAGGGGCCATGGGCCACAACAACTCCATTGTGACGGTGTGTACCTTCATCGGATATCTTGGGCGCGGACTCTGCCAGAGAAAATGAGAAGCCGTACCCATCTTTTGGGATCAGCACCAGATCGGGAACCAAGATATCGTTATCGGCCTTAGGATAAATTTCTGTGCCGCGCACGACATCGCGCAGCAAGCTCTCCCCATTATCGAGGCGGGTGATTTTGCGAAAGCGAGAAATCAAATCGGTAATCAGATTCTCGTAATCCGAACCTGGCTGAACAATTCCTAAGGGCCCCCGCCCCACTAAATTGATATAAACAAATCCCATCTGATAGGCATACACTACTGCTGCCTTGGTCTTACTCCAGTCCCAGGTAGATCCGCGGGTTCCCAGAACATCGCCAGCATTTGACGACCACGAGTTGTGGACTTGAGTGGCCTTGCCCTTACCCAATGCGTTCTTAGCCTTTACAACTGACCTATATAGATTCCGGATCGTCTTAGACTTCGAACGTCGAAGGCAAGCTTTGAGCGAGCCCAACCCGGCATCAGCTTCCGGTGCGCACAGGTAGCCCCATTGCTTCAGATAAGAATTAGGGTTCGTATTTCCCATCAAACGGCCAAAACCATGATCGGACAGTACAAATGTGGTTGGTGCGAGGGGAGCGACCTGCCCGAGAAGGCCTCCTACTAGCTCATCGAAACGGCGATAGCAATTGCGGGTCAATTCGACCTTCGAGCTATGGTCATACGGGTCGGCACACGCCTGCTCGATGTAAGTCCATAGCTTGTGCTGGATCCAGTCAGTTTGCTGGAAATGAACCATAAATACATCCCACTTTTCGGTCCTCAGCACATCTGACGCGATTGCTGCCTGTTGCTCAAACCCTTTGAGAAGCTTGTCCATTAGTTCAGTGAAGTGCTCTTCTTTCCGCAAGGGCTGCAATTCACTGATCCAGAGGTTAGCCCTGTAATCTGAGAATTTACTTAGAATCTTATCGCCGACATCCGTAGGATAAGAAAATGCCTCCCCATTAAAGGGAGCGTCCCAACCGGATACAATAATTCCGTTAATCTCATAGGGTGGGTACGTGTAAGGCAGATTCAGGACTACTACACGCTTATTGTATTCGCTTAATATCTGCCAGATTGTCTTGCTTTGAATGTTGCTGCCGTTGTTAATTGTCCACCCATAGTTCGCTGGATTGAAGCGCGCAAAGTCAAATATTCCGTGCTTGTTCGGGTGCTTGCCGGTCATAAAGGATGTCCACGCTGGGGCAGTCACCGGCGGGATTACAGACTCCAATTCGGCCACAAAAGACGCAGACATCATGGTATTCAGGTTGGGTAAGTAGCCTTGAGCTGCAAGAGGCCTAATAACGCTAAAGGTCGCGCCATCAAGGCTGATAATAAACACCTTCCCAGAGCTGGATCGCATCCCTATGTCTCCCGATGATTCTGGCTGCTTCACGAACAACTACTCAAGGTATCCAAGTGCCTTGAGTCGTTGGTTGATTATCTTCGATTCAGGTTCGTCATAGTCTCGGGCTTTGAGCACGCTGGAGTTGTCAACTTCCTCAAAGAGTACTGGCCGACGGTCGGCAAACACTTCTCCAAGAACGCTGCCGTCCATGTCAATTGGAACCGGCAGCCCCAATGCATGAAGAATGGTTGGCGCCAAATCGATCAAGTTCGGATGAAAGCCTCGAAGGTTACGATTTACTTCTGCACCCTGCAAAAGCAAAATCCCATTATGACGGTGATTACCTTTGTCGCCGTTCGCCGGAATAAACGCGTCCGACAAACCCGCCCCAACGACATAACCCTCGACTGGCACCAAAACAACGTCGGGTAATAGCACACCATTTCCCGGGTCGGAATAAATCTCAGACCCGGGAGCCACACGCGGAAACACCTTCTGTCCGTTTAAGTCGGTCAACTCACTGCACGCCGTAACAATTCGTGATAGGACATCTTCGTATTCCTTACCGGCCTCGACGCATCCCCAAGGCCCACGGCCTTTGACGTTGATGAAGATAAAACCGGCTTCACTACCGCCAATAAACGCGGCTTTCGTGCGCTGCCAGTCTACCCGACCTTTCTCACCGGGAACTGCCTCGTTCGCAAAGTCCGCCCAGTTCTTGTACTGCTTGACGATCTGCCGGCCGTGAAAAACATTTCTCACCTCCCTCAGGCCGCGGTATAGACTTCGCACCGCGGGAACGCGAGAGTGCTTGAAAGAGCCCTTCAACGTGCTGGACAGCTGCGGTTTAAGATGATAGTAACCGAGCCTACTTAGGATATAGTTTGGGCAAATTGTCCCCCGATTGCTTCCGAATCCGTGATCGGAAAGAACAATTCGCAGTGGGCTGAAAGGGTCACTCGCGGCCAATAATTTCCCGAGATGATGATCAAATGCGCGATAGCATTGCCGAACTTGTTCAAGGCGTGACTGTTTATTTTCTCGCTCACGACATGCGCGCTCGATATATCCCCATAACTTATGTTGAATCCAGTCTGTCTGCTGGAAGTGAGCCATAAACACATCCCACTCTCGAGATCGTAGGAGATGGGATGCGAGGATCGCCGATTCCTCGAAGCTGCGGGCGAGCTTGTCGAGAAACCCTGTAAACTCCTGGTCCGAGTCTGCCGGAATGTGATTCCACAACGACAGTTCAGATGAAGATCCATAATCCGGAATAACTTGCAGGATCTCCTTTCCAAGTTCATCAGGATAGGTGAACGCGCTCATGGAGGGAGCGTCCCAGCCCGCGACCATCGCTCCGTTGATCGCGTAAGGCGGATACGTGTATGGTAAACCAACGACGATCACCTTCTTGTTGTGTTCTGAGAGAACTGTCCAGATTGTCTTACTGCGGATGTGTTGAGAGTTATTAATTTTCCAGTCATAGTGCTCTACGTCGAAACGAGTGAAATCAAAAATTCCATGCTTGTTTGGATTTTTGCCAGTCATGAACGATGTCCATGCAGGCGCAGTCACCGGGGGTATTACCGATTCGAGTTCAGCAACGGGGCCGTCTTCCATTATGCGCGCGAGATTCGGCATATAGTCTTGCCGCGCTAATGGGCAAATGACATCAAATGTCGCACCATCTAAACTAATAATCAGGACTTTGGTCGTTAGCTTCCCCACTAGTACACCCCATTGTATGATTTAATAAATTCTATCCTTATTCAGATATGAATGTCCGCTCATCACGGGTTGAGCGAGTTTACACATGTGGTGTTACTGCTCTGTTAAACACCCGTTTAAGTTTTCCCACAGCAGCGTTGGTGAATGAAGGCAGAAGCGTCTTCAGTGAATAGCAAATACACGGTGCAGGGTCGTGCCAGTCGGATATGCCATAGATGCGCTTGCCGGCGAATACATGCAAGATCGTCTGCTGGTCGGCCCCTCTTTGCCAAACGCACTCCCATAAATGGCGAACAACTACATCTTCTGCGATCCATTTCGCCCTTTTGGTAGGTGTGTACACTGCTTCTATCTGCCGACCGACCAAGTGGCAATAGGCAGTCCAAGTGACGTTAATTTGGCTGGCCCTTCCCAACTCGTGCCAGTCCCAATGGCGGACATTGATTTCGATAAATTTGAGAACGCCATCCCTGGGGTCGCGTTTATACTCAATTTCGGCAATTCCCTCATAATCGAGAGCGCGGCAAAGCCGGATGCTGGGTTTTAGTAAGTCTGGAAGTGGTTCGCTTTCCACAACACAGCCGGTGCCAAATTCGCCTGGCGATTGAAGAATCTTCCTAGCTGTGAAGTATGCGGCTGCGTCGGTTCCACTTCCAACATAACCGCCCCAAATTTCGAGATTACCGGTTCCGCCGGGTATCCACTCCTGCAAGAGCACTTCCGATCGAATTTGCGAGACTCTCTTGTAGTGGTTTTCCAGTTCATTTATGTTGCTAGCGCGAAACGCTTTTCGCCCTCCAACAGTCTTCCAGTTATCTCCGTCTCGCCAGTGGATCGATCGGACGGGTTTTAGGATGCAGGGAAACCCCACATATTGAGATTCCCGCATCAATTCTGTGAAATTCGTAACTGTTGCTGTTCGCGGCACTGATATACCAGCGTTCATGGCAGTCTTCGCCAGAGTGTCTTTGTCAAGCACACGACCTAAAACGTCGCGCGACGGGATCGGGAGTCGATATAACTGTTCGAGCTCAGGCCGGAATCGGTCGAGGAAAAGCACATCGGCATCCCGTGTCGGAAAGATGATGGCGCCATGCAGTTCGGGGGCGGCATCCTGCAGGAACCGCAACAGTTGTTCTGGTTGTTCTTGTGAATTTGGAGCACGACGAACCTCGCATAACCTCGTGAAGTTACCGAAGATTTCGTGGTTCGCCGAGAGTCCTACGACGCGAACACCAGTTCCGGATAACTGACGAATGATTCCGAGTCCGGAATAAAAAAGATTCAAGACAACTACTGGCGGCAGAACCGTTAGTTTTTGCCTTGTTGGGCACCGCGCCAGGTCGTCATTTGGAACCGCAACTGTAGCTTCCATACCTTAGTTATGCTGAAAGAGTCTTTTTAATGCGTATCAACCACGACTAAGTCTGCACCTTTGACGATTGGATTTCATCTTCCGGAGAATGCGCACACATTCTCGACCAGTCAAGTTTCAGGCCAAACAGTCCGCGGTCTGGCTCGTCGAGACTCACGCGTTTGAGCTCCAACGGATCTTGTCCCGGCCGATTCACTCCGGAGATTGTAGTGACCGCTGTCAGGAATCCCGCAGCCCGGACAATTGTCTTGGCGTCGCCGTCGAAGTCGACGTGCTTTCCAAACGGATACGCGAAGTGCCGGACAGATGCTTGCAGACGATCTTCAACTTCTTTCTTGGAGCCCAGGATTTCTTCTTCCAGCCTTCGCACAGACAGACCGCCCAATACAGGATGGGTGATGGTATGCGCACCGAAAGATATGTTTTCTCTGTTCATTTTTCTAATTTCATCCCACTCGAGCATCGTGCCCGGAAGGTTCAGTTCGCCTGAGACTCGCAAATTCTTGAAAAGCTCCGGTAATAGGCACAGACGATTGGTGTCAGTCGTCATCCGCAGCCAGGATAACGTCTGTCTCATCGCTTTCAATCGCGCAGCGTTACTACTTAAGTCGGCGCGCAGATCTCCTACGGCGGAGAATGAAAATTGTTGCTTTGAGGTCAATTTGAAACTGAGACGGACCTGATCATACCAAGGTAGGCGACCGGTCTCTATGTAGCCCGTGGTTAAGAAGATGGTTGCGGGAATTCCCAATTCTTTGAGGATCGGAAAGGCGTGAACAAAATTGTCGCGATATCCGTCATCAAAGGTGATGGCGACAGAACAAGTTTCATCGTTGCACGGCATCTCACCGCCAACGAGTTCATCCAGAGTTACCACGTGAAAATGTTTGATCAGATATTCCATCTGAGCTCGAAACCGGGATACAGGCAGAGCTTCGAAGAAAGGATCCTGATGATCGTTTACCCGGTGGTAACGGAAGATTATGCAGACGGGGGCTAAACCTGAGTCACGCTTGGCAGGTGTGTACCGATTCACGTTCAGCGAGTATCGATTGGCCAGATACCGGCTAACAGCGCCGAAGGGAGTGTGAGAATAAATACGAGAAATCGACCAACGCACCAGCCTGCGCATTGCCGGCCCAGCTTCGGAACGACTCTTGCTCCAACGCCGTTGCCGTCGCGACGTGAGAAACTTCCGCCGCCACAATTGAAGGGTGGGCGGGACTAACTCTCCAGCGGTGGAACGTAGACTCTGGGACAGCAGCGGCAACGAAATTGCGATCCATCCTGGCGCTGGTTTTCTAGTTAACACAATGCGCCGACTGATACTAACGTGAGCGCCCCAGTCCAGCTTGTGGGGAGCGTTTCCCGCAAGGAAATCGTATTTCTCCATGCCTTGCTCGATGCCCTGCCGTATTACCCAGGCACGAAGAGCGTGGCCGGGACGCAATGCTTTGAAGGCTGGATCGAATCCCTCCTGTAAGACGTACAGGCGCTTGTGATATTGGAATCCAAATTGGAGCGCGAGTGAACGCTCGCCCCAGGCAAGACGATGGAAGGCTAGCCATCCCTGCTGAAAGGCCAAGTGACTTATATCGTGGTAGAACGAACGCCGGGACGCATTCCGGAAGACACCGGGTCCAGATTTGCTCCCCCAACGGCATGTGTGTACTTCGAATAGCTGCTCCAGCCATGGGTCGACCTCATCGACCGAGGAGCAAAGCGCGGGAGTAAGGCTCAGATGTTGTTCAAAGTACGCGAGAGCCGAGCGGACATTGGTGCGGAACCTGGGGCGTAACCCACTGAGGCAATCTTCCCATTTTTGCGGCAGCCGTAGCGATGAACAGGCGATGTCCTGTGACATGACCTTCCATTCCCGTTCTCTGGCAATCTCACCCAATGCGCTGAGACCTGGTGAAGCCTGTGGTACACAATCGAGCTCGATCCAATCCCAATGGCCGGACTGCGCTTCAAGAAACTCGACAAAATGCTCCGTCACTTTGCGTTCCTGACCGGGCTTCACGAAAAAATCCAAATAGTCGGAATCGCCGGAGCCTGCACCAATGAACCGCAACTGCCTCCACACTCTGCCCAGACGCCATTTCTTCTCCACATAGAACGGCGCGACACCAATGAGCTCGCTTCCCTCCCAGGCACTCAGCACGAACAGCGACCGACCGCCACCATAGGCCTTCCACCAAGCTTCGCACCATTGCCACGTCAGAAAGATGGTGTCACTGCAACTTTCCGCCAGCAGCCGATTCCATTCATCACTCAGTGAGCGCAAGTCGTGCAGAGACGTGTGGAGTTCAATTTTCACAGGGCTACACCTGATATATGTCTGCGCTGCCACAACTCCAGCATGAGGAATACCCAAAGCAAATCGCCAAAATACGGCCCGTCGTCTCGCTCAAGACTTGAAATCAGTTTTTCAATGAATTGCTTTCGGAAGTATCCTCGTTGATACGCCACTGGGGAAAGCAAAACATCGTGGGCCATGGCACGTACGTTGGGGTCGGTCTTAAGCCACATTCCGATCGGCAGACCGAATCCGTGTTTCTTTTTATTGAGAATTTCTTCCGGCAGAAATCCGTGCATGGCGCGCTTGAAAAGATAGCGTTTCTTCAGGCCCTTCACTTTCAAACGCGCCGGAAGCCGCCCAGAAAACTCGGCCAGGGAATGGTGAAGATAGGGAAAACGCACGTCGATGCCGTTCCGCTCGGCGGTACGCGCTACTTTCGGTATGTCCTCGTCAGCCAGCGTCATATTAATGTCGACATACAGAAGACGATTCAACTCAGAGCTGGCTTGTGCCGCTTGGTAGTGGGTTTTTATTACATCCAGGCTATCGCCGTTGACGTGCGATATCAGGTCGCCCAGAACTTCCGCAGCTGGAAACTTTCGCAACAAACGCCACCGGCTGTATCGTTCAGGATTAGGTGTGTTCGAGCACCGAATGTATCTTTTCGCTTTGCCGAGTACTCCACTTTCGCTCGGAAGAGCAAACAAGACCGGCTCTGCCAATCTTCGAACTACGTTCGGCACTCTTTGATAGAAATCGTATATCTGATGAACGCGATAACGTTCGTTTCCTCCAAACAGCTCATCGCCTCCATCACCGGCAAGCATCACAGAAATGCCATGACTCTTTGCAAGTGCAAGACAGGCGTAAGTGGGAATAGCAGAAGCGTTGGCAAAAGGTTCGTCGAAAATATCGACAATCTTTGGAATTATGTTTTGAGCTTCAGCGGGCTGTAGGATGTGCTGGTGATGCGGAAGTCGGAAATGTCGTGCTGCCAGATGAGCGTACTCGAGTTCATCGAATCTCTTTTCTGAAAATCCGATAGTGAAGGCATGCGCCGGCACTTGATGAATGCGAGAAAGCAAGCCGGCAATGCTGCTGCTGTCAGTACCTCCGCTGAGGAAGCAACCGGTTTTGTTGGGATTGTGATTCTTGGAAACCATACGGACAGAATCTTCCATACGAGCGAACAACTCGGTCGCCAACTCCGGTTCTTTCCCACCCTCCTCCTCGGTATATTGCAATTGCCAGTAGCGACCCTTTCGGGTTTGTCCCCGCTGCCACACCAGATATTCTCCTGGCCTCAATTTTGATATTCCCTCATAGGCAGTCTTCGGGGCGGGAACTACGTTAAAATTCAGGTAATCGACAAGGGCATGGGAGTCAACCACCTTTGGTACAAGTCGGCTGGCCAGAACTCCAGCTGGATAAGAAGCGAATATCAACCCGCGTTGGAGTTCCGCGTAGCATAGAGTCTTAATGCCTAACCGATCGCGGGCTAACAGCAATTTGCGTTCTTGATCGTCCCAAATCGCGATGGAGAGTGCTCCGGCGAGCTTATCAAGAACTTTCTCTCCGTATTGCGAGTAAAGTTCCGCGATTATCGCTGCGGGCCTGGTATCCGTGCCTGAAGTAATTCTATTTCCTTGAACGGGATTTTCGTCGCAGATCTCACCGTCACATGCAACCACCACCCTGCCGTTGGAATAGAGTGATGTACTCCTCGAGACGGACGTAACCCCTAGCCCGGTCGAGTGAGTTACATGGTAACGGCTCCTGCTGTCACTATGCGCCATACCAGAAATCATGGAATTGATCTGATCGACTCCAGGCCGTTCGCCATTCGTATTTGCGATTCCACACATTGTCATCAGATGTCAACCCTGCATCATCCTCTAGGTGCCAAAAGCACTCGTTACTCGAATTCCGGCTGCGTAGCGATCTTGCGATCTGAAATACCAAACCTCGAACACCTGCTAGCTACAAGATCGGTGTACAAGCAGGTATAGTTGTGCAGCATACGATGAAGGCTGAAGGACTTCTCCACTCGCTTGCGAGCATTCTCGCCGAGGTTCTGGCGATATTGCGGATTCAGCGCCAGCATCTTGAGCCGATCGGCAAGTTCCTGTGCATTGCCAGCGTCAAAAAGCAATCCTGATGAGCTCTCCTCAATCAGTTCCGAATTGCCACCGACGCGACTGGCCACACAAGCAATCCCAGACGACATCGCCTCCAACAGTGCGTTCGACATGCCCTCAATGAGGGAAGGAAGCACAAAAATGTCGAAACTGTTCAGGTACGAGACGACATTGCTTGTTTCTCCAACAAATGTCACCTTCGCCGCACAGGAGTTTTGGGTCCGTATGCTTGCTTGCAGCGCTTCTCGCTCGGGCCCCTCACCTACAATCACGAGATGGACGTCAACACCCATAGCAAGCAATAGATCAATAGCCTTTAACAAGGTGTAGTGGTCCTTGACTGGATCTAGGCGGCCGACCGTCCCAATTACGATAGTGCTGGAGGAGGCCCTCCATCTTTCTCTTGCTGCGAGGTGGGTCTCGGGCTGCGGCCGGAAGCGATCCGTATCAACACCATTCGGAATCACTCCAATCCGTTCTTCTGCGATTCGCAATTGCTGAACGTAGTAGGTGCGCAACGCCCGTGAGACCGCAAACACACGGTCAGTCCAGGCAAAGGAGAAACGACGAATTGCTTTACGCCGCAAAGGTTGTCCTAAGTAAGTGGACGACTCCAGACCGTGTTCACTGTGGACCACTCCTCGAACACCGCCCAAACGGGCCGCAACAATCGCTTCAATAGCTCCCCAATTGCGTGAGTGAACAATGTGAGGCCTCTCCAATTCAAACATCCGCTTGAACTGCCCGACTAGCATCTGTCGTCTGCCCTGCGACTTCAGCACCGAAACGAGGCGTTCGCCGCCAGTCGTTTCGGAATTCTTGTAAGGCACAACGGTACAGACCGTTTGCTCGAAAAGGGCTTTATCGAGGCCGGACAGAACTTTGTGGATGCCTCCCTCGGTTCCGCCGGTTCCGAGGCTATCAACTACGTGCATGATCCGGATGCGGTTCATATGCTAGAGAGGCAGTGGCTCCTCGACTAAGAGAAGTCCTCCTTGCAACTTGTTTCGTCGACTACCTACATCCGCAATCCTACGATTGACTAACGCTGATAATCCGACACTTAGGCCGACTAAGTGATACATCAAATCCAGATTTTGTCTGTTTATAAAGAAGTTAGGAACAATGTAAACCGTTAGCGCCATCTGTATGATTAAGCACTCCGCTGCAAGCTCTGCGAGTTCTGGAATATCCTTCAGTTTTCTTCGCGTCCACCACATATCAACAATGGCTAAAACGATGAATAGAGCGAACAGCAAGGCGGCCGGTATCCCCGACTCGGCCGCCAGAGCGACGAACGCGTTGTGCGCGACTCTGGCATGGTAGCCAGGAAAGTAATTTTGAAATTGCGGTAGAAAGTTCAGTGGGCCAACGCCAAGCACGGGATGAGCTTTCACCATTTTTGTTCCGGCTTCCCACGCTTGCAGACGCCCCAATGCCGAAGGGTCGACATCCTCTGTAACTTTGCCGGTAGACGCTTTCTCAAAGAAAGCCGCAAATGCGGTGGAGATTGTCTTATACCGGTCCAGCGCTTTCTGCGGGCCAAACGCGACCAGGGCGACCGACGCCAGGGCCATAGCGCCGAACCACAACGTTCGCTTTTTGGAATACCAGGTGAGAAGGAATGTAGCCAGGCCAAGACCCAGTAGACCAGATCGGGAGTAGGTGCCAATCACTGCGACCGCGCATCCCCCAGCCGCGGCCCGTAAACCCCAGCGTTGCCAGAAATTCTTCAGCGTGCTGGATAAGCCCACCAATAGCGGGATGGCCATATTCAGGCAAAGAGCAAATTCATTTTGCTCCTTCATCAGGCCGCCGACACCCTGTGCCCGAAATTGCGCACCCGTCACTAGAAAGTCGAACGCGCATTTCGATCCCAGGAATCCGATGGCGACGGCAACAACGACGAGCACTGAGCGTACTCGAGACTCTGAATTTGCCATGCCCGCAATCAGGTAGGTAATGATCAGAATGTTCGTGTACTGTAGGAATTTCGGTAGAGAGAGCGCGCGATCCGTGGATGCAAGAGTAGAGAGCCCAATCCACGCCCAAAACATAGTGACGACAATTAATCCTTGAAATCGTAGCGGTGAGTAACGCAGTTCGAAGAGGAAATAGCCGGCGAGCGTGGCCACCGCGAGCAGCAAAGCACCGCTATTGAATGCGTATTGTGGCCAAATGAAGTCGTTGGGGCGACCGTGCGAGTACCAGAGATACCACAGGATACCGTTGAATGGCGATAAGAACGATATCGGAACGGCTATTGCAACGATCAACCGAACTATGACGCCCCGGATCATGGTTTATCTTCAGATGACTCGTAACTTGGTCGTAATATCGACAGATTTCCACGAGATTGCGCAAGTTCGTGTAATCAGTTGTACTGAGTTGCTGACATTTGTAGTGGACCCGAGCACTCATCGATGTTTGCCTTCACGGCTGTGCATACAAGCCTCTCCAGCTGCCTTGGAAGATCAAGGGCCTCCAGATGCCGCTTTAGCGACCTGCGGCGCTGTCCGGTTGGAGTTGGGGCAAGGACATAATCCACTACGCGAGCCGCAATATGCGTCGGTTCAGATTCTGCCGCAACAACTGAAGCCAGATCCTTGGGAAGGACCGCTGCGGCCATCGGACTGGATACCACCGGAACATCCATCGCCAAAGCTTCGAGAATCTTATTTTGCACACCGCGTGCAATCCTCATTGGCGCAACAGCAACCGCTGCGGCACGCAGATAAGGGCGCATGTCCGGTACATCGCCTGTCAAATGGATGCCTGGAGTCTCCGCCAGTCGAATTACTTCTCGAGATGGATTTCTACCCGCAATCACGAAGCGCAAGTCAGGGACGAGTTTCCTGATCAGCGGAAACACTTCGCTGGCAAAAAATTGGACTGCATCGATATTTGGAAAATAGTCCATGCTCCCAGTGAAAACGACGTAAGGCTGCAGCCTCCGAATCGACTCGGAAACCATGACTGCATTGGGTTTGTAGTAATCTGTGTCCACCGAGTTCTGCAAGACATCGATTCGGCCGCTCGGACTTTTGGAGCGCAGCAGGCGCGCTTCGGAATCAGTACAAACAAAAGTAGTAGAGAATGTTCTTACTAGTTCGGACTCCCACGCCTGTAACCGGCGACCCTCCGCACGCCAGATCCAGGAAAATGGACGTCGCGAACGATTTGCATACTGCGCCCATTTGTCGGAATCGACGTCGACCAGGTCCAAGATGCTTGGCAAGTGGGGCCACCGCTCGGCGTATTGCGCCATCGAAGAACCAAAAACGAATGCGAGGTCGTACTTTCTTTTTTGGACACTTGCCGCAATTCGTCGTCCCATCGTCCGTGAATAATAAAAGGCCTCACTAAACGGCCGCCCGCTCATTAATGCCGATAAGGCGCGGACTCTGCTGCCAAACACAGAGACACGTTCGGCATAGCAAGAATCGCAGTAGTTGCGAAGGCCGGAAATGTGTCGTTCGTCTTCGGGATCATCGTAAAAACAAAACAAATCGACTTCATGCCGAGTGCCAAGATTCGACAATTCCCAAAACGAGCGGATTTTGTCTCCTTTATTTGGAGGATAAGGCAGACGATGAGCCAAGAATAGGATTCGCATGTTCTGTTCGATCCAGAATGACAAACTCACTTTCGCAGGGACATGATGAGCAACCCCGCATATCCGATTGTCAAAAACAAATTGGCGGCCGTAGCCAAAATCGACCAGACTCGTCGCCTTCGAGTCCCAGTTTTCGTCCTGAGGTGTGGAATCTCTCCGAAGATTGGAACGTTGAAGCGCAACTCAACCTCCCGTTCTGTTTTGACAGCGGGATCCAGGAGTTCCAGAAGCGCGATTACGATGAGAGAGAGAAGCAGCCCGGCTGCCGCGCCAATCGAATCGATCAAGGCTCGGTTGGGGCTGACGGGCTCTGTAGGTGGCTGAGCAGGATCCACCAGAATAAAACGCTCTCCCTGCTGTCGAGCTTCGACGTCGGAGAACATATCGGCGCCAAACTTACGGTCCTCCAAACGTTTGTAACGATCCTGTGCTGCTAACAGATCGTTGTTGGCCGCGGCCACCTCTTCCTGGACTTTTGGCACTCCTCCGATTGCTGCTACATGAAACTTTATTTGGGATTCGAGATCTGACTGGCGAACCTGATGTTTACGAATCTGCTCATCCATTTGGGTGATTTGGCTCTCAAGGGCCGGATCATTATGCTTATTCTTCGATGTGTCGGTAGCCCCTTGACTAGCCAGGTCCTTAATACGCTTCTGAAGCTCCTGAATGTCTGCCGCTTTGCTAAGGACATCAGGATACTTGGGGCCGTAGCGAGAGCGAAGCTCATCCATTTCTTGCTGCTGACGCTCCAGTTGCCCCTGCAGACCAGTAGTTGTAGCCCCACCAGTGGCATCCAGATTGACCACCAGCGGAGCCGACTGGAGTTGGGCTTGCAGCGCCGCTTTTTGTTGTTCGGCACGACTCGCGGCATCCTCTTCCTCGCGCAGCGCCAGCTGGGCTGACGTAAGAGCCTGCAGATGCAAATTCTGAGCTTCAGGAAGCTCCGTCGCGTGACGCGCTTTTAGTTCCGCCAGGATCCGAGCCCTCTCGTCGACTTCGTCTTTTGCTTTCTGCAACTGGCTTTCGAAAAAAGCCGCCGTACCTGTCACCTGCTGCTCGCGGACCTTCAGATTTTCCTCAATAAAAAGCGATGCAAGGCGATTGGACACCTTGGCCGCGAGAACAGGATTTGGGGAGACGAACGACACGTTAAATGCCTTGAGGGCCTTTGCGGGCGGCGCGGTCAGCGTGGCATCGATTGCAATTTTCTCCCTCATCATCTGTATCATCTGTTCTCGGGCAGTGGCCGCTTTCAGGTTCTTGTACAAACCTAGATCGTCGGCGATCTGGCCCAGTCTGGCCTCGGACAGAATTTGTTCCTTCAAAAGAGCCAACCGTTGATTGGCGTCGATGGTGGCAGTAGATTTAACGTAGCTCTCAGGCACGCGGCCCGGATCTACCATAATTGCCGTACTAGCCAGATATTGATTGGGAATCCGATACGCGATGACGCACACCACCAGGGCAGTGATCACGGAAATTGTGACGATCAATGCCTTGCGACGCCACAAAAGGGCTTTGTAATGACTCAGCGTCAAGTACTCCAGACCTGCAAATCGACTCGTCACTTTTCTCTCTTGCAATTCCAAAGTCGTCATTGCTCCCGCCTAATTACGCGTTTCATTAATCGACACAAGAAGCTTTTTGGCATCTGGAATAACACTGGAAGCGGATTCCATACGAACTGTGGCTTCTAGTTGTTGCTTTGCCTTCGTTGTATCCCCAGCGCGCAAGTACGCCATGCCGAGGTGATAACTGTATTCAGGATTTTTCGGCTGCAAAGTCAAACTTTGCCTGAACGCCTCGATTGCTGCTCCTGGTGTGTTCTTTTTCAAATAGATCCACCCCAGCGTGTCGCAAATTTGGGGATCGTCTGGCTTGGCCTGATGGGCTTCCTGAGCTAGACCGAGCGCCAGATCGATGTTTCCGCCATGTTCGGCGTAACTCCACGCAAGATTATTCTTGGCGATAACATTGTCGGGCTCCAGTTCGAGGACCTTGCGATATGAGGTTTGGGCCTGCTGCCAATCTCCGCGAAGGTCCTGAACTTGCGCGATATCGAAGTACGCGGATCCAGATCTTGGCAACAGCTGCGCCACTCTTCCGAACGCGTTGAGGGCGCCGTCATAATTCGATTCCGCGCTAAGGACAACACCCAATCCCTGCCATGCTGAGATAAGCTGCGGGTTGATCGAAACCGCTTTCTCGAAGTACGTTTCAGCCTCATGATTTCGTTCGGCCATCGCGGCGAGTTCGCCGCCAACCGCGTATCCTTCAGCCCAGTTGGGCCGCGCCTTTAGACTGCGATCGATCGTCGAAAACGCCGTATCGGTTTTCTTTTCGGCTATGTAGGTAAGCCCAAGCAAATACAGGTTTTCTGGAGAATCCGGCTGTGCCTCAGACGATTGCCACAATAATTTCCGTGCGGCTTCATGGTCGTTGCGGTTAAACATGACCCAAGCCAAAGCACGAAGGGTGAGCGCTCGATCTTTTGCCTCGGGAAACTGTTCTAGCAACGGCAACAGATCCTTCTCTGCGTGGGAAGTTTCACCTTGTTGCGCTTGCAGGACGGAACGCGCGATATAGGGCCCCAGAATGTCAGGCTTAGCTGAGACAATTCGATCTAAATCGGACATTCCGGCTTTTATGGATCCGGAATCCAGCTTTATTCCCGCGAGAAGGATTCGAGCGGGCACAAAATCGGGTTGCGATACCAGTACACTTTGCAACTCCGCCTGCGCCTGCATTGTCTGTTTGTTCTGCAGTTCCGCGACTGCGAGATAGTAATGAGCCTGAACCGACTGTGGGTCGCTCAGCGTCGCGTGCTGCAAGACCGAGATTGCTGGCTCGATTTGGTTTTGCTGAATCAACGACCGCCCACGCAACATCAGGGCATCGGCATTGTCAGGAACGACCTTCAGGACTGCAGCCACGAGAGGTTCAGCTTCAGCGGCCCGATTCGTCGCTACGTAAAGTGATGCCAAGGCATTTTCAGCTGCCACGTCGTCCGGATATTTGCCGCGTATGCGGAGGAGTTCCTTCTCGGCGAGGTCAACCTGATGCATCGAGACATAGAACGTAGCAAGGGCCTCGCGTTGCTTCGGATTGGAGTCGCCTAGTTCCGATATCTTTTTGAAAACGGTTTCTGCCTCGCTCCAGCGCCGTTGCTGCACGAAGAAAGCGGCTAACAAATACTCCGCAGATGAGCTGGCCGGTTCTCGCTGCACGAGATCGCGAATCACAGTTTCTGCCTCCGTTGTTTTGTTCTCTTTCAGCAGGAGTGCAGAAAACGCAGCGGTTGACGTCAGCTTGTGAGGATCGTACTGAAGCGATTTGCGAAAACTGTCCTCGCTGGCAGAATAGTGTTTTTCTTCGAATTCCTGGGTCGCTCGTATCAGCCAGGCATCTGCGTTTGTTGGTTCGGTACGTAAGACCTGCTCCACTGCGGCACTGGCATCCATGGGTTCACCCATTCCGAGGGATGCCCTCGCTCCAACCAACAAAGCTTTGGAACTGGCGGGATGCTGGAGCAATACTGCGTCGGATTGCTCTTTGGCTTCGCGATAACTTTTGGCCAATAGAAAGATGTTGGCCAAAGCAAGACGGGCATCGTCGTTTGACGGATCAAGGCGGACCGCAATGTTCAGTTGCTGCGCGCCGCCAATGTAATCTTCTTTTTGGACGTATACCTCTCCAAGTTCAAAATGTGAAACGCTTAACTTCGGAGCTGCCTGGATCGCCCGGCGGTATTCAATGATGGCTTCCTCCAGCCTTCCACTCCGGATGGATGCGCGGGCCTTTTCGAGTTCATTTTGTGCAACTTGCGCGCCAGACTGCCGATTGCAGGATGCCGAAATTAGACACGCGAACAACACTAATAATAAGGATACGCACGCCCAGGTTAATCGCCGGGCTACGTCGTTCGACCGGAACTGCGGGTCAACCCTATCAGTACAAAGATGTTTTGAATGAATCATATTTCTGGCTTTTCAGGCACCCACGACCAGCGGAATCCAAGTATTACACTCTTCTCCGGCCCCAGAATTCGTTGGTTACCCCAGATGTTGAGGTATCGGGCCTGAGCGAAGATCGCCCAGTTTCGGTCTAGGAAGTAGCGCATCTCGCCGCTAACCAGTTCGCCATTTGTATTGCGCGCATTCGAAAACTCTTGCTGTATATAGCTCCCCGAAATTGATCCGTGAAACCGGGTCGTGAACTCGCGATGTAAGTTTAGGTCGTAGCGATTGTGGAAGCTGTCGCTGATGATTCCGCTGAAGCTATCACTACGAGCAAATGAAAGGATTACTCCGCCCCGTCTGAATTCCTTGGATAACGCGAGCGATCCGTGCAGCGTGGCCCTGCCGTGGCTCGATCGATTATCGTGTCCAGAGTACAGCGACCAGGCAGGCCCCGCGGATGCTGACACTCCCAGGCTTTGGGTAAACTTGTGGCTCAATCCGATACTGGCCGCTTGCGAGTTTGCGTTTGCCCCTGAAATACCTGATGTATTCAGAAAGCGATACGTATACTCCGCACTCAGTGTATCTTTCATGCTGATCCTTTTGCGCCATGTACTGCCTGTTGAAAATGTAAATGCTCGTTGTGCCGGAAGAGTGTCAACGGCTCGCAATCCTCCGACAAAATTCGAGAGGCGAGTGTAGTCTTGATCAGCATGAAATGTCAGCGTTGAGTTCTCACCATAGCGGTCAGTTAGCGTGGAAACAACACCATTTACCAGCACATTACGGCCACTCGACAAGAATGCGTCCCCGACGGAAAACCCACCAGAAGGATCGACTACGAACCCCTTGGATTGCTCAGTGCTGTGAGTTGGTGAGAAACGAAGGCGATCACCAAGAGTCCAATGCCAATTACCGTTGATATGACGCACAGTCCGAACATCGAAAGATACTGCCGCGAAATCCTTAAGCGTGCGTTTTGAGGACAACCATATAAACGGTTGATATTGCAGGTTCACCTTCCATCCGACAAATTCAGTGGAATAGATCGCGAGAGGGCTGATAGCAGTAATTTCGGCGCCTAAAGGAATTCGTTGGAACTGCGGATTGCTGTTGTAGCCCTCATATGCGTTCACGGATAATAAGGAAAAACGTCCCCAATGAAGTGGAGTCAACAGGATTTTGAGTGGCAATTCGGTACTGAGATCGGTGTCAGGGTCCTGTTCTTCGCCAAATTCATCATCTGAGCTTGACCCTGTGCCGCCATCACCATCCTGGAACATTACTGTGTCCATCATTGGTTCCTGGTATTGCGAGCGCTCATTGGTATCTTCAGAGCCTGAGATATTCACTGGAACAGGAGCGTCACTTTGCGCCCCAGCAGCTTTTGCAAAAACGAGAATCGCGAACAGCACCGCAAAGGGTGCGCATGCCAACCAAAGTCGCGGGAACAGAGACACGAATTTGCAAAACGAAAACATGTTTGCCGTATGGACTCAGGGAACGACCATCGTGTCTCCTGGCTCTAACAACACATTCTGTTCCGGATGTTTCCCTTTGATTACGTCGTCGTAGTTGAAGGGAATCCGAGTCTGCTCGGTGCCGTGAACGCGAAGAATGTAGATCTTCTTGCGTTTTGCAAAATCTTTCACGCCTCCAGCTTGAGCGATAAGTTGCAGCACTGTTGTCGAACTGTTGATCATGAACGGCCCTTCGCGGGCGGTATGACCGATCACATACACCTTGCGGCTGCGAATCTCGGCTACTGCCACTGTAACTTTAGGCACTTTTATAAAAGGTTCTAAATCCTCGGCCAATATCAACTGCAACTGAAGTGGCGTCATCCCAACCACTTTTAGCTCTCCGACCAATGGAACCGTAATCTTCCCATCTGGACGAACCACGACGCTGCATGACATATCCTTCTCTTTCCAAACTGTGATCGTGAGAGCGTCCTGCTCGCCTATACGATATGAACTTGGATCGATTTCCTGCTTCGTAACCTGGTCGGGCGTTGCTGCTTCTGGGTTAACTCTGCTATTGTCAACATTCGACATCTCACCCTGTCGAGAGGTTATCGATGCTTGTTGAATGGGCGGCCCAGGCTTAGTAGTAGAGTCTTGTGCAGCGATTAAACGGACTTCACCACAACAACCGAGAAGTAAAAAGAATACGCAATACCCGTACCGAATATTCCTGCCGCGATCCGCGCAAGGTGCATTCTCTTTGCCTGCGAAATGTTTCTTTTGTTTTGTCATTTGAACGAACACCCAAGTGCAGACTTGCCTGTCAGGCCCACCATGTGCAAGCAGCACGGAATACTAAATGTGTTACGTTACGCTTGTGTGAAAAGAAGGCACGCACGCTTCCGTAACGACCGACGATCGCCTGAAACGAACTTGCCACTGGCGGAACATGTAAATGGTCCACAGAATTGCCGAATAGTCCCGGACGCGGCTTTGGTGGCTGTCCCAGAGCTTGCGCAAGGCTCGGAGATTGAGCAGATCGTCAGAGACAAATAGAACTGCCTCCGCGTGCTCTCGCAATTCTTTGCGGAACCATTCCGCAATTGGTGCGGTAAATCCTTGCTTATGCCTGTCCAGAAAACCTGCCGGAAACATGCCACCAAATGCACGCCGGAAAATGTGTTTTCCAATACGACCTTTAAGTTTGAGATCGGACGGGATGCGGGCGACCAACTCCATTAGCCGGTGATCTAACAGCGGGGCCCGCACCTCAAGCGAAACCGCCATACTGGCGCGGTCAACTTTTACACAAATGTCATCCGTCAGGTAAGTCTTAACATCGAGATATTGAATGCGCGACAAGGCATCATCAGTGTCGGCACGGTAATAGTGGTCGCGAAACTGTTCCAAAGGGTCGTAGCCGCGTAGTTCTTGTTGGAGATCGCCGGAGAGAACGGCGTGGCGAATGTGCTGTGGACTCGAAACCCGTCTCAAATACCCTTCAAGGGAGTCTCCTCCAACTCTTTGCAGAAAGGACTTGCCACGGAGGAAGTGCGGAGCGCTCTCAAGCGTTGGAAACCAACGACCAAGAGGCTCGAGCAGATTTCTTCGCACGGCAAGAGGAACTGTCGAGCGAAGATGATCATCTTCAATCTCACGTGCATACCGTCTATAACCGGCAAAGCTTTCGTCACCGCCGTCGCCTGAAAGTGCTACGGAGACCTGTTCGCGCGCGACTTTCGATACATAGTAGGTGGGAACTGCAGAGGAATCTGCGAACGGCTCGTCATAATGCCAAACTAGGCGTTCCATGACGTCGGTGGCATTCCCGCCAATCGTGGTTTCGTGATAACCTGCCCCTACGTGGCGCGCAAGAGTCCTTGCATAATGCACTTCGCTGTATTTTTCTTCTTCGAAACCCACCGCAAAGGCCTCGGGGGGCGTGTCCATTACTTGCGCCATGCAGGCAATGACAGCTGAAGAATCGATTCCCCCGCTGAGAAATCCCCCGAGGGGGACTTCGCTCATCAGTCGTATCCGTACGGCCTCCAGAAGACACTGCCTCAGGCTCTCACACCATTCTTCTTCGCTCCGATCCTCGACTTCGGCAAAGCTCAAGTCCCAATAAGCATGCTGACTGCTTCCGGCTGCCGAAAAAACAATATAATGCGCCGCGGGAACTTTTCGAACTTCCAGATAGATGCTCTTCGGTGCCGGAATGTACTGAAAAGCGAAATAATCTGCGATACTGGTGGTATCGGGATTGAACTTCGAATGGCAGCCTGCCGAAACCGATTTCAATTCCGATCCGAAAGCTAGACGGGAGTGGGCGTCGCAGTAAAAGAGAGGTTTCTTACCAACCCGGTCGCGAGCCAATACTACCTGCCGTCGCTTCTGATCCCATAAGGCAAGGGCAAACATACCGCGTAGTTGAACGAAGCAATCTGTGCCTGCCTCTTCGTACAAGTGTACGATGACTTCCGTATCGGTCTTTGTGCGAAAGTGATGCCCTTTCGATAACAGCAGAGAGCGTAGTTCAAGGTAGTTGTATATTTCGCCGTTGAAGACAATCCATATCGATTCATCTTCATTCGCGATGGGCTGTGCACCCTTCTCGACATCAATAATGCTCAGGCGACGGTGCCCTAGTCCGACATGAGGCTCGAAGTGGTAGCCCGCTCCGTCGGGCCCACGGTGCGACAAAGAGTCGGCCATCCGGTAGACGGTTTCAGCATCAACCGTTCCACCATTGAAATCGACAATCCCGCAAATGCCACACATAAGTCTTGATCGAGCACCTTTATTGAGACAACGCCTTACCCTGTACGCTTGCCCTAACACTTGATTCCGTTTTATGGAAATGCTCGAACCATAGCCGGTCCGAGAACCCTCGTCACCGGCACCGGCAAGGCTTTCCACAAGAAAATCGCGAACTTAAAGCGTGGATTGGAGGGAGAGAAGTTCGGCATGTTCTTTCTCCTCACCAGAAAAAACTGATATGGCAATGGACGCTCTCGCATATTCCACTGTGTTTTAAAAGCGTAGGAGCCGGAGCCCAGTTTGCTACGGCCAAAATCAAACTGGCGGACGCCTGCTTCTAAAGCACGGGCCATCACTTCGTAGTACATATAATTGTTGGCGGCGACGGGACGGCCTTCTACCAACGAACCGCCAAAATAAGCCAGTATCTGATCGCGAAATCGAAAGCTCAACACCGAGGCAAGCGCTTTGGTTCCACGCCAGACCGTAGTGAGTTCGCACCACTCACCCATCACTTCGAGAATAGTTTTAAAAAGCCGCTTGGAAAATACCGGAGTGCCAAGGTGCGCGAAACTTCGTGAATATATGTCGTAGAACGTGTCGAGCTGACCGTTATCGACCACAGCACTCAATCCATTTTTCTGGCCCTTACGAATCATGTACCGCGTATCGCGGGGAAAGTTTTTGAGTAACTCATCTCGGCTGGCCGGCAATTGGAGATCAAAAGCAACGTATAGCTCTTTCGTGAGAAAGCCTGAGGCCTCAACCGGCCATTGATCGCGCAGTTCGAGATATTGCACCTGCTCTTCCCGGGCCATTTCACAGGCAGCCAGCCGCAGCCGAGCACTCGCCTCTTCATCGTCGGCGCAAATGCCACCGTATACTCCGAGCGGCGTGGAGATCAGGGTCCGTCCAAGCACAACATTCTTCACCAAGAACAACGGAAGCACACCCCGAATCTTGTTACTCTCGGCAACGAACAAGTAGCGCGACTCAAATTTGAAAGCTCGTTCGACGATTTCCTTCCAGGCGGTCAAGTGGCAGATCGATCCGGAGTGGTGACGAAGTACGTACTCATCCCACTCCTTGCGGAATTTCTCCTCGTAGCGGTGCAGAGTCAGGCAGCGGGGCGCATCCTCCACGGGCGGCACCGATCCTCCTTTGTATCGCTCGGAACTCTGATCAGCCAAATCAGGTTGCCGCCAGCCACGGAAATCTTTAGGGATCTTGCTTGCCGGGGAAGGAGCCGATTCCTGCCACATGTTACGGGGCCTCGTTATTTGTTCCTTTTCTCGTAAGGGGTTGAGTGATAGTCCAGCCTGGAGGGCAGTTCTTTGTTGTTGACAATCAGGCCCAGGAGTTTTCCTCGCATACGAATCGATGTAACATCGAGAGCTTCGCGTGAGGTTTTGCCAACCTGAACCACAAGCAGCGCAGAATCACAAGCGTTCAGCAACAACTCGAAGTCCGCCAAGGGCACCGACACTGGGACCGAATCGATGATGATCAGATCAAATTCTTCCTTTGCCTTCTGTAGGAATTTTGGCCACCGCGCTCCCTCTAGAATGGCAGGTAGTGAGTCTTGCGAGATATGTCCGGCGGGGACGATATGGAGATGAGGAAGCACGGTTGCTTTAATGCATTTCTCAAAAGGAGCCCAACCTTCCAAGAAGTTGCCGAGGCCAGACTCCTCTTTCAAATGGAACATATGAGTAATGCCGCTGCGTCGTAAGTCCCCGTCAATCAGCAAGATTCGAAGTTGTCGCAATTGCCCCAGGCTTATGGCAAGGTTAACGGACGTGAAAGTCTTTCCATCCTCCTTTTCGGGGCTGGTGATAACCACAGACCGAATATCGGACTTGCTGCGAGCATGAAGAAGTCGCGATCGCAATACTCCAAAGTATTCTAACGCCGCACTTTGAGACCGATCCACGATCATAGGACGACTGGGAGTTGAGTCAAAAACGACTACAGAGTTGTTTTCAGAATAGGATGGCTTCTGTTCATGACTGACACAGAGAGTGCTATTTTTTTCCACTGTTGTAGAGATTACTTCCTCGCGGAGAATCCGGCAGTTTCCCCGGACGCCCAATTAGACAGTTAATGAAATCCAACACCTGGCGCAGATACGGCTTGCCAAGGCCGAGCGAGAGCCAAGAGTAACGGTTATTCGTTACAATTTATCGACCGCAAGATGAACAGTAGATGAAAATTGTTGGGATCGGTCGGGCCACCTGCAGAACCCGTCATATTCTCTGAAGTTCCCAGCAAACTTTGTTTTGCCTTGCAGCCCAGAGTGCGATAGACTCCGTTCCGCGACTGGAAGCACGTCCCCCCAAAAGTCGCGTCTTTTGCGGCTCTGCACGATGCGGGTTCATCATTCTTTTCGAACTCGTTCTCGTGAATGTTGAAGTTGGGCTTGCCTCTCTGGAAATTGCCAATTTGCACGAGTGAGGAAAACCATAAGGTGCAATGCTGCGGATGTGTTGGGCGAAGAACTTGGAATAAAAAGATAGCGCCTTGGGCAGCTACGCTTTTTACTGCTCTGTGCGTTAACGTACCCGCTTGGGCGGGCCCCGTTTTGACAGTTCCAATTAGAAGCGGCGGAACTGTAATATACGACGGCCGAGGGGAACAGCACAGGGCTTTAGGCTTCGGCATCAGGCTTGGCGAATTCGCATTCGGATCTGACGTTCTTCGGTTGTTCGGTGGCCGGCTTTTTTTCGCAGGAGAAGGTTCTTGGGGCTCTCATGATGGAAACAGGTTTTGGCAGTCCGGAGGCCGTCTGGCACTTCGGGGCTGTGCCGATCTCAATCATGACGCGAAGTGCGGCAATGGTGATTTTCGTGGGACATTAATGACGGCAACCGTTGCTAACGTGAAATTGATTGAGCAGAACGGACACCTGATCCTGGAAGCACGGATCATTGAGCATTTGAATCCGGAGTTAGCCGCATTGCTGAACCTGTCGGACACCCGCCAGATGGGGGAACTGGAATTGACCTTGGTACTTCTTTGCAAAGGCAAATGGTGGGAGCGCTACTCGATCGTATCAGGATCTCTTGGGGAGGCAATCGTTCCCGAGCCTGCGTCCTTTTGGCTGCTAAGCGCGAGCCTGACGTTTCTGGTAGGCTCAGCGCTCCACCGAGCAAGAGCGTCTAAATAATCCGATCTGCTCTGGCATCCTGGCGTGATTATTTCTCCAGTGGGATCAAACTGGCCGACTGGAACCCAGTGGACGAAACGGTCGTAACATTATTCTCAAAATTCAGGTGTACCACGCATTCCTGCAGGGCTTCGTCTTCGTCGGAAACATTCAATGGTCCATCAGAACCCACACTGATGACTGCTATCTCCGCTGGATCTCCCACGAGCCGCGCTTTGGCTTGCAGCAGTCTCACGCGGTTACGGTTCGCCGTAAATTCTCCGTTGACCCAGTACCAAGTCCAAACCGTGCGGGACATCCTGCCCGACCGAATCAAGTTCCGATAAACCTCGACATTCTTGCCTGCGATGACAACATTTCTCAACTCTTGGCGCACAACGGCCCAAGCCTGAGTGCTCGCGATGGCATCCGACGGTAGGGACAAGTCGGTTCTTTGCCGGCCGGAATACAACACCCAATAAACGTCAACCCGTTTCCCCATATACTCGTAACTCTTGCTGTATTTAGCATACTGACCGCGCCAGAGCGGCGCCCAGCTCATGTCTCCAGTTATAGAACTTTGCCACGGAGCCATGATTGTTATGGGGGGCTCGGTCCAACGGGTCGTCATTGCCGCGCGGTCCCAGAGACGGTTTGCAATCATTGGCGCAACGAGCATCATTGTTGCCATCGCCACTGTCAGCGGAAGTGCGGTCTTCTTCCATGAACGATCATTATTGACCCGCACAGCTGCCGCAGTGGAAGCTTCTTGCCTACTTGGCTGGATCGACCCTTGCTCGCGCCACCGCAGACCGATCGCCAGCAATATCACTTGGATGATAGTCGAGAACAACCCGCCATAAATAACATGGTCCACCCCTACCGCAACTCTATTGTTGGTGCTGTAGGCTAGCAGAATTGTCCCGTACGCCCGTAATCCGTTCCCAACGATCGGCACCACGACGCAGGCACACAGGAAGACTAAGCGACGCGACCAGGATCGATACATTAGCAATGAAAAGAAAACACCTAAGACGAATGAAGACAAAAGAAAGCGAATTCCGCTGCAAGTTTCGGCAACACTCCAAACGCCCGATGGCAACGAGATGGTGTGGTTCTCCAGTACCGCAGGCACATGGGATAACGTTAGTACATGAATAACGAACCAGGAAGTGAAGTCTTGCAGAGGTGCGATTAGGCTAGTTCCGAAGGGAACGGCGAAGAACAGGAACATGATTGCTGGTGCTAAGCTTCGGATAATCGCAGTCCCGAGTAGTGTCCAGGCTATTTCGACCATTATCGACACTACGACAAATTCTTGGAGAACCCTTACCTCGCTTAGGTTCCCCAAGATCCAGATTAGGATGAGAATGCCCAACGTCGGCAGGCCCCAATAGTTCGCGTGACGTCGTATGCGCCCAAGGCTTTCTCGGTGAGCCCATACAAGGTACATAAACATGGGCACTACCAGAAAGCAGTGTGAAAACGTACGGCTCCGGTACCACGTACCGACCAGCAGAAACAATGTCTGGCGAAACGAGAGAAAAGCTACTGTCGTAAGAACGAAAACAAACAACGCCCAGTGTGCCCCATCAACTCCCTTCACTGGGCCGAACAGTCGATTCTTATCCACGGTGTCTATCCGATGGCACCGGTGGCGAAACCCATCGTCCACGTGACCATTAAACTAGCTGCGCATCGAAATTGAACCACCATCCTTACTTCAGGCTAACCAGTGACCCTCTTCGGCAACAACTTCTTTCTACCGAGGCTCGCCAACCCAACCAGACCGGCACCCATCAGAACCAATGATGCAGGTTCTGGCGCTGGAAATACTGCTCCGCCTACCACTTTTGCAAGCAAGGTTTGACCATTCAGAATTGTGGCAAGATCCTGGTTCGTCGTGAACTTGATCTGAAGTGTAATGATTCCATTGCCAGT
This sequence comes from Candidatus Sulfotelmatobacter sp., assembly GCA_035264195.1. Taxonomy (GTDB): domain Bacteria; phylum Acidobacteriota; class Terriglobia; order Terriglobales; family Acidobacteriaceae; genus Sulfotelmatobacter. The sequence continues at coordinate 18,030 of DATFQQ010000236.1, read as the reverse complement.
CGTGAATGCCGACGCCAAGTCACCGCCCGTGACAGAGAAATTGACGACAAGAGAGTCATTGAAAATTCCTCCTCCCATGGCCGTCTGAACGAGATCGGTAAAAAAAAGGTCTCCTGTCAGCAGGTCTGAAGCACCGGCCGTACTTCCGTATTTAAACTTTAGCGGCGCCGTCTGGCCGAGCATGAAACAGCCGCTACCGCAACTGCCGTTGCTGGAGAGAATGGCTCCCGAGTTAGTGATGCTATAAAACCCGCTGCTCGCCAAGGTTCCAAAGCCGGTCGCAAGGAGATTGTTAATGTTGAAAGTCACATTAAAGTCGTGCGTCCCAGGGTGACCTGTGCCAACGAACTTGATCGGCGCGCCGGTTGAACTTCCCAGCACGATCTCGTTGCCAGCAAAAGCGGGAGCACTGCAGAGGAGCAGAACTAACGAAGCCAGAATGGCCAGAACAAGCTTTTTCATGGCGCAAATCCTCGACTGCACACCGTCTCAGGACAACGCAGTGACTATAGCAACAACTTGTTACAAGACAACGACATTAATATGAAATTATCGTCGCTCCTGTGGATTGTGTGGACAAGAAAAGTCAGCGGTGTATGGCGGCTGGGCGCTTCCACAAATCATCAATTCGCAGGATTTTAATATTCGTGCAGGCTCTGGCTGACAGAAATGCGGTATTCTTGGCGACCAGATTGAAACGCAAACGGACAACATTTTCACAGCGGCGCGTTCTCCACGTGTTAGACCACTCATGGCCGTTGATGAGCGGATACGCGATCCGCAGTCGAAACCTAGTCTCCGCCCAGTCTCGTTGTGGGGAGGCTATTGACGTCGTCACCGGCCCCCTCCATGAGATCGATGACCCTTCAGCGCAGGAAACGGTATTGGACGGAGTACGTTATTTTCGGACTCCTATCGAACAACGTTTGACCCACGCCGCCCTGCGTAATCGATGGCCCGTGTTGCGGGAACAACAGGTTGTTCAAACGCTACGCCGCCGTTTATTGGAGATTATCAGTAGCCGTGAAATCGATATCGTCTATGCTCACTCTCCGGCATTATGCGGTCTGGCAGGACTGCAAGCTGCAAGAAAACGTGGTCTGCCGTTTGTGTATGAAATTCGAGCGTTCTGGGAAGATGCGGCCAATCCGAACAAGCAAGGTGGTCGGTCATTACGCGAACGACTCACCCGTGAACTAGAAACTTTTGTTGCGCGCGAAGCCGACGCAGTTACGGCAATAGCGAAGCCCCTGATCGAGGATTTGAAGGGACGGGGGATTTCCCCGAACAAGCTTTTCCACGTTCCCAACGGGGTCGATACCAAGCGACTAAACCCGCGAGCACGCGATGAAGGACTAGCCCACAAACTGGATCTTGCGGAGAATCCGATCTTCGGATTTTTCGGGTCCCTGTACAAGTACGAAGGAGTCAGCTGGTTGATTCGGGCGGCGGCGGAACTTCGCTCGCAAGGTCACCGATTTGGCATGTTGATCATTGGGCGGGGAGAAGACCAGCCAGCGATTCAGGATGCGATTCGCGCCTGCGACGCCTCCCCCTATACTCGCTGTATCGACTTTGTGCCGCACGAGCACATTGTCGAGTATTATTCTGTCATTGACATTGCAGTGTATCCGCGGCAAAGGTGTCGACTGACCGATCTGGTCACCCCGCTCAAGCCACTCGAGGCTATGGCCCTGGGAAAACCTGTGCTGGCCAGTTCTGTTGGGGGTATTGAAGAGCTCGTTGCGCATGAGCACACAGGACTGCTTTTCGAGGCCGGAAATGTTGCCGATTTTTGCCGACAAGCAGGACGCATGATCACTTCGCCCAGATTGCGCGAACACTTGAGTGTGCACGGGCGCAGGTTCGTTGAGAAGGAGCGGGATTGGACAACTCTCGCGAAGCGATATCGGGAGATTTATAACTTCGTCCTTCCTACTGAAACCGAAGAAGTTACCCTGTGCACAACGGGATCGGAAACCTAGAGCAGATATGGTGGGCTTCTTTCAACGTTTCTCCAGCTGAATTATGTCCGTCGACCCTTGGTTTTCCTCTTGGAACTACGAGCTCTTTCGTTTCCTTTTCAGTCACATTCCACCCAGCAACGCCATTGACGATTGGTGCGGGACGCTGATTTCGAATTCACCTCTCAGTTGTTGGATTTTCGCCTTCTGCTTTTATTATTTTTGGACAATCAACGATTCGCAAAGGCTTGCGCGAAGACGCTATCTGATCGACTCCACCATCGCCCTTGCTCTTGGAGTCATGATCACAATTGTCCTGCGACCGTGGGTGCACTGGCCGGCGCCTGTCCTGAACAAGAGTTTTCAACCCCTCTTTCCGCAGCACCTTTGGGGCAACGGCAACGGAAATTGCTTTCCCAGTCATTCCACGCTCGTATACTTCACGATCGCTGTCGGTTTTTGGCGGTTGAGCCGTAGTTTGAGCGTCGCCCTGGCGGCCGTGACGCTCGCTCTCATTTCCTTTCCACGGGTCTACGAAGGCGGCCACTATCCTATCGATGTCGCGTTCTCCTGCGGTTTGACCATTTTGACTCTTCTCCTTGCGTGGCATTGGCCAGTACTTGGCAAGGTTTCGAACCGGCTAGCCGAAGACAATAGTCCAGCCGGCGCATTGCGACAGCTGGTTCTTTTTGGCTTCTTGTTTGAACTCGCCGAGGGTTTTCGCAGCGTGGAGTTTCTGTTTGGTGTCGCCCATCATATGTTCGCGCCATTACTGATCTAGAACTTGTGCAACCAGGAGATCGACTTCGTGAGGCGGATACTCTGGCAGTCTTGTGCTAGTTTCCTCGTGCGGTTATCTCCGTTCGGGTGCGTGCAAAAACTCAGCGGACTGGCTCATGACCTTTGTCATAAATTAATGTTTTATTCACATTCCAGTCGCCGTAATTAAACATGAATTCGCGTATAGTGCACCGACGGCAAGGAAGCTAGCTGCATGGCGTGCAGCTGCTTTCACTCTTTGGCCGGATCTCAAAACCTTTTTTGATGTGCCGTTTCGGAACTGTATAGAAAACAGAGCCGTGGAAGGAATATGCCTTGGCTTTTTATGGAATGTGAGACCGTCGAGACGGGAAGTTAGGCACGAGACGCTAGCTGTTCCGGGGGGGAGGCTACGTGTATGAAACAAGTGTGGGGGGACGTTTGTAGACAAGCCGAAGGCATTCGCCGAGGCCTGAACCTAATCGCCCTTCTCTACGATCGCAACCGCAGATTCCATGAGGGGAGTCTTCCTCTGGATCACTTCGAGCAAGAAGGATTTCGAGTGCGATCTGTTCCTATAGGGCCCGATGTCATAAAACAGTTGGAAGAGATTCAACCATCGCTGATTCTCATTGAAACAATAACCTCGACAGGGCCAGCAATGGAGGTATGCGGGCAGGTTCGACGAACGCGTAGCTTCGTTCGAGTTCCCGTCATCCTAATCGCTTCCAATGCTTCAGAAGAGGAACGAGTCGTAGGGCTGGAAGCGGGTGCAGATGATTACATCTCTGAACCGTGTAGCCGTCGCGAGGTCATTGCCCGAATACGTGCTGTCATGCGGCGAATTTCCCTTAGTGATAATTACACCCTACTCCCTTCTGTTGTAAGAGCACTCGGTTCAAAGATCACGGCGGGAGACATCGAGATCGACTCAACCGAGATGCGAATTTCGGTTCGAGGCAATGAGGTCCGAACCACAGATCTTGAATTTCGTTTGCTGTATTACCTGGTTCACAATCAGGCGCGCGTTTTCTCGCGAGACCAGCTACTGGACGCAGTCTGGGGTCCGCAAAACGTGGACCTACGTACTGTAGACGCTTGCGTGAGGCGCCTTCGCCGTAAGATCGAATTGGATCCTTTGCGCCCGGCCTATCTGAAAACGGTGCGCGGCGCGGGCTACTGTTGGCGAGTAAGTGCCTGAATCTACCATGGCGACCGACAGATCTGGACCACTTCTATCTTAGGGACGTTTTGTGCGAGCAGAGCTCCGATTAGCGTCTTCCTTCTTCGGCGAATCGTAAGTTGCCTATCTTTTCTCCATGGTTAAGACGTCGGTTCGGTTCCTGTAGAGACTCGGTTCTATCTGATGAGCCATGGCCTCAACATTTAGATGGATTTTTAGGAAATCGACGACCATTTCGGCAATCGAGCGAGGCTCGCGCAAAACGTCGTGGTACTGGATTCGCAGAACCGAAATTTCGGGTCTCCCTTTCAGCCAGGTGTCGACCTGGGACAAGTGCTTCTCAAACGCCCGGCGCACTACCTCCAAATCGGTATGGCGGCTATATTTGTCGCGCCGAATGAGCATCTCGTCCTGAGACTTGAGTACCTCATCTAACGGGCGCTGCATAAAGATGACGCGGTAGTCCCGCCCTCTTGGTAAGCTCTGCAGAAGCTGCGAAACAATTTTAACGACTTTGTTCTCAGCTTCAACAATGCACTGGGGATCCTTAGGTAGTTGCTTGATGCGTTCCCATTCCAGATACCCTTTTGGGTTATCGGTGTCGGGCTTTCGCTCGCCATCAGATAAAACTGATAATCCCCCAGCGGCGAGCATCTGCATCATTAGAGAGGTACCGGATCGCGGCAATCCCGAAACAATAATAATCATTTTTTGTCCTTTACAATGAATTCGGCGCGACGCTGAGTCATTCGAACCCGTATTTTAGAAACGCTAGTGGATTCGAACAAGATCCGATGTGCTAAATTCACACTCTTTTGAACAACTCCAACCATTGCTGCATTTCTTCCAATTGTCCGGATACATCGCGATGCCTGTAGTGCAGATATTTGCACAAACGGGCGCAATGACTTAGTCGCGGAATATTTTTTTTTCGATCATGGCTGCTTAACAGAGAAAAGCTATTATCGCTGAACTCAATCAGGCTTCAAATCGAGGATTGAGTTGTAAATGCTCGTTAAATCTAATGGCCCCAAAAGTTTGCAAGAGGGCCACGTTATCAGCTGATGCCGCAAGTACCAGTAAGCAATTTCATTTTCGCTTCTTTGTCGAACACCAGACAGAATTGTGGCGAGGTTCCACGCTTCGCCACCAAATCTGAAAGGAGTAGAGTTTGAACCAGGCCCCGTCGTTATCCTCTCTCTCCGGAAGTACGCCTACTGATACAGCGGTTTTGAAATCTAACTGGATGGCTAGGGTCACACCTGGAAAACAATCGAAACCTGAAACAACGGATGTGATCGATGGTCTAAGCGTCGACTTGGAAGACTACTTTCACGTCGAAGCATTCGCATCGCGCATTCCCCGCTCCACGTGGTCATCGTTCCCGTCTCGCGTTCGGAATAGCACAACTCGGGTGCTGGAGTTGTTGGAGCGGCATCGTTGTCGCGCGACATTCTTCGTCTTGGGTTGGATCGCTGAGCGCGAACCTGCGCTCGTTCGTGAGGTCGCGGAAGCAGGCCATGAATTAGCTTGTCATACCCATCTTCATCGCCAGATATTCCACTTGACTCCAAAGCAATTTCGGGAGGACTTGCGCAGATCACGACAACTGATCGAGGATGTGAGCGGTAGGAAAGTTGTTGGATTTCGTGCACCAACCTTCTCTATCACGCGTAGGTCATTATGGGCGCTGGAGACCCTGGTAGACGAGGGCTTTGAATACGACTCCAGTATCTTCCCCATTCGGCACGACCTTTACGGGATTCCGGACGCGTGTCGCTGGATTCACCAACGGAAGCTGTCATCGGGAAGAAGCATATGGGAACTACCACCTTCAACGGTGCGCGTCGGAAAAATGAACCTTCCCTTTGGTGGTGGAGGCTACCTCAGGTTGGCACCGATGGCTTTTACAAGATGGGCAATCAAAACAACTCACCAGTGGGAACGTCGGCCCTTCATGATCTATTTCCACCCGTGGGAGATTGATCCGGAGCAACCCCGGCTCCAGGGGAGCTGGAAATCGCGACTGAGACATTATCGAGGTTTAAGCAAGACGGAATCTCGTCTGGATGAGATTCTGGCCGCCGGTACTTTTCAGCCGTTTGTGAATTTCGTAAGGCCTTTGGAGCATCGCGTAAGTGTCCTGGACACCGCGCAGCTCGCATCTGCAGCAAGTGCCTAGACTTATGTGGATAAATGCTCCGATGATCTGTTTGATACGGTTTTCAGATAGGCATGTAGCTCAGTGGCAGAGCGCTACCCGAACACGGTAGAGGTCTGGGGTTCGAATCCCTGCGTGCCTACCACATTTTGAGATGGATTCGCCCCATACCATTCAACCGCCCGGTCGATCACATCACAATTCGCACCTTCGCAGAAGATCATCGCCCAATCTGTGTCACGGACGATTGATGTCGTACGTCGTGCGTTGGTCTGGACGACCCGTCAGATATCCGCACAGAACTGGAAATTACGCTTGGTGGATTGAGACCATAACGCGAAGCTCAGCAGGATGCCCGCCAGATCACCTAGGTGAACTCGCCCGCCTTGAAAGCTCTCCCAGATCTCATGGACTGCGGCCACATTGAGGAATGAATCCGTTTCTGAGTCGCGAAATACAACGTCCTCGCTCCAATTGCGAAGGGCGCCACGCACCCACGGGACAAAAGGAATGCGAAACCCCATTTTGCGGGCAACGAGAAATTGTGCGGGTAGAAACCTCTTCATCACCTCGCGCAAGAGATATTTTCCTTTACCGTTTCTCAACTTAAGCTGCAGGGGCAAGGAATACGCAAATTCCACCAAACGGTGGTCAAGAAGAGGTACACGAACTTCCAGGGAATTCGCCATGCTGGCACGGTCGACCTTGGTAAGTACGTCGTCGACAAGATAAGTTTTCAAATCCAGGTATAAGATCTTCGAGAGAAAGTCTGGGGCCGGAGCGTGATCGTAGATATCGCGAAAGCTATCCAGCGGATCGTATCCTGCAAGCTCATGCTTCAAGTCGGCCGAAAAAATTCTGGTTCGCAGTGCTTCGTCAGCGATCACGATGCCGTGCAGATATCCCTCCCTTGCCCCGATCGCCGTCTGATGCAAAACCCGGCTCAGGCGCTCCGTTAGAGTCCCATTCTCCCGATTTCCCGGCCGTGAACGAAACGGGTACAGCAAAGCGGATGGTACGGACCGTCGAATCATTTCCAGGGAGTGCTGCCGGCGATATCGGCTGTAGCCCGCAAACATTTCGTCGCCTCCATCCCCCGAGAGCACAACCTTGACGTGACGCCGCGCCAATTGCGAAACATAATATGTTGGAAGTGAGGAATGATCGGGAAATGGCTGGTCGTAAAATCCCGCAAGTTCAGTTAGAAACCTCGCCGGCTCGGCCGTAATCGTTTGCTCGTGATGCGCAGAAGAGAACGTGTTCGCGACAAAGCGGGCCCGCGGGAGCTCGTTATATGCCGCTTCCTTGAATCCAATTGAAAACGTGGTAGCCGGTTCGGCGGCCGCCTGATTCATGAATGCTACAACACAACTCGAGTCAAGCCCGCCGCTAAGAAATGCCCCGAGGGGTACATCGCTCAGGAGATGTGATTTCACCGATTGCCGAAGATGTCTGTAAAGCTGTTTCTCATGTTCTTCGTCACCCGCCAAGTGCAACTGCTCCTCTTTCAAGTCCCAATACTTGCGTTGGAAACTGCCTCGGCGATCGATTCTGAGATAGGAGCCAGGTGCTAAAGAACGGATATTTCGGTAAATCGTCTTTGGGCTCGGAATGTAGAAAAAAGTGAAAAGATCAGCAATCGCAGTAGCGTCAATCCCGAGCTCCACTAATCCCGAGGCTGCCACAGACTTAATCTCTGAACCGAAGACTACGCCATTCTTTCCCACGCCATAAAACAAGGGCTTAATTCCGATGCGATCGCGCGCCAACAGCAATTGCCGTTTGCGCTTGTCCCACAACGCCAGCGCGAACATTCCCTGCAGCCTTTCAAAACAACCCTCGCCGTAATCTTCGTAGAGGTGAACGATCGCCTCCGTGTCCGACTTGGTGCGCAGAACGTGACCGCGCTGTAGCAACTCGTCACGAAGTTCCAGATAGTTATAGATTTCTCCATTGAACACAATCCAAACCGTAGAATCTTCATTGCACATCGGTTGTTTGCCGCCTTCGAGATCGATAATGCTGAGGCGGCGATGTCCAAGGCCGAGGTCCTCGGATACGTAGAAGCCTTCTCCATCGGGACCGCGATGCGCGAGCAGGTCTGTAATGTGTCGGAGTCTCTTCCTCTCGACGGTCTGCCCGGTTTTGTAGTTCCAGATTCCTGAGATTCCGCACATACGATTGCTTCCATACTGCTTAATTCGTTGTCACGATGGCTCACTTGAGCTTTTCTTTTGCGTTTGCTTCGGAAAGCCCAGAGAGAGGCCAAACGCCAGTGCTTGGAGGGCTGACTTCGGAGATGATGTGCCGCGTCTTGCCGCTGGGGGTGGGCGGTATCGATTCCGAATAAGATATTCCCACGTCGACCGGAGACTTTAAGCGTTGCATGAAGGACTTGCGGATGCGTTCCTCGCTGCACGACTCATACTTCTCATCTCGCACAATTTGCACCTTGAACGACGTGACCTTTTCCTGGGTGATGCGGAATGCTTTGATTCCCGTAATCTCGCGCATCACATAAATGAGCGACAGACCATGCATCACACGGCCATCCGGGGCAACGACGAAATCGGTCGTGCGCCCATCGACTCGCTCCAGCAGAGGCAGCATTCGGCCGCAGGCGCAACAGCGATCTGTCAGCACACCAACGTCTCCAGCACGATAACGGATGAACGGCATCTCCGGTGTATCGAGGTTGGTTACGACAATCTCCCCGGCATGACCGAAAGGTTGCGGGCGCCCCTGCGCATCGACAATCTCGACGATCAACCGATCAGCTGTAATATGCATCCCGCCGATGGGGCATTCGTGTGCGACAAAACCGCTGTCTCGGCCGCCGTACCCGTTGGCGACCGGGCAATCAAATGTTTCCGCGATTGTCTTACGCCAGTGCTCGTAGAGGTATTCCGCCGTCACAAATACAGCCTTCACGCCCAACTTACGGAGATCTCTTTTTTCCTGACGGGCGTGTTCGCATAAGAGCGCAATCGAACTGGGATAGCCAAAAACACGCCGACAGCCTCGCTGCTCCATTTCATCGAGGTAACGGCTCATCGTCTCGGGGCTCATTTCAAAGGCAGACAGCAACTGTGTACAGAGAATTCGATCTCGGAGCTCGCGTATGCGATCCTGCTTACTTATCTCAACCGGCGAGCCCCAAATCGCGAATTCGGGGTCGCCTGGGACCACCCCGAACCAACTCTCAGCCCTTATCCGTGCTGCCACATCGCTGCTGACTCGAGTTGGCCCGAGATAAAACGTAAGAGGAGAACCGGTAGATCCGCCCGTCGAAAACTTCTTCACTCCCTTGGTTTTCAAGGCTTTCATGCGCGCAAGATTAACGCGGATGATCTCTTTTGTGAGAAAAGGAATCCGTTGCAGATCCGCGACGCGAAAATTATCGGGATTCAGGTCTGCGCGATGGAACAACTCGTGATAATACGGTACTGAGTCAGCCGACTTGATCAGCGCACGGAGTCGATGCTCCTGAACATCGCGTAAAGCATCCTGAGATATCCATTGCTCCCTTTGCATGTCGCGAAGAACGCTGAAGGTGCGATGGCCCTTTACGAATTCCTGCAGGCGAAAGACCTCGCTTGCAAGCATCCGGCGGGAGTCTTCGAGCCAATCCAAAATTTGCTCCTGTAGAACAATTGCGTCAAGGCGCCAATACCTGACACGACCTCAAAGCGTCGACGCGGTTCTCGTTCGTGAGACCATAACACTGCAAAAGCTTGGGACGAAGGTTACGCCAAGCGAATTGCTCGCTCCACGTTCGTCCATTCTGCGCTAACTGCGTAGCGAGTTCCTGGCACGTAAGAATATGCAATACATCGTCAGCCAAGGCCTGGGGCTCGCCAACATTGCATAGCATCCCATTCTCGCCGTGTCGAATCATTTCGGGTATGCCGCCCGCATTTGTGGTAACAATTGGAAGACCAGAACACCCGGCTTCGACCAGCGAACCGGGAAAATTGTCTATCCGTGAGGCGTTCACGTAAAGGTCATACCGCCTATAGATAGAAGGTAGGGCTTCGTGGGGCATCGCACCAAAGAACACCACGTTGCGCAACTTTAAACTCTTGACTAACGCGCGAAGTTTTTCCTCTTCGGATCCGCCGCCGGCAATGCCCAGTATGGCCTCAGGGAGCTTTTCCTGAACGAGTTGGAATGCCCTTAACACGCACTCAACATCGTAAATAGGTTCAAGGTTCCGCGTGACCAGAAGCCGCGGCTCAAATCTTTCTCTTTCGACAAAAGGAAACTGTTCGGTATCGGCTAGGTTAGGTAGCAACGTGGAAGCTAGTCCAAATTTCTCGAATATTCGTCGTAAAAACTCGGAAGGCACAACAATCTCGTCTGCCCTGGTCAGCAGAGGGATCGCTGCCCATCCCCAGGTTCGCAGAAAGTCGGAGGCCTTCCCTCCCCGATAGTTCACCACAATTCTTGACTGCGACCAGCGGCCAAGCAGCAACAAGGGAGCTGAGTGCAGGAAGAAATAAAGATACGATGCGCAGAAATGATGAACTATGCCGGGCGAGCGGATGACCTGTAGCAACGAGATCAAGTACTGTGCCTCCCGCAGAATGGTTCGCAGGAGCGGAACTCGTTCAAGAACACGAAATGGTTTCGGCAGTGCAGGGTTCGTGGGTAGTATTGCCGCATCAAAGTCTTCGCTTGCAAGTCTTTCTCGAAGCTTCTCCCCTTGCACACTCATTCCCCCGTATGGCGGGGAGGAAGGTGCCACAATCCACACCTTAGGGCGCCGCGCGAAGTGACACCTCTTGGAGTGACCAGTTTTTGTAGCGCTTTCCAATTTCAATCCGGTTGTAGGCCGAGAGTCGTGTCACCGCTCTCCAGCCAGGTGGCTGGATCGAGTAATCCTCGGAACGGTGCTTTTCACTGTGCCGAAGTTGCAGAAGAATAGCACAGCACCGGGCGCATTACCTTACAGCAATGTTACAAATCACGACTTTCCTGCTACCTCGGTTAACCGCTACCGATCTTTGCCGCCCGGGTTGAGAATCGAAGTTCGGCAACCACGGCTTTAAACATGTCAGTCACGATTCCTTAACAAAGGTCAACTAGTTTTATTGTGGACTGACGTTCTTTACCAGAATTGGGTCCAACTGGCACGAAGGCACCGTGCCCACAATGGATTACTGTCTAGGTGGTTCATATCGCTCGCAAAAGATTCGTGGCAGCCGCCTTTACGCGGTTGCTGCATCAAATCGCAACCAGGAAGAGTTCGTCAAGGAGGACTGGGAAAGTGACACGAACGGTAGCTCTTTTGTTTTCTTTTTTCTTTGTGGCCAGTTTTGCCTCAGGTTGTACACAAGTTTTCTCAGCACTATCGATCGCCGGCACTCAATACACCGTTCAGTCAACCCTGAACTATCCGCCGCCTGTAGTATTGGGTCTTGTCGCATTGAACGTTCAATTCCGATTCGTGAGCGAAGCGCAAACGGGAGTTTCCGGAGTGAGCCTGCGCTATACTATCGATAATCAACCGGTCGGCCCCGTGCTTACGGATAACTTCGCGTGGTCACTGGATTCCTCCACGATTGCCGACGGCACGCATACTCTGTCGGTGTTGTACATTAACGAGCCGCCCTCAGGTCAAATGTGCTACACCTTTCTCGGGCGGCAATATTCATTTGTCGTGTCCAACAGCGGTGTGGCTATTACGGGCTCGCAAGTTCTACCAATAACTTCTCCCCCACAGGGATACGGACCCGTCATGCCGCAATTTGCAGATTTCGTCAACTATCCGGGCTTCTTGCCGCACGCGACTGCACATCCTTTTCCCTATCAGTTCATTGCTCCAGCAAACGGGAACACGCCGACAGCTTTTTGGTCTGAATCGCTGCTCGACTCCGTTACCAATGCGGGAGAGGCACAACCTGCCTACTGGCAATTAAGAAATGGATCGATTGTCGAAGATCCGCTCTTTACCAGCCTGATCGGTTGTGATGATTTGCGTGATGCAAAGGCGGGGTTTGACATCATGGGCCCTAGCTGGGAACAGCGTAAGGATCATTTCGATGGGGCCCAGGATGATGTAAGCCTCTCAAGTTACGCTACATTTACCGCCAATCCTGACGGTCCGGGCTTCTATGGCATCAGTATGGATGGCCGGCTCTTTCTTCTCGGAATGGATGGCAATGTCAAAACCCTCGCAGGATGGGTGGGGAGTCGCAATTTACCGGCATTCGATTATCTTGACGGTTCCATTCCGATGGCTTCCGTAAATCATCAAGACATCCTGGTCGGTAAATTTGACGTGCCGTTCTACTTTCCTACTGATCTTGCAATCGATCCCACCAATCACTCTCATATTTTCGTGGCGGACATGAACAATCACCGCATCGCTCTAGTCGATCTGTCCCAGTCTCCACCAGTAATAACCACGTATGCCGGTGTCGTAGGCCTTTCCGGATACCTAAACGGGCCGGGGAATCTGAGTCTGTTCAACCAGCCGAGCAGCATTGCTATTGCGGCTGACAGGACCGTTTACGTTGCAGATGCCCAGAATGCTGCCATCCGTAAGATCGATCCCAATGGTTATGTAACCACACTCGTCGGACTTGGCCCGGCTGCTGAGCCTGCCCCCGCCGTTGTAGCCGCAACACCGCTGGCCTTTGCTCCCCGTACTACGCTTCCTTTTGCGTCCGCGCTTATCAATTATCCGAATACAATTCGTCTCGACTCTAGGTTTAACCTTGTATTAGCTGAAACCGTCAGCCAAACAATCCGATACATTGACCTGCAGGGACAAACCGTCACCACCATTGCGCAATTCAGTAACGCGGGAAATGCTCACGGCGAGCAGGTCTGGCTGGATGTTGATCGCAACGGAAATGTTGGCGAAAAGGATGACATCATTGCAAGTATGGTGACCGGAAAGCAGAATGGGCTGTACCGGGTGCCCATTACTGGTACGACCTCGGTTCCCCTCCAAATGATCACTACCCACGGCACGAATCCACTGTACTCGGGTCAGACAACTCAAAGCGCCATGCCTTGGACCTCCGGCCCTTGGTCAGTGGCGATTGACGATCAGGAAGGACGGATTGTGGTTTCGGGTGTGCAAAGCGCCGGAGTAGTTTCTCTCCGTCTGATCCAGCCGACGGATCCGGCGTTTCAGTTGAACCTCGCGGACTATACTGCAGGTAGGACGATCTGGATGAATGGAACTGTGCCAAATTTCCCGTTTGGTAGTCGGCCAAGTTTTGCGGCTGTTCACGGATTCGAAGGTCACGGCGACTTGGGGAACGTCTTGAACTTTGACGATCTGGTCTCGATGACGGATGCGCAGCTTGCTAGCTACCTGCAAAGCGGGGCGCAGGGTTCGGTTCCGCGTCCCGAGTTAACAGGAAATGATCTGAGGAATGTAATTTATTACATTCGCCGGACGGCGCAGGGAGGACAATCTGTCACTCCGGGCCCCACCATTTTGAGCAACCTACTACCGGCGATCAGCGCAATCTCGGCAATTCAAAGTGGGCCCACAACTGCCTCGGTGAGTTGGACAACGAATGAAGGAACCAGCGGATTCATTGCTTGGGGCACGACGTCAGGCACATACTTCGGTTGGTCGCCCCTGGAGTCGAGCTATTCGATAGCACATTCCGTAAGCGTAGGGAATCTGCCGGCAAGCAGCCGGATATTTTTCATCATTCGCGCTAGAGATCAGATAGGAAATCAGGTAGTCTCTCCAGAACAAACTATCTATCTGCACTAGCGTAAACTGTTGTTCGGTTTTCCTTGCTGGAGACCTGGCCATGAAGCCGAGAGTTGATCGCAGTCTGGAGCTATGGGAAAAGTATGGGGAATACATCCTTATGGCCATGCCCTATGCGGATAGTCTGATCGCAAGCGGACGAGGCTGCACTCTCCAAGACGTTGATGGCAATCAAATCCTCGACCTCTCTGCCGGCCAATTTTGTTCGATTCTGGGAAACAATCATCCCAAATACCTTGAGAAACTCCTTGCACAGATCGGAAATGTAATCCACACGGGTACTCAGTTCCTCAGCCCAATCGTCCTGGAGGCTGCGAAGAAGTTCGCGGAGATCACTCCTGGATCCCTTTCCAAATCGATTTTCTTGTCGACTGGAACTGAGGCAAACGAATGTGCAATCAGTTTGGCTAAGGCATACACGATGAAAACGGGTGTTATTGGCTTTAATCGAGGTTATTACGGCCTTTCCGTCGGAACGAAAGGCCTTAGTTCGATCTTTTCGAGAGGCGACCGTCAAAGATCGGGGCCCGCTGTGCCTGAAACTTTTCGGCTGCTTGCACCTCACTGTTTTCACTGTCCGGTAAAGAATCACTATCCCGAATGCGAGTTTGTGTGTCTAGACAGTTCGATCGAATTGCTGCCTAAACGCCAAGATATTGCAGCCATCATCGTCGAACCCTTTTTCTCAGCGGGTGGAATGTTCACTCCTCCTCCCGGTTATTTGAACCGGCTGCGCGACTACGCTCACAATATTGGAGCTTTGTTGATCGTCGACGAAGCCCAAACCGGTTTCGGACGAACCGGCAAATGGTTCGCCTGCGAACATCACGAGGTAGAACCTGACATTCTGGTCGTCTCCAAGAGTTCGGGGGCCGGATTTCCTGTATCAGGTGTAATCACGACCGATGCGATCGCCGATCGCATCGCGTCTCAGCGCTGGCTTCACCTTGCCAGCCACCAGTCTGATCCTTTACCCGCCGCCGCCTTTGCCGCAACCATCGATATCGTGCGTGAAGAAAACCTTGTGGAGAACGCTGTCGCTCAAGGCCGCTACTTCATGGATGGTCTCCTGGAGTTGAAGAGGAAGCACCAAATCATCGTAGACGTCCGTGGAGAAGGCCTCATGCTTGGTGCTGAGATCGGAAAATGCAAGGATGGCACCGAGCACGAACTCTGTTCGCAGATTGTGGCGCTATCCGCAAATCGTGGCTTGCATTTTACTTACACCTATTACGAGCCGGTGTTTCGGTTTATTCCCCCGTTGACCATCACCAAACCAGAAATCGATCGCGCTTTAGCGATTCTGGACGACTCGATCGCGCATGCTTTGGCTGGAGACACGAGCACCGAAGAATTGCTTCCCACCAATTTCCACTCGCGCGCATTCGTTGAAAAGCTGACTGGCAAGAAGACTCTGAAAAGCCTGGCGTCTCTTCTCTACGAAACGAGCCCTCGGTACTGGATTCAAAAAGCGCGAGAGTCTGTGGGCAGGTGAGGCTGCGGAACGCCGAATTAAGCTTGTCCGATGTGTGAAATTCAGGCGCCAGAGGATTGACTTAACATTAATACTTCGGTCGTTTTCCTTTAACAATCGTTGGGTACGCTTATCGCGCTCACAAGCGGCTGGTCCGTCCTCCGTCGGCCGACGGCTCATGTGTGCGCTCCCAACATGTGGTTTGACACTCCGGCTTACGCGTTGTTCCTGATCTCGATCGTGGCAGTGTATTGGCGCTTAAACCGCACGAGCCAAAATGTATTTCTGCTGGCGGCCAGCTACTTCTTCTACGGCTGGTGGGACTATCGCTTCCTGCTCCTGATGATGGGCAGCACTGCCATCGATTTCACTATCGCTCGCTACATTCAGCGCTGCGAAAGCGATTCCACACGCCGCACGCTTTTAGTGACGTCGCTGGTAATCAACTTTGGCATTCTTGGCATATTCAAGTATCTCCATTTCTTCACGGATTCTTTTACTCACATCTTGGCTGTGTTCCGCTTGAGCGTGTCGGCGCCATTGCTCCGCGTTATTCTGCCTCCGGGAATTTCCTTTTATACCTTTCAGGAAATTGCGTACATCGTGGATGTGTACAAACGAAAGTTGCCGGCCACAGAATCGTTCGTTGACTACGCTTTGTTCATCAGCCTATTTCCACACCTGATTGCGGGCCCCATCCAGCGCCCCAATCATCTGCTACCGCAGGTTCAACAGCCACGCAGGTTCCGCTCGGATCAGTTCTTCGATGGGATTCTCTTAATTCTTTCCGGCTTGTTCAGAAAGTGCGTCATCGCCGACAACTGTGCTCTTCTAGCGAACGCCGCATTCTCCGGCCATCTAGGGCCGCCCAACCTACCGGTTCTAACAATTGGAGCCTATGCGTTTGCATGGCAAATTTATGGCGATTTCAGCGGCTACAGCGATATTGCTCGAGGCAGCGCACAATTGTTTGGTTTTCATTTCATGGTGAACTTCCGCCAACCCTATCTGGCGACATCCGTCCAAGATTTCTGGCGCAGATGGCACATCAGCCTCAGCACGTGGCTGCGTGACTATCTCTACATCCCGTTGGGTGGCAGCGCCGAGCCAGGATATAAGACCTACCGCAATCTGCTGGCGACCATGGTCCTCGGTGGACTCTGGCACGGAGCCAACTGGACATTCGTGGTCTGGGGCTGGCTCCACGGCGCAGCTTTAGCCATCGAACGCTACGCTCGTGAAACAGGGTTATTGCGGACTGAGGGGCTCCGACTGGGTTCAACTTGGCTTCACCGCATTTTTGTGTTCCATCTCGTTTGTCTGAGCTGGGTTTTCTTTCGCGCCGAGTCTCTTGGCAGCGCGGCTTCCTTCTTGCAGGGGCTCAGTCGGGTTGCATGGTTGCCTGAATATGCAGTTGCGCTGAAGTTCCTGGCGTTATCTGCCATTCCGCTGTTTCTGGTGGATTTGTATCTCGAGCATTCTGGCGAAGAATATGTTTTTCAGCAAAGGGCACCTGCTGCACGAATCGCGCTCGCTTGCGGCGTAGTTTTGTTGATTGCTCTGTTCTCGGCAAATCAGGCAAATGCATTCATCTACTTCCAATTTTAGGGCGCCCACTCTACGGCATATCTGGTTGCTCGGCTTGGCTTGCGTTCTGGTGTGCGCATTTATTGAAGTCGGTACGGCGCTTGGATTTGGGCGCATCAGTCACATCGAGCACCGGCGTGAAGCGGAATTCGAGCGGGCGAAAGACGTGCGTCACTCGGTGCGTGCCGCTTCTGTTCTGGTAGTTGGAAATTCGTTGCTGCTCCAGGGTGTGGATTTTCCGAAATTGCAACAACAGGCTGGGCCCGAGTTAACTCTTTATCGCGTCGTAGTGGAGAACACATTCTATCTCGATTGGTATTATGGCCTGCGCCGCATGTTTGCATCGGGAGCGCGCCCCGATGTGATCGTGTTGGTATTGAATCCATCTCAGCTTACTTCCCCCGCCATCGGGGGAGATTACACCGCGCACTTCCTAGTGGATAAATCTGATCTTCTGGAGTTCGTGAAAGAAACCGGGGCGGATCGTAACCGGACGAGTTCTTTGGCGCTGGCAAACCTCAGTTTTTTTTACGGTACTCGCGCTGAGATTCGCAACTGGGTTTTAGGCAAGATCTTGCCTGACCTGCCGATCCTGACCCGCAGTTTCCACCCCACCCAAAAAAAACCACCTGCTGACCTTTTGCGTGAACTCACCACTCAACGACTGGAGAGATTACGCCAGCTATGCCAACGGTATGAAGCGAAACTCGTATTCGTAGTCCCCCCTTCGAATGAGGACGCGGGTGCGGATATTGTATCGCGGGCTGCTGCATCTATCGGAGTCGAAGTTTTGATCCCAATCGCGCCAGGTGTACTGCCGCTTTCGGATTACTCGGACCGCTTCCATCTCAATTCGAACGGCGCCAGCAAGTTTACGCCGCCTCTGGCTGCAGGACTGAGACAGACTATACTGAGTTTTATTGGACACAGTCCTGATCACGGGCGACTGCAAAAGCAGCCATTGGATTATGATTTCGAGTCAGAAAAACGCGACTCCGGAGAGCCTGCCGTCAAACATTCGGGCGGTAGAGATGGTTGCGGACAGTGCGGCAAGGTAAAGAGGAACACAAGCCCCACCTGAGAGTGCTCCTCACCCTCAAAAACCTCTCACGCTGTAACAACCGCGATTCTTTGGAAAACATCGCCGCGCCCGATGCC
>DATFQQ010000235.1:0-4851 GCA_035264195.1 Candidatus Sulfotelmatobacter sp. | reverse complement strand
TTTTACGAAGGTCGTAGCACTTGGAGAGCTGGAGCCGTATTTCCTGCGGCAAGCGGTGGAGATGACGAAGGGATTAAACGACGGCAGCGAATCGTTAGACGCATTCTTGGAGCGATTGAAACAGCCCACTCCCGAGAGCGGTGCCGAGGGATACGAGAGGGAATAGAAAGGTTTTAGCGATGGCAGATGCGACAAAGAAACAGAAGCTCATGAGCAAGCGCCGCTATATGACGCTGGTGTTTCAGCGGCTGGAAGATCCAAACACCCCGGTTGGCGAGTTTTACAAACTCGCGCTTATCGCTGAACGCAACTCGCGGCATAGGTGGAATCGTAAGCCCAGACGAAGCAGCGACGAAGTTTCATTCGACACAGTTATTGCATTTGAACGACAGCAGAGAGCGAAAGGAACACAATGAGCAAAGTGCAAACAATCACTCCCGAATTGCAGACCCTCATCACGACCTCGGTCACGGCGGCGGTAGTCGCAATGGCCAAGGAGATGCGGAAACCGCCAGAGCCTACTTCGCAGGAACTCGCCGACCTAGAACAGCGCCAGGCGGAGCGCAAGGCTACTGCGGATGGCATCAAGCAGCAGAAGGCCAACGAACGCTGGATGCAGGAACACGGCTGCGAACATGAACATCCAAAATCTGCCGGCGGTGGTAGTCACTGTGTTTGGGTGCGCGATAACGATATCCCGACATCGGTAGGGTACATTCTTTGCATGCGCTGTCAGGGAAGATTCCGACCTGACGAGCCCATGATGAGACGGCTTGATCCGACAGCCATATTTGATACTCAAAAATTTAACCGACTGATGTCGGATTGTGTCCAGACAGGGGCCGAAATTCTCGGCTAAGAAAGGCACAGACAATGAGCTATACGCGCTGCATTCCGGGCTTTTACGCCAACGATCCTTACACGCCGACTAAGGCGGATGAAATCTATGACGGCCTTTCTGCTGGCAAGATAAAGGAAGAAGTGGAGTCCCTGATTCAGGACGAGGAGAAGACGCGTCTACGGGCCGGTGTGATAGATGAGATTCAGAAGTTTCTGGCCTTTCACCCGGAGTTTGACAACGATGAGCAAAACCATAATCCCAACGGCGAGTATTTCAGAACAGAAATGAAATTGCGCGGCCTCGATCCGACTACCGCCACGGTGCAGGATTTGCGAGACAGCTACAAAAACCTGAAGGCTGCAGGTATTCCCCTCAGACTGAAACAGGATGTCGTGCGCAAGCAGCGAGAGGAGATAAACCGCAAGGCTGCTGAGGCCCTCAAGGCACACGAACAGTTCTCAGAGGATGACGCCTACAGCATGTCGATGGATCAACTCCGCAAGCGGGCGGATGGAGTGCTCTAAATGAAGAAACTGTTGCTTACTCTGCTTCTTGTCTGCCCTTTGGTGGTCTGCCATGGTCAGGATTTCGTTCTTCAAAACAACTTCAATTATGTGCGGACCGACGTTGGCAGAGTGCTACCAGCCAACACGCCAATAACTCAATGGCGATTGGAATGGACTGTCAACGGGGCGATTGCCACTTGTACGGCAAGCGGTTTGCACGCTGGTTTTGCCTCAATCAACGTCACATTGAAAGGATGGAGTGGGGCAATCGAGCGCCGGAGAAGAACCTAAGCAATGTCTTCTCTCTCTCTACTCCTCCATATACCGCTACATCCGCTTCAACATGCACGTTTATTGATGATTCTTGCATTTCTTCATCCGTAACAATGCGTTACACATCCGTTACGACGTTACAAGATGCAGATTACAAGTCCGAATAACCTATTTTTTTTCAGCAAGTCACTTGGTTATTCAAAATTCATGAAAAGGTTCCTTGCGCTGTGAACAAGCCCGTGGCAAAAAGGCGCCCTCTGTAATTGCGCCACAAACCAAAAACTCCTCAACTCTTACTGGGTCCCACACCCTCGAGTAGGCGGGGGTTCTAGTAACGCGTTTGTTCCAGCGCGCCTGGGCTTAGAACTAGACGGTAAAAACGGCCCTCAGTCGCTGAAACAATATGAGGTGCGGGCCTTCCAAAACACTTGGGGTAACCAAGTCTAGCCCCTCCTTGCTCGGTTCTGGCCTTTAATTTGTGCTCGAGAATCAATTGTGAGGATTTTGTGTCTAAGGGATTGGCAAATCGGGTAAAAGATTGGCGACAAAAATTTGGAGGTGTCAATGCTACGTGGGACCACCTGATGTTGATCGAAAAACTGGCGGGCGGTGTCGTACGTGTCCAAACGCCGATCGGTCCGCGATATGTAATGCCATCTTTCCTCCACCGAATCTACGTGTTGTGGATGTTTCGCAACTTCGCAATTCTTCCTTACGCTGTGCTCAACGGACGGCAGCAGCGCATGATTGACCGCATGTGCAGCGAACAGCGTTTTGAATCGATCGCTTATGTCAACGACCTGGGTGAAGCACCCGTTATAGGCACAATCGAGCGCCGGCCAATGAATCAGCCGCTACCGCCGCGTCATGCTGTCGCGAGGGAGACAAACTCCAACGAATGCGCCGCCCGATGCCTCCCAAAATTAACGCGGGATATCTCAGATTTTGTGCGCTGATCGTGCATCGCTCTCTTTTGCACCTGCACTGACAACAACTTGCGCTGAACAACCATTCCCCGAACCCTTGCTCAATCGTTACCGGTTCGCAGAAAGAGTGCCCAGGCTCGACTCCTCGAAAAAGTCCCCGATTCCTCAAGTTCTGCAGAGTAATCATATGTTGCTCTGCGCCCTGAGTCCGAACTCAGCTCCGCAATACGGGCAGGTGATCTTATGGATTGGCATAAAGGATGAACCCGCCCTCGGCCCCGGGAGGAAACCGATGACGGGTTTCTAACTTGCGTGGGATCTTTTCGCCGATTTGTTTTTCCTGTTTAATGCTCCTCCCTGCACTTCCACTGCGGAACTACCAATTCTGCTAGCTATAGTGTCCTCCAGCCAGTCCAAGAGGACGATAACCAGCGCGAGGGCTGCCAGGGACAATTGGATTTTGAGAAGCATCAACACATTTGAGACGGGTTCGCGCGACGAATTGAAAAAAGCCGTCCAAGGTCCGGAGGTCAGTGAACCGGTGGGCGGCTTTTTGGTGAATGAGTTTAAATCGCCCTGATAATGCTACGAATTTTGCTAGCCGCCAACTGTCACAACGGCCAGTCGTCAGAAACAGAAAAAAGGCCCGACGCGTCGAAGTACGCCGAGCCTGCGAGTCCAAAGAAGAGACGGAAGCAGTCTACTCCGGAACGGAGAGAATGCAATCCCTTACCACCATTCCCGAAAACCTTTTTTGGGCGCGAGATAAACGGAACAAGGCACCAGGTCGGCGGGTGTGTAAGTGTGAACCTTACCGCATTTCTGGCATTGGTGGTAGAACACTTCCGGCAAGTTGCCCTGGAGTTGGCACGCCGTCCCTGTGTCTTCGCCGATGAATTTTGCGAAGTGGCGAGTAGAGCATCCCGCAGTCGTGCAGACTACCGTCCAGTACGCATACTTCATGACGGCCCTAAAGAGCCGAACCCTGTTTGATCGGCTCCCCTCTTCTCAGTTTTAGGAACGCGGCGATCCAGGAGGAGACGCCGCTAATCAATGCTAGGAAGGAAATGAGAAAGCATCAATGGCACTGAGGTAACGCGGGGCCAAGTGACATGCGGATGACATTTCCGGTACACCTCCAACATTCGAACCGGAGATGCACGAGGGTAAATCTGTGAGGTAGACAGACGACCGTGACTCAACATCGCAGCGACAGCCACGGCTTGCTTTGGTCAAATGCAAGGGTAAACTTTCTTGGCGGCAAGACCATCTTTATATATGGCTCTCCAAGAACAATTGATTGAACTGACGACTAAACACCTAATCGCGTGCCGAGAGTGCCATGCAAACGCGGATCTCACGCTGAGCGATTCACTGGTGACGATGATTTGTCCCGGATGTCACGCGACATTGGGAAGCTGGGAGACGACACCGGCGGCCATCGCCGATATCACGGCATTCGTAGCGAAGGGCAAAGCGTCGAATTAATTCGGCTTTCCCGTCGGGCTATTTTCGGCCCCTTGCGTTTTCTGGGATTAGGAGTAAGCTTCCTCCAACTCAGACGAGGCTGTCATGGATTTACTCGTCTCTTTCTTGCCGCTCACAGTCGAAATAATCCCACAGGCTACCAGTGACCCGTTGCTCGGACTCATCTGCTTGGTCATGTTCCTCGCAGGCATTGGGCTCGCTTACCATAAAGTGGTCAGGCGGTGGAAAGCGCGAACGGAGAGGTTTTTCGCCTCCCTATTGCGCAGTCTGAATCGGCCACAACCTTCCGTGAAAGAGGATCGCCCAGAAGTTTCGCAGGCAAAGACAGAGCCGCCTGAATACCCGTCTTATCTACGGGCCGCGAACAGCTAGCACCCCGAATTAGTTTGGCTTTTCGGCTTTCCCGTCCTTGATTCGACATTCCATTCGGCACTCAGGGCAGGTTCTCGGCGCGGATGAAGATGTGGTCTAGCAGAGACTCGATCTGCAGATCAGCTTCGCAGTACGGGCACGTCATTTGATGAATCGGCATACTCTGGGGCGACTACTGCCGATTGATCTTAGACAGGAACATTATCCAGACGGTAAACGCGAGTAGAACCAAGATTGAAAGACTGCCAACCCAGGTTTTCATGCACGCCCCCTTAAAAGGGTAAAGGCTCGTCACCCCCTTCCCCGAGTGCGACGGGCCCCGACCCGCTCAACTGTGCTTGCGAAAAAGGGACCTTTCCAATCAAATTCCCTTTTTCAAGGTTGAAGTTAGCTCACAACCAAAAATTGAAAAATGGCCCGATAGTGACCGTGGGTGGCACAAGAG
>DATFQQ010000234.1:0-20857 GCA_035264195.1 Candidatus Sulfotelmatobacter sp. | reverse complement strand
TAGGACATTCCAAGTGGCTCGGTGCTCGGCAGGCAGCGGCGTGCCGGAGGCTGTCTCGCATCTCGGTTAATTTGCGGATTGTCCTGTCTAGCTCCTCTGCTTTGGCGATGAGCATCCGCCGGTCGATGCGGGGCCGGCCGTCTGGTGCGAACATGTACGCGATCTCGTCGAGCGAAAAACCTGCAGTACGGCCCAGCGCAATCAGCCCCAATCGCTCGAGCACGCTGGGGTCGAACACACGATGCAGCCCCCGCCTACCAATCGAAGCAATCAGGCCCTTCCCCTCATAGAAGCGCAACGTCGAAGCGGGAACACCCGAGCGCCGGATTACTTCCACTATATCCATGCCTGTTTTCGTTGACCTAAAGTCGACTTGAGGTTGCATACTACCGTTGGGGAGTTACTAAAGCAAGGAGAACATCATGGATACTGAACGCGAAACCGACGCGAAACAATCGAAACACGGCGGACCACTGCCGGGACTGCTCAGGCCACCGCTGATCTTTCTGGCTGCACTTCTTGCGGGTATTCTTCTGAACTGGGTTTGGCCGCTTCCTCTGCCATTTGCTATTCAGATCCTGGGGCCGGCCATTACCGTTTGCTCGGTGCTTCTCTTTTTACTTTCCTACCGAGCATTTCGCGGAGCTGGTACGCCGGTACGCGGATCGCAGCGCAGCACTGCAATCGTGCGAACGGGTCCTTACCGATTCAGTCGCAATCCTATCTATTTATCTTTCATCTTGCTGGTGCTCGGCTTGTCAATTTGGATGAAGAATGTCTGGTCGCTCATAATGCTCATTCCCGCCGTTGCCCTCATCGCGTTGGTTGTCATCCCGCGAGAAGAAGCTTTTCTTGAGTCCAACTTCCATGACCAGTATGCGAGCTACAAATCTTCTGTCCGCCGCTGGTTATAGGTGTCGTAGCGAACGCTGTGCCCGCGAGAGGATCGTTGGCAAGTTGGAGCTATACGACGAGGGGATTGGTTCGGTCTTGTTCTTTAATCAAAGTTCGAGCAACAGCTACCGTCGTGAGCTAATCTCGCCCGCAGCAGTAGTGGCCCACTATCACAGGGCAACCAGAACGCGTTATCGCTTAGGCTTCCGACGCCCCAGATCGCACAGGTCGTTTTTCGTGCATTTCTGTGAATTCTGGGGCGCCCGCACCTGTGTAAAAGAAGGCCCACTGCTCAAAGGCGACGAAGTGGCCTTTCTTTAGCTCGCTTTTGCTTCTTCCATGCGCCTCCTCTCGGCTGCTCCTGTAGGATCGGTGAGTATATCCACCCATTTCGGATGAGGCGAAGGCTCGGCGTCGTAGTTGTCATGCCAGTTCCACCATTTGTACGGAGCTGACTGGGGGTAACCTTCCGGCGAGTCCTCCCAGGTCTCCTGACGACCGAGCGCGGTAATGTCGAGATAGCTCCAGACAGTTCCCATTGCCTCGTCGCCACGCGAGTTGATGAAGTATGTGCGGAACACCTTGTCTCCGTCGCGGAAGAATACGTTATGGCCGTGCCACTCATCGACACCGAAGTCCTTGTCGAAGCTGTCGGTCATGGTGTACCAGGGCATCTTCCATTCCATCCGAGCCTTGAGGCGTGCGATGTCCGCCTGCGGCGCCCGTGAGGCCCATGCGAGGGTGGTATCGCGAGCGTTCAGGTGGGACAAGTGGGATACCTGATCGGCTCCCAGGGAGCAGCCGCGGCAGGCATGTTCGGGCCAGCCGAAGACTCCGGGTTCGAAGAACGCGCGATAGAGGATCAGTTGCGGGCGGCCCTCGAACAGATCGAGCAGGCTAACTTTCCCTTTGGGCCCAACGAACTCGTACCTCTTCTCTACCGCCATCCATGGCATCCGGCGGCGCTCGGCGGCCAGCGCATCGCGAGAGCGGGTGAACGCCTTCTCCTTCACAAGGAACTGCTGCCGCGCAGCCTCCCACTCCTGTGGCGAGACAATTGGGGGTCTCTTCATTGCGTTATGCCCTCTCGGACGCTCGTTGTCTTTCTCTTTGCTTATTGCCATCTCATTTCTCCTTTCTTTTCGATAAAAAACCACTGGCTCTGAAATACTTTCTGAACTTCCCGACGCACAGCGCCAGAATTCCTCCTGTGGATCCGGCTCCGGCGACGATGACTAGGGTGCTTTCGAAACACGCTGAGCACATCAAGTCCCTCCTCTAAACTTCGTTCCGGTCTTGCGCATCCTCATCTCCTGGCTCCTGATCCTTCGTTTGTCTGCTTTGGGGTTGGACGAAAACATTGATTCGCGTTTTGTACTTTGTGTTGCCCTGATTGAATTAGCCTCTAATGTCGGTGAATATTCAATTCGCTTCTGCGGTCACGTATTCAAAGAGCCTTCTGTTTCGTGCAAACGCCCCTGGGAAACAGTCCCTTCGAGTTTTGTTTTCACGTCTTGCCTTCACTCATCCCAGATTGCCAATTCCCGCACCACCTGCGCAATTAGGTACATGTATGTACCTACCGAATGCGGCGGGCTGCGGTTGAGCCGTCTCGACGACGGATTCGGTTATCACCAAAATGGCTCGCTTCTCCACAGAATGCCTAAGTCTCTCGGAGGCAGTGTCGGTGGATCAGAAAATTATGAGGAACGCGCCGATGACCGCTCCCGCACTCGAAAGGGTCATTAGTGGTGATAGAAACCAACGTCTCCGTGAAAGACATCTTGGGGCATGCCCACCGACTCAAAGTGCCAGGAGCGCGATTTCACGAACTGGGCTGGAAGGAAACGTCGTACAGGACGTCGTCGCGGATCAAGAGGTGGGACAACCTTCGCCGCAGTCGATCGACTATTGAACGGCAGATATCAGAGGGATAGCAACCGCACCATCCGCTGACCGGAATCTGACATTAGCGCCACGGAGTGTTTGAAGCCGGAAAGGCATCCGCGCATGATCGAGAGTGAGCTGTAGTAATCGTTATATCGGAAAAAACCGGTCTGGCCCCGCCACATTGGATAGAAGTCACACGCCTGCATCCACTTTTCATAGATCGCTTCTATATCCAGATAAGTATCGGGTACAAAGTTGGTGGCATCTTCCCAGTTGTCGGCGTAGAAGACTTTCGATACCGGGTGTGGGGGACGGCTGCGCACGAGGGTTGCCAACCCGGCGTAGAACCCTGCATCGCGAACAATCAGATGGCAATTCTGATGATCCTTGTGCCAGCTTCCACTCCAATGGGTAACAATGACGTCTGGCTTGTGCTCCCGGATCACATCACAGACTGCTAGAGTACTCTCCTCGTTAAATGGAATCTCCGCGTCGGGGTAAGTGAGAAATGCTGCCTCGGCCCCGAGCAGGCGAGTGGCCTTGTCAGTAGCGCTGCGCTGCATTTCTCCGTAACGCTGAACAGGAATGTCTTTCGGAGCTCCCTTCTCTCCTAGCGAAAGGCTGAGCAAAATGCCTGCTCCTCCCTGGTTGATCTGCTGGGCCAGCGCGGCTCCCATAGTGAATAATCCGTCGCCCGGATGGGCAGCGATCGCCATGATCTTTCCCGGCTTCTGGGACGATGATTCACCCCACGCCGATGATCCAGCCAGTGCTGACAGGGCCACTGCACCACCAACGGATTGTGCAAAAGAGCGCCGGTTCATCGATTCTTCCTCCGAGTTCGAAAGTTCTTCGTGCCGGGGTTCAGCGAACTCCTTCTCGTCGCTATGGGCTGCGACAGGTTTATGTCTGGCTCCCAGACCAGGCGCGCACAGCCGAAGAGGTTCACGATTTCTGCTAGCTTGCTTACAACGATCTTCACTTGTTTGGCAGCGAGCGGTTGTGCGCGCTCGAACATCGCCGTCCGCAAAGAAGGAAGGTACAGATCGGCGACGCTGGCCATACCTCCGCCTAATACAATGACCTCCGGGTCAAGCAGGCTGACGAGGTTAGCCACCGCAAATCCGAGATAACGGCCGGCGCGGTTGAAGATATCCAGCGCCAGTGCGTCTCCATGTCGGGCAGCAGAGGCTACGTCATGGGCAGTGATCTTCGATGTTTCTAATTTGGCGAGAGTGCTCGCTTCTCCATCGCGAAGTCGTTGTTGCGCAACGCGTGCAATCGCCGGTCCGGCGGCCAGAGATTCCAACTCTCCGCTTCCCAGCGCGGCATGAACTTCTTCGCGAGTAACCGTTAACCATCCGGCGCAACCGGAAAGTTCATGCGCACCTCGAATGATGCGTCTCCCACTCAGGATGCCGGCGCCAATACCCGTGCCGATCATCAACACAATCGCGTCGGACTTGCCGTGGGCGGCGCCAAGCCAGCACTCGCCCAACACCGCTGCATTACGATCGCTTTCGACCCGCACGGGGATGCCAAGTGATCGCGTTAGACGCCTCGCCAGCGGCATCTTTTCCCAGCCAGGCAGATTGGGGGCCCAAACACTCCCGTTGCGACGAACCAGCCCGGGCACAGCCACTCCCACGCCGACGTAGACATCAGAGAGATTCTTGCCACTGGCAAGATCCCTTGCGAGCTGGACGATCTGAAAAACCGGTGTGGATGCAGAAGTGAGATCTACGGGCACAGTTCGGCGCGCAAGAATCCTGCCATTGCGGCCAATCACGGCTGCCGAACACTTTGTGCCGCCGAGATCAACCGCCAGAGCGTGAGACACCTGATCTCCTTCTGCTTTAAGTCGTGGCATGCAACTAGCTAACGCTAGGCTGGATTTTCGACTTATGTTGACCGAATACAAGCGCGATACACAGGCCAACAATGACGATCGCTCCCAACCCGGGGACGACCATACCAGAGCGAACACCAATCTGTTGCGAGACCTGCCCTACGGCCCACGGGAACGTCATCCCCCCGATCAGCGCGACCGAAAACAGCAGACCAAACACCGTTCCCGCTTGTTGCGTGTAGCGGTCACCCGCAATCGCCAATGTCGTCGGGAAGATCGGACCGTAAGACAATCCGATCAAGGCTGTCCCAGTAAACAACAGGATCAACGATCGCGCGGAGATCAGAACCGCAGTACCGCCCAGCGACAACAACGCCACACTCAAAACCAGCTGGGATTTCGCAATCCCCCGCAGCACTCTTGCCGCGAGCATCCGGCTCAGCATGAGCGCACCCCAATACGCCGCCAGGATCAACGTGGCAACTCTCGGGGAATGTCCGATCACGCCGACATAAGTGGACGTCCAGCCGGCGATACATGCCTCATTCCCCGATTCACAGAACAAGATGAATGCCAGCAGCAGGACGCCTTGATATTTCGCAACCACCACCAATTCACGCCAGGAAAATGCTTGCTTCGTTTGGGGAGGTGGAAACGAGATCAACGCGTACCAAGCCGTGCAACCAAGGGCCAAAACAGCAGAGAAGAGAAACAACTGGGGAATCGTGAAGCGTCCTTCAATGCTGGCTGCCATGAGTGGAATGCTCATCGCTCCGACGCCGAAGAAAATGCCGAGCAGGTTCAGCATCGGGCCACGTTGCTCGGTGTAGAGATCGGACACCAACACGTTGGTGCATGTATTCAAGCCACCTCCGCCCACTCCAAGCAAGATGGCGGCGATGCTCGCAGTAGTAACCGAGTGCGCCCCGGCGAACAGGACCATCGCCGACGCAACGATCAGAGAAGAGGACAGAAGGTTTGCTTTGTGTCCCAGATGATCGATCAGCGGCCCGACCAAAAGGGAGCCAATGAAAATCCCCAGGTACAGCAAAAGAATGATAGTTCCTTGCTGCGCCAAACTGACTTGTAGTCGTGAGCGCATCGCAGGCAGGCCAAAGACAGTTCCGAGGATCGCAAGAACAATTCCGAAGACGAGGATCCCGGCGCATGCGCTCACAAATAGCAATCGCGGCCGGACGGTTTGGCTCACAGGTTATCGTTTCAGCAATCGTTCGTATTCTTCGTACACCTGATTGTTGTTGTCCGCTGGAATGCCGGCGACGTTGGGTGAAACAAATACGGGCGGATTTTTGCCCTGCGCAGCCAGATCAGCGGCGACCTGCGCGATAATTGCCATTGCGATCGTGACCGTCGAAACCGTCGATCCGGCAGCCACAGGCGCCTTCCATCCCTGCACCTCGACCAATGCATCTTCGGCGGGCACGCAGTTGTCGATCACATAATCGGCGACGTCCGCCAGTTTTTTCCCCGAAGAATGAGTGGCTTCACGCTTACGGTAGTTATCCATCGATGTGATGGCTACAGTTGTCAGACCGCGTTTCTTGGCCTCCTGCAATACCTCAACCCCCGCCGCGTTCAATCCACCGTGAGAAAAGACCAGCATCACGTCCCCGCGGCGAATCGGTTCATTTTCGAAAAGAACTGACGCATAACCCTCGCGCCGCTCCAGCCAGAGCAACCCCTTTGCACCACCTGAACCAATTACATTCGTCCACATCAGCCGCATGTCCATGAGGGGCCGAAATCCTGGAAACGCTCCGTAGCGCGGGAACATATCCTGCACCGGCAAAACAGAGTGCCCACTGCCGAACATATGAACCAGACCACCACCGGCAATACAGTCAGCCATAACCGCTGCGACTTTCTCAATGATTGCCGTTTGCGTGGTCCAGACTCGGTCCAAAACTTCTGTTATGCGTTCGCGATAGCGGGAAACGCTCACAATGATGCCTCCACAGATATTGGATAACGTAACTCGCGGCGCCTCTAAATTTCAGAAGTCGATTCGATAAATTCGCACGCTCTGTCCCGGAACTTCTGCTTTCAAGTTCAAGTTGCTTCCTGCCTGAGAAATCTTCTCGGCAGTCACGATTTCCCGAATACCGGAAGCAGGCTTGTCCAGCACCCGCGTAAACTCTACTGATGCCGGTTTGTCCGCGTGGTTGAAGAAGAATACCCACCGACCTTTCGGAGCGGACATCTGCCGAAGTTCCAACAATTCAGGAGCCCGCAGTTTAGGGCCGGACACGCCCGCCCACTGGGCAAGCAAGCCTGCAAGCGGATGCATCGCCATCGGATGCAGGTAGTTCTCCTGCCCGGCAAAGCTACCAAAGATGATCGTCTTTCCTTTCTGATATTCGTGCTCGTAGGCAATGGGCATTCCGTCCGCTGTGACCGCAAGCGGATGTGGCGATTGATTCCCCACCTCGAACTGTTCCTGAAAAGTCATGCCCTTGAATTGAGCATCTGCCCACTTCACTTCGAATTCTTTCGTCGGAATGAGCTGTTTCTCGCGGACTCCCAATAATTCGTCCCATCCGAAGCCGGGAACTATGGGTTCAGCATGTCCCCGTTCGTCCACCCAACCGGGCCGCGCCTCGACAAAGAGATGTCCTCCGGCGGAAACATACTCTTTCAGGATCTTGGCTTCTTCGTCCGTCAACATTAAAGGATAGGGAACAATCACCAGCTTGTATTCCAGCAAATTGCCCTGGGCAAGTTCGCGTGAACTGAGCACGTCCACGGGTAGGTTGCGTTCAAAGAACATCCGGTGGTATCCGGCCACGGCTTGGTGAATCGCGGTACGGCTGCCTTCCTCGTCGTAACCTCCAACCAGCGGAGTCAACGGGCTGAACACGATCGCCACTTCCGCAGCATCCGGGCGCGACTGCAATAACAGATCAGAATTCTCTGCGATGCTCCGGGCGATTTCGCCAGCGTGGCGACTTCGTTCGGTAAGCGTGCCATCGAGCTGGATCATTCCATAGCCACCGGATTCATACCCCGCGTTCATCGGGTAAAACGCGTAATAGTTGATCGCCCTTGCGCCGCGGGAAACCATCCCCCAGGTCCACATCTCCAGATCACTGGCGGTTACCGGCGAGCCAACGACAGTGCCATGCACACCGTATCCGGCCTGCAATTCCCCGACGTAGAATCCCCGGCCTCCAGTCATGTTGCTGGTCAGATCCATCGCCAGCACTTGCCGCTCCAACGTCCAGTTGTGCTCAGGAGCAGTAAGCTTTGGGTAGAAGCTCGTTCCGAAAAAATCAACCGAGTCTTTCATCAGGAAGTCATCGGTCGGATCGTACGGATCGGCCAAGGTGCGTACTAGTGGGGATGGATTCGGCGCATGACTGGTGGTTACGTGATCCGGGTCGACTGTTTTCACGGCTTGATTCCGCAGGGCCAAATCCTCGGCCAGTTTGTAGCCGTAATAAACGCGCCAGTCCATGAAGTCGGTGTACGTCAAAATCGTTCCGTAACGTGGAGGCTCTACCTGGCTCCAGTCAGTGAAAGTCCTGTGCCAAGCCTCGTTGAGCCGATCCAGAGTTTGATATTTCTGTTTTAGCCACTGGCGAAACCGTTCCTGGCTGGCAGCGCAATAGCAGAACATCGGCTCCGACTTGTATCCGACTCGAGCCCAGTTCAGTGCAGCAGGCTCACTCCACAGATCCCATCCATAAAATGCGGGGTTTCCCGCGGCATGTTTTGCCACTTCCTGAAAGAAATCGAGAATTGCTTTGCGCACTCCTCGATTGTCAAAGCAATAACCGGGCGCTGCCTGAGACGGAATCGGCTGTCCGTCTTGCGCAGCATATCGTCCATCCGGATACTTTTTCCCCACCCATTCCGGAGCAGAATCGACATAGACCTGCACGATGACTTTTAACCCGACCTCGTTTGCCAGTCGCAACAACAGATCGAGATTCTCAAGCCGGTACTTGCCCTCTTCCGGTTCTCCGACATTCCATTCAACCCAGGTTCGAACCGCGTTGAATCCGAGTCCCTTGATCTCCGACAGGTCCTCCTTCCAGAGTCTGGGTGAGTCCGGAGTAATGGTCTCGAGCATTGGCGCGCGTGCTTTGCCTCCGCTGTACCACACTGCCACGGGGAAGAAGCTCGGTTCGCGACCCTTGCTCTGGCTAACCTCGGAAGGCCTTCGAAAGTGAGCGGCGATGCGATTTCTAGCGTGCGCGGGGTCTAGCACGCCGGTTATAACCGAAAGAATGACCAACAATAACAGTTTTTCTCGCACGCGGTGGTCGGTTCAGCCTTCTGGGATCGTCTTGAAAGGAGACATTGTACGCCGAGGACTGCCACCGCCTCTGGTACATGTACGTTCGACTGCAAATTGTTTTCATCGGTAACTCTTTGTCGTCCGATTCCGCAGTATGCTCATCTCTTGAGTCTGGTTCGCAATTCCGCCCTGCTTCTCGCTCTGCTGACGTTGTTGCAGTCGCCTGCCTTGGAGCAAAGCAAACGTGCGCCCGTCCCTCGCACGGAAAGCGGTAGCGGTTGGGCAGAGCAGACTCTAAAGACACTTTCAGTCGAGGAAAAGGTGGGGCAGTTGTTCATGCTTCGCCTGCGCGTGGATTGGCTAAAAACACGCGGTCCCGGCTATCTGGAACTCCGCAACAATATTCGCAAATACCATATCGGGTCGCTGGCGATGTCGGTGCCAACAGAAGGACGTGCAACCACGACTAGCCGACGACTCGAAACGGTTACATTGCTCAATGAACTCCAGCAGAAGTCTGATCTTCCCTTGCTGATCGCTGGGGATTTTGAACGAGGCGTCCTTCCAGCCCATCTCTTTGGAACTACGATCTTTCCTCACGCGATGGCATTTGGCGCCGCGGGGAATCTGAAGTATGCCGAAGAATTCGGCCGAATCACAGCACAGGAAAGCCGTGCTCTCGGCGTGCATTGGAACCTATTCCCCGTTGCTGATGTTAATTCCAACCCAGCCAACCCAATCATCGGCACCCGAGCCTTCGGTGGGGATGCGCAGCAGGTAGGCGATCTGGTGGCGGCCTATATTCGCGGCGCACGCGAGAACGGCATGATGAGCACGGCAAAGCACTTTCCGGGTCATGGCAATACCGCAACCGACTCGCACCTGGCGGTCGCCATGGTAGACGACGACATGCAACATCTGCGTGCGATCGATCTGCCACCCTTTCAGAAGGCAATCAAAGCGGGAGTCGACGCGGTCATGACCGCGCACGTGCGAGTGTTGGCGCTTGATTCCGATCCAGGCCGCGTGGCCACTACATCGCCAGCGATCGTTACAGGGCTGCTGAAGAACAAACTCGGCTTCAAGGGCATTGTCGTAACTGACGCTCTGGATATGGCTGGCCTAAGCCAGTTGTACCCAAAACAGCCGGGCCGCGTGGCTGTGGACGCCTTTATGGCCGGAAACGACGTCCTCACCATGCCTGCGGATCTGGACGCATGCTACCGCGCAATGCTGGAAGCCATACGCACGGGCGAGATTACCCAAAAGCGGCTCGACGCCTCTGTCCTCAAAATCCTGCAGGCGAAGTCCTCGCTAGGTCTCGACAAGGATCGTCTTGTGGATGTCTCGGCGATTCCAAAGCTAGTGGGCAGCCCTGAAAATGCGAGTGTGGGGCAAAGCATCTCCGATGCATCCGTTACCCTTGTGCGTGACAAGGGAAACTTGCTTCCGTTGAGAACGGCACGCGTCGACAAGGCGGCGCCGGTGGCGCGCCAACAGACTAGATATAGCTCTTCTCTGCTGCTGGTTATCCTCTGTGACAGCCTGCGGTCGGAGGATGGCCGGGTTCTGGCACGTCAGGTTAGGCAGCGTGCTCCGGATGCCAGAGTAATCTACGTCGATCCCAGGGTTGAGGCGGCGAGATCGGGAGCAGTCTTGAGGGCGGCGGATCGGGCTCAGCAGATTGTGGTCGCAGTTTATGTCGTTCCTTCCGCCGCGCGAATGAGGACGGTGGCGCGCGGCCAGAAGCATTCCGCATCGCTTCCCGATTCGACATCTAACTTGTTAAGCGGTGTCCTTGCCCGAGCGAGCGAAAAAACCGTTGTTTTGGCGATGGGAACTCCATACCTGACCGAAGACTTTCCCACGATCCAGAATTACATTTGTACCTTTTCCAATGCGAAGGTTTCGGAAATCAGCGCCGCCAAAGCACTCTTTGGGGAGATTCCGATCCGAGGCCATTTGCCAGTCACTCTTACGAACGCAACGGCTCCGGAATCAGGGTCCGGTCAAACTGTGCAGCCGGCAAGCCTGCGGTCACGCCCTTAGCAGTCTCTGCATTACATCAACGATGTGATAACGGGCGGACCAACCCAGAGGCTTCGCTCCGGAAAAAGAGCGGGAGTGGACAGAAAGGCCAACTTCCGCTCGGAGTTCAATTTCGAACCGTTTTACCTTCTCGGTCGAAGACTCGACATTTCACTTTGCCGTGTTGTTGATTAGTTGCGTGACAACGCCTTTGCCGGAACGAGGATCCAAGCCCGACAACGCCAAGTCTGTCTTGCCGTCCGCATTCAGGTCACCCGCGACGAGCGAAGCAGACTCATTGCCACCTCCGGCATACAGTTGCGCCACCTTCTGAAGCGTTCCATCGCCGTTGCCAAGCACGATGTCGGTAATCTGGCTGAATTCGTCAGCAATGGCGACATCGACAAAGCCGTCACCGTTGAAGTCGCCAATCGCTGGAATCAGGCTGTTGTGAAACAGCGTGACACCCGGCCCGGGGAAGAATCCTTGCGAAACAAAATTTCCCTGACCGTCGCCTAGAAGTGTTTTCGTGGCACTGGGTTCGGTGAGGACCAGATCCAGGATGCCGTCGTTATTCAAGTCGCCGATCGCAAATCCGAAAACGTCATCCCTCGTGAGGATCTTCGGCTTCGTAAATGTTCCGTCACCATTGCCCAGAGCTACAAAGACGCTTGGATTGAGCAGGAACGGGTCCGGAGGAATACGAATGATCAGATCTGCTTTCCCATCTCGATTCAAGTCCGCTGCTTCTACCTCGAGACAATCGCTTCCCAGACTAATCAGTATTGGTTTGCCAAAGCTGCCCTTGCCGTCCCCTGGAAGGAACGACGGCCCTTTCGCGTCATCGGTGCACGCAACGACGTCAAGGTCGCCGTCTTGGTTGAAATCCGCAGCGGTCACGAACCGCGGGCTTCTCGCAAAGTTTCCCGGCGGCTGAATGATATTGAACGTGCTCGGGGGCTGGAAGGTCCCGTCGCCATTGCCAAGGATGATGGAAAGCGTACCTGTGCCGAAGAAGTTCGGTATGCCCGAGTTGGCCACAACCAAGTCCTGATGACCGTCGTGGTTGAAGTCTCCGGAGACGAGGCTCAAGGGATTCGTACCGACCCTGATCACGTCTTCCTTAATAAGGCCTCCGCCCTTTTTGCGGATCAGCACCGAAGCCGTGTTACCGTTCAATGAATCAATCCCGGAATTGGCTGTGGCAATATCGGGAACACCGTCTTCATTGAAATCGGCGAGGACGAGTTGATCCGCGCGGTTGGCCGCAGGCAGGCCAGTTTCCACTTGAAACGTCTTGCCATTTCCAAAGAAGACAGAGATCGTAGCCGCATTACCGTTAAGTGTGAGGAAGTCGCGTTTGCCATCGCGGTTGTAATCACCGCTCAAAACCGCGACAGGTCCAGTTGCAACCAGAAAATTCGTTGGTTTGCTGAGATTACCGTGGCCATCGCCTCGCAATACCGTTGCTGTGGAAGTAAGCCGACTGCTGACCACGAGGTCCGGGTTGCCGTCCCCGTTGAAATCATCTACCGCCACGAAGGTGGGCTGGTAGCCGTCATTCGGCTTCGGACCTGACCGAACTGTGAATTCCTTCGGCGACAGGAAGGTTCCGTCTCCCTTGCCGAGAAGGACCGAGACCTGATCGGTACCAGCATTCGTGATTACAACATCAAACTTGCCGTCGTGGTTCATGTCCGCGATGGCGATCCCCTCGGGCTGGGTAGCTACCGATATGAAGGAAGCAGGTTGGAAGTCACCGTTGCCTTTGCCGAGAAGAATAGCGACCGTGTTGTTGTGCTGGTTCTTGGTACCTCCGAAACCAGTTAACGCAAGATCGAGTCGTCCATCGCCATTGAAATCGCCCGCCGCAATCTGTTCCGGTGAATTTGCAACGCTGCTTGTGATCGGAGCTTGGAAGGTTCCATCACCGTTTCCGAGCAGCAAGGAAACTGAGTTATCACCGGCAACAACTGCCAAATCGATCCTGTGGTCACCGTTGAAGTCACCCGAAGTTAATGAAGTTGCCGAACCGATCTGGGACGAAACTGGCCCCGCGAATCCCCCCTTTCCATTGCCCAAGAGGATCACAACACCTTGATTATTAGTCAGCGCGACATCATTTTTCCCGTCGCCGTTGAAATCCGCAATGACGGGATGAGAAGTGGGAAGTGATCCGCTATTCAGAACTACGGGAGCCTGAAAGCTGCCGTCGGGATTGCCCAGCACTTCAACCACCTGCTGCTGCAAGAAGATCAGGTCCGATTCCGCGATGATAAGATCCGTGATGCCGTCGCCATTCAAGTCGCCCTCGGCGATCCCGGACGGTGCGATGCCTACACCGAATTCTTTGTGCGCAACAAACGAGGGCAGTTCTTGTGCACCTGCGTTTGTGACCAGGGTGAGTAATGTGCAAAGCGCCAGCATAAGCGCCTGCCCTAGATTGCATGCGACTGCCTTCATACACTTATCCTTCCTTTATTGATCTCAAATTCTGGAATTGCCCCAAGGGATACCTGGTGTTCACAGTGCGCTGCAGCAACGCTGTTGCACGCTACATCAGCTTTTTTCTCTGAACACTAGCTTCGGTTTTCGACGAATGATGGCATCAAATGCCAATTCGGGGTCTGACCTCGAGCCGTTGACTGGGATCGGGCGCCGCGTTCGATTGTGAGGATAGACTGCGGGACGCGCCGGATTGTCAGGATGAAGTCAATAGGTTGTTAGACTTTGGTTTCCCCGGAACGTGAAAGGGAACTGAGAACGTGGCTTCTGTTCATCGATCGAACGTTGGATTGTGATTGCTGCTTTTCGAGTTCGGCGATCGGGTCCGTACCCAAGCCTCAAGCTACATCGTTCGTTTCGGCGTTGAAACTTCACGGTGTTATCGCAATCACTCTGAGAGGACTGCCGGATCCGCCAACAATCTTCAGCGGGGCTGCAATCACAATCGCGCCAGTCGGCGACAGTTGGTCGAGATTGCACAAACTCGCCAAACCAAACTTTCCGCTGCCGTGCATTAAGAAGTGATTCGGGAATGGTGGATCGAACGTGGCCGCTTGGCCTGCATCGGTTCCAACAGTCTCCACGCCGACGCCAAGGACATCGCGTTCCTTGGCGAGGAAGGCAGAAGTTTCTTTTGCAAATCCCGGGGTGTGCGGTCCATTCTCTTTCGCGTTGATGTATTCCTTTGGATCCGTCTTCTTCGACCAGTCTGTGCGCAGCAAGACCCACGCCCCCACGGGAATGCGTCCGTGCTTCTGCTCCCATTGGCGAATATGATCCGGCGTCAACAAGGAGTCTGCGTTTTTTGCCACCTCTGCGCTAATGTCAATCACGCATGCCGGCCCGACGAATTTGGCAGGAGGAATGCGATCGACGGTATTGTCGGGAAGATCCTTGCCTGAGACCCAGTGAACCGGAGCATCGAAATGCGTTCCCGTATGTTCTCCGGTCTCAAAGCCGTTCCAGTACCAGGCAGGGCCACGATCGTCGTATCGCGAGAGTTCCCAGATCTTAAACGCAGGTGTGTTGTTCCACTGTGACGGCAGGGGTAGGAGAGGTGTCTGCGGGCTCAGTGGCTGCGTCAGGTCTACCATCCGCAGCCTTCCAGTAGCGAGATCCTCGAGAAGCTTACTCAGCACACTAGACATCAGAAATCCTCCGCCTTTCTGCTAGGCTCTTTTCCGGCGACGGCTCGTAGCTTTTCTCCGCGACCTCAGCGGCTTTTCTCGGTGATCTCAGCGGTAAAAGCTTTTGCCGCCGAGGGCGCTGAGAAAATCCGCAGGGGACGCAAAGCATTCTTAAGTAAAGCCACGTTTGGCTTCGTTAATGCTGTTTCAACGACTGAATGTATCGGCGAAATTGAAATCGATTCTCGAGCAAAGACAAATCAGTCACATATCCCGAAGGTCCGGTGGCATCCACTTTTGCGACGATGGTTGTCAGTTCCCTGCTCTGCGCAGCTTCATGAAGGGCGGTCCGAAAACTCTCGATATCGTGCACGGTGACGGCTCGCGGGATTCCCGCAGAACGAGCGATCCCTTCCAGATCCGTGCCAGTGCTGGTGGCAGTTGGAAATCCGCCGACGGAAAGCAGGCTCTCGTTATCGAAAACGACATGCGTGAGATTTTGCGGACGATAACGCGCCATCGTTGTCAGACTACCGAGGTTCATTAGCAGCGAGCCGTCGCCATCGAAAACAATCACACGTTGATTCGGCAGACACAACGCGAGGCCCAACCCGGTTGAGGACGCCAAACCCATGGCGTGTTGCAGGTAGAAAAAATTGGGCCGGTGGCCTAGAGATTGCAATTCTGCCGCGACCGCTCCCATGATCGTCACGACAAGGCAGCCCTCGAGATCTGCATACACCGAGCGAAGACATTCGAGGCGGAGCATTACTCCTCCCACATCAGGTCGCGCATCAGAAGAATCGCGA
This sequence comes from Candidatus Sulfotelmatobacter sp., assembly GCA_035264195.1. Taxonomy (GTDB): domain Bacteria; phylum Acidobacteriota; class Terriglobia; order Terriglobales; family Acidobacteriaceae; genus Sulfotelmatobacter. Next base: position 5,494 of record DATFQQ010000234.1, on the reverse strand, counting down.
CCGGCTGCAGACTGCTTTCGGCCAGTGTTTGCGCCTGACGAATACGTCTTTTGGCGGTATCGACGTTATCCAGAAAAATATACGGAATGCGTAAGGCCCGCAGAAGGGGTTCGGTGACGTTTCCGCCCTGTGTTTGCCATGGATCTCTTTCTCCAAACGAGCCTCGATAACTGATGAGCATTAGGAGAGGAATTCTATATAAATGGGCGAACGAAACGATGCCGTTCACGGCGGCCAGAAAACCATGATTCTGCATCAGCAAGGCTGACTTTACGCCGGCAAAGTGCGCTCCGGCGGAGATGCCAACCGCCTCTTCCTCCTTGGCCAGTCGCACCAAAGTCATCACCGGATCCTCTTCGGCCATTCGAATCAGATGAACAAGCCAGGTTTCGGGCAAAGCCGACACCAGCCTGATGTCGCATTCCTTCAGCGCTTCGTAAACTAGTTTCGAATTGGCGAGGGACACTGGCATCTGCCGAGTTCCGCTTTGATCCTGCTCCCGATAGAAGAGGCCATATTCTAGCCTAGAAGGGCGGATTGGCGCTCTTGACGGGGGATGCACTGCAGTATAGGTTGTCGAAGTTCGGTTCATCGACGGCTTTAGTGCCTATTGAAGAACCCGCGGAGTAAAGGTTTGCAGGATAGTTCTCAAAGTGTTCTGAACACAGAAAGCCCATCCGGACCAGGCTTAGATTTCCCGGTAGAAGCAATTCGTGCCCGCTTCCCTGCCCTGAATCGCCAGCCGGAATTCCTTTTTTTCGACAATGCCGCGGGTGCTCAGATTCCACAAGTCGTGTTCGATGCCGTAAACCACCACCTGATCGAGTGCAACGTGCAACGAGGCGGACGCTATGCCAAGAGTCGTGCCGTAGATGAAACGATCCAGCGTGCGCGGCAGAGCGTCGCAGACTTAGTGAATGCGCGAGATCCGAACGAGATCGCGTTTGGAATGAATGCGACTTCATTCATTCGGCTAGTGAGTTTAGCAATTGAACAAACGCTTGCCAGTCGGAATGAGATTGTCGTCACCGACATGGACCACGAGGCAAACGTTGCCACCTGGTTGGCCTTGGAAAGGAACGGGGCAAACATCCGCTGGTGGAGAATGCGAGAGGACGGCAATCTGCATGCCGACGATCTGGTTCCTCTCGTCTCTTCTGCGACTCGGTTAGTGGCTTGCACGCTCGCTTCGAATGCTATCGGTTCCATCGTAGATGTAACCGCGGCCGCGCGAGTGGCGCACTCGGTCGGGGCTGAAATCTTCCTTGACGCCGTGCACTTTGGTCCTCACGGGCTGATCGATGTGCAAGCCTTCGATTGCGATTACCTGGTGTGTTCCGGCTATAAGATTTTTGCGCCCCACATGGGATTTCTGTGGGGACGCCGCGAACTACTCCAACGGCTTCAGACCTTCCGAGAAGACTTTATTCCCGATGAGCCGCCTGGAAAAATTGAGGCGGGCACCTTCATTTATGAAAACGTAGCTGGTATGGATGCAGCGGTACGTTATCTGGAAAGTTTGGGCAGAACGGATCGAGAGGAAACAGCGCGTGCCCGTTTGGACCGAGCACTCACGGTCGTTCGTGCTTATGAAAAGGTCCTCTCAGCGGAAATGATCCGGGTTCTGCGCAATTGCGGCGCCACAATCTACGGTGTAAGCAGCGCGCAACGAATCCAGGAGCGCGTGCCGACACTCTGCTTCAATTTGCCAAATATTCCACCGTCCAAAGTTACCGAAGAACTTGCCGAGCTAGGTATCGGAGTGCGCGACGGTCACATGTATGCGCCGCGACTTATGCGCCAACTGGGAATTGCTCCGGAGACGGGTGCCGTCCGGGCATCGCTGGTGCACTACAATACGCTGGCCGAAGTCCAGTTGTTCGCTGACGCCCTGGCCCAGATTACAAAGTCATGTTGACCGACGCGCAAATCAAGCAGATTCGTTCCCGCTTCCGAATTTTCGATCGCAAAATCTACATGAACACCTGCTCGCAAGGTGCTTTGTCGGACGCTGTGGAAGCCGGCTTCGACGATTTCATCGCAAGCTGGCATGAACAGGGCTCGCCCTGGGAGCGTTGGGTTGAATACTACGAAGCGGCGCGAACAGCCTTTGCCAACTTCATCAACGCTAGCCCGGATGAAGTTGCAATCGTGACCAGCGTTTCCGCCGGCATCAACAGCATCGCAAGTGCTTTCGATTTCCGCGAACGGCAGAAGGTTGTGATGGGCGAATTCGAATTTCCTACCATGGGACATGTTTGGCTTGGACAGCGCGCTCGCGGGGCCGATGTGCGGTTCGTGAGCGCTGACGGGAACGGTATCCCAATAGCGAATTACGAGAGGGCGATCGACCGCCATACCCTGATCGTGCCGCTCACCCACGTCTGTTTCAAGAACGGCTTTCGCTCAGAGGTAAGTGCGGTTACCGAAATCGCTCACAACTCTGGCGCGTTGGTCATGCTCGACGACTACCAGGACTGCGGAACCCGTCCGGTGAATGTGAAGGCCATGGACCTTGACTTCTATCTCACTGGAACTCTCAAGTATTTGCTTGGTCCTCCTGGCCTCGCTTTCTTATACGTTCGCAAGGAACTCATCTCATCTTTAACCCCGTCGATTACCGGATGGTTCGCGCAGGCGAACCCGTTCGCCTACAATCCGCAACTCTTCGAACTTTCCCCAACGGCGCGTCGATTCGAATCGGGAACTCCGTCCGTGCCGAATGTCTATGGCGCTGTGCCAGGATTTCAGCTCTTAGAAAAAATCGGTATGGAGAACGTCGCGGCCCACATAAAAAGCCTGGCGCGGGCTCTTTTGCGGTCAGCGAGTGAGTTGGGCATCGTCACCAAAACTCCGGAAGATAGCACCGGGCCTTTGGTCGTGCTGCACTCCAAGGACTCCACCTTATTAGTAAAGAAACTGGCCGAAGACGACATCGTCGCCTCGAACCGTTATGACGGCCTGCGGATCTCGTTTCATGTGTACAACACAATGGACGACGCCCAAGCCGTGCTAGAGATCCTGAAGAAGAACATCGATCTCATGGTGCTTGCTCCAACCGCTGCCAGCCATGACTAACCAGCAAGTCACAGAGCCTGCCGAGAAGGCGCCTTCCTCGCAGCAGATCGAGGGACTGCATCGTCGTCTCAGCCAGAGACAGCTCACCATGATGGCAATCGGCGGTGCCATCGGGGTCGGACTCTTCCTTGGAAGCAGCGTGACCATCCGACTCGCCGGACCTGCCGTGATTCTTTCTTATCTACTGGGAGCCGGGATCGCTTTGATCATGTCCTACGCGCTCGCTGAGATGGCGGTCGTTCATCCCGTGGCGGGCGCGTTCGGGGTGTATGCGGAAACCTATCTGAATCGTTGGGCCGGATTTTCTGTGCGTGCAACTTACGGCGCAGCGCAAATTATCGCGATCGGTGCAGAAGTAACAGCGGCTGGTATCTACATTTCGTTTTGGTTCCCCAATATTCCGCAATGGATTTGGGTTGTGTCCGTCTCAGCGGCTTTGATCGCGCTCAATTCCATGAAAGTAAATCGCCTGGGTGAGTTTGAATATTGGTTTGCCATGATCAAGGTAACCGCGATCCTGGCCTTCATTGTTGTGGGCCTTTATCTGATTTGCGGCGATGGCTCTCGCGGCGCAACAGGATGGGCGAACCTGACACAGCACGGTGGCTTTCTCCCGGCCGGATGGAAGGGCGTCTGGCTGTCGCTCACGATAACGCTTACTAGTTACATGGGAGTGGAAATCATCGCCGTAACTGCGGGAGAGGCCGAGCGTCCCGAAATGACCATTCCTCGCGCGATGCGCAGCATTGTTTGGCGACTCATCCTGTTCTATGTCGCGGCGATTGCGATCATGGTAGCGATGGTTCCGTGGAATCAGACTAGCAATACGTCCACAATCTCCGGTAGCCCCTTTGTCACCGCATTCGTCGCGGCACGCGTTCCCTTTGCTGCCGCCATCATGAATTTCGTGGTCCTGACAGCTGCGCTTTCCAGCGTGAACACGAATCTCTATCTTTCCACCAGAATGCTTTACTCCTTGGGACAAGGAGGATATGCCCCGCGTTGGATGGGCAAAGTCAGTCGCAACGGAGTCCCGCATCGCGCCCTGCTAGCCTCGACTGCGGGGATTATTGCTGCGATCCTGTTGGCCATTTTTGCGCCGAAGAACGCCTTTCTCATGTTGTACGGATCCGCCGTTGCCGGGATGTTGTTCGTTTGGCTGACGATTCTCAACACTCACCTTCGCTTTCGGAGAAGTCTCACGAGCGAGCGCCTGCTCAGTTTGCCCATGCGTTTGCGAGCTCACCCCGCATTCACCGTTCTTGGGATTTTGTTGATCGCAGCAATTGCAGTTACCACGTTCTTCGTCGACGGACTGCAATGGTCCGTCCCGGCATTCGTGGTGTTTCTGGGTCTGATCTCGCTGCTGTATCTGAGCATCAAGCGGCAGGAGACATCAGGAGACCGAAACAATGGCTGAAACAGCCAACGATGTATTTTCCTCGCTGCAGAAACAATTTCGAGGCGATCTGCTCCAACCCGGAAATCATGACTATGAAGAAGCGCGTGCAATTTGGAACGGCATGGTCGCAAAGACGCCTGGCCTCATAGCACGCTGCGCCGACGTGGGAGATGTACAAACGGCGGTGCGGACAGCTTCGGCGGCGGGAATTGCTACCGCCGTCCGGTGCGGAGGTCATAGCCTTGCGGGTTTCAGCACATGCGACGGCGGGCTGGTCATCGATCTTTCGAGAATGCGTCGAGTCACCCTAGATCCTGACGCGCGCCGCGCCAAATTCGAGGGCGGATGTCTACTCGGATCGATTGACAACGCAACGCAGCAAGCTGGCCTGGTGTTTCCCTCGGGCGTCGTCTCGCATACGGGCGCCGCTGGACTGGTCTTGGGAGGTGGAACGGGGTGGCTTACACGGCGGTTCGGATTATCGTGCGATAACGTGGAAGGTCTCGGACTCGTCACGGCAGACGGCTCACTGGTGCGTTGCAACGCGCGCGAAAACCCTGATCTATTTTGGGCGCTTCGAGGAGGCGGCGGTAACTTTGGCGTTGTAACTGAATTTGAAGTCCGGCTGCATCCACTCACGTCAGTAATCCTCGCGCAGGGATTGTCTTGCGAGGCCGACATTCGCAGGCTACTCACATTCTGGAGAGACTTCATGGCGGATGCGCCGATCGATCTGAAGTGGAATGTCGATCTGCGGCTCGCCCCCGCCACGAAAGACGTGCCGGATGATCTTCGCGGACGTCCTGTAGCAAGCAACTCTTTGGTCTGGACTGGAGTACCTGAAACAGGGAGGCGGTATCTGACCCGGGCCCTCGCCTTATCTCATCCGGATAGTGTGACCAGCCGGGTCATTTCATTCATTCAGCTTCAGACGATGGCGGATCACTGCTTCCCTCACGGCCAGCGTTATTACACGAAATCGGGCTACTTCAACGATCTGGATGACGTCACGAT
>DATFQQ010000233.1:0-56649 GCA_035264195.1 Candidatus Sulfotelmatobacter sp. | reverse complement strand
TACCGTGTAGAGCCAGATCAGTGGATCAAAGAATAGATAGGACCGCAGTCTGCTTAACCAGCCGTATTCCTTGCCGGGAATTGCATGCGGACTTCTTCTCGACGGAATGACAGTTACGTTTCGCTCGCCGCTTTCGATTTGTTCACTTCTCGCTTGATCGATGGATGGGTTCACGTCCGACACAATTCCAAATTCTCAAAATAACAGTTCCGAGCGATCACACTCGCACGCCCAGTAACTGCATCGCCTCTCCTACTAAATAGATCGATCCGGTCACAACAATTACACCGCCGGTCCCTGCTGCGACACGGGCCGTTTCCAGAGCCGCTTTAACTTCCGCTGCCTCTTCGATCTCTGCTCCGGTGCGGCCGGCTGCTTGCACGACTTCTTCCGGCGACGCCGACCTCGGATTTTCCGGACGAGTGGCAATCACACGCTGCGCAAGCGGGAAGAGAATCTCGGTCATCTCTGAGATTGCCTTGTCGCGCATGGCTCCGAAAACAAATATCAACGAACGGTCCTCGTAGCGCTCCGAAAGGGCCGAGCGTAATGCCCAAGCTCCCGCGGGGTTATGCGCCACATCGAAGACAATCTCTGGCCAACTATTCCGTTCCGGAACTATCTGAAACCGCCCGGGCCAACGCGTTTCCCGAATCCCCCGCTCAATCGATTCGGGGGTGATCCACGCCAGACCTTTCTTGCCAATTTCTTCGGCGGCTGCGATCGCCAGCGCCACATTCCTTAACTGATGCCGCCCAACTAGCGGCGATTCAACCAGAACCTCCTGACCCATTACCTGCAGCGGATACCGATACAAGGTCTTCTCGGCGTTCTCTGCGGCAGTCTCAGCGCCGGTTAAAGCGGTTTGCCGTTCAGCTGAAACCAAGTAAGGTGCGCTGGCGGGTGAAACGGGTGGCACATACTGCACCGCGCTCACCCCAATCGCGTCCAGATCCAGAATCGTATTTCCGATGACGTCGTTGGCCTCAGGCTGCTGCGGCAAGGTGACCACGACACCCCTAGGCCGAATAATGCCAGCCTTCTCCCGCGCAATCTCGCCGACAGTATTTCCGAGGAACTTCTGATGATCGAGCGAAACATCAGCGATGACACTGACCAGCGGCTCAACTACATTCGTCGCATCCAGCCGGCCGCCCATTCCCACTTCCAGCACCGCAATGTCCACTTTCCGTTCAGCGAAGTAGCAGAATGCGATCGCCGTCATCATCTCGAAAAAGCTGGGATGCCACGGCAGTGTTCCCTCGATTACAAGCCGCTCGGCTACGCGATCCACATCCCCATGCAGTCGTGCAAAATCATCATCGCTGATCTCGACCCCGCTGACCCGAATCCGCTCATTGATTCGCACCAAGTGCGGCGAAGTGTAGAGACCCGTCTTCAATCCGGAAGCCAGCAGAATCGATGCCAGCGTCGCCGCCGTGGACCCCTTCCCATTGGTCCCAGCAATCAGCGCGCTCGGAAATGTCCTCTCGGGATGGCCAAGGCCGTCCAGCAGCACTCGCATGTGTGCCAAGTCGAACTTGTGCGATGGCGTATGGGCCAACTCATGCCCAAGCGCAAACATGCTCGCAACTGCGGTTTCGTAGGACATAAACCAGCTCTCAGCCGTTAGCATTCAGCACGCAGCTTCATTTGTTTAGGGTATCAGGAGATCGGCCCTGACTGACTCCGGTGAGATTGGCACAAGAGCGTTTGGCTGAAGGCTGATAGCTGACAGCTTTCTTACGCCGCCATAAACTCCAGCGCACGGCCGATATACGGCTTCAACTGCTTCCGTGCCACGACCGCGTCCAGCATGCCGTGCTGCAATAGAAACTCGCTGCGCTGGAAGCCAGGCGGTAGCTTCTGCCGGATCGTCTGCTCAATCACCCGTGGTCCAGCAAATCCGATCAGTGCGCCTGGCTCCGCAATATTCAGATCTCCGAGCATGGCGAAAGACGCGGTGACTCCACCAGTCGTTGGATCGGTCAGCAGCGAGATATAGGGGACTTTCGCTTTATCCAGTTTCGCCAGCGCTGCCGAGATCTTGGCGAGCTGCATCAGGCTGATCACGCCTTCCATCATCCGGGCGCCACCTGACGCCGAAACGATAATCAGTGGCATCTTGCCATCCGCCGCACGCTCTACTGCACGGGTGATGGCTTCCCCGACCACGGCTCCCATACTTCCGCCAATGAACGAGTATTCCATCACGCTCGCAATCACCGGGCGCCCCATCAGCTTTCCGTGGGCATTGATCACAGCGTCCTTAAGGCCCGTATCGTGCTGTGCCTGCTTCAGCCGCGACGAATATGGCTTCAGATCTACAAACTTCAGCGGATCAGTTGACGAAATGTCCTCGTCGAAAATCGTGTATTGATTGTCGTCCAGCAACTGTGCCAGCCGCGTGCGGGCATCGATCCGGAAGTGCTTGTCGCACTTCGGACAAACATTCATATTGTCTTCGAGATCTTTCTTCCAGATAATCTGCCGGCAGTTCTCACACTTCACCCACAACCCTTCGGTGCGGACCTTCTTCTCCCCCGAAGTATCCAGCTCAGCGGATTCGCGTTTAAACCAAGCCATAGGGATTGAGTGATTGTGTCATTCAGTCATTGAGTAATTGAAAACTCCGACGGGCGCCCTTCAATCACTTAATCGCCAAATCTCTCAATGACTCAATCTCAGTACTCGATTCCTCTCTGCGCCATCACGCCTTTCTCATAAGCATGCTTTATCTGGCGCATTTCTGTCACGGTGTCGGCAAGATCGATGATCGTCGGGTGCGCATTCCGCCCGGTCAGAATAACGTGTACCATCTCGGGTTTCTTCTTCAGACTGTTAACCACCTTTGCCGGATCGAGCATGCCGTAGCTGACGGCGTAATTAATCTCGTCGAGCACCACTAGGTCCCACTCGCCTGACTGGATCGCCTTTTCGGCCTCACCCCAAGCCTCTTCCACCATCCGGATGTCTTCCGGATCGGGCTTCTCGGCTCCTACCTTCACAAAGCCCCGGCCCATTTGCCTCATCACGAATTTGTCGCCGAAGGCCTGCACCGCGTCGAGTTCTCCGTAGTGCCACGAGCCCTTCAGGAACTGCAGCATTAAGACCCGCATGCCCTGGCCAACAGCTCGCAGAGCCGTTCCCATCGCCGCGGTAGTCTTTCCCTTTCCCGGCCCCGTATTGACGATAATGAGACCGCGGCGCACATCACCCATGTCTGATCTCGACGTTTGATTCTACTAGATACCCTTCTCCACAGGGAGTAAGAGCCCGAGTCTCAACCGGAAAGCACTCTCCCCAGTGTCCACCCGTGGACACCCGATTATCGAATTAGTACACGCCTGAGGTCCTCGGCCCACAGCCGATTCCGTCCTCTCAACAAGTTAGAGGGCCACGTTCGCGGAACCGCGCTTGCTCCAATACAAATGCAGATCGTGGGCTGTAACAATTCCCATGTCCGCGTCGTTATATAAGAAAAGCGAATGTCTCACTCAGAAGCTCGGTCTGAAGTGATGGTGGGATTGGTCCCGTCGGTTCATGACATGGGGTTACTGAACAAGAAACGAATTGTTCACGTGGAAGAATATTTCCACGGAACTCATGCATCCAAAGTTGCGTAGCTCGGTCAAGCGGATCTCTGTCCCCTCGCAAACTGCGGAGGTCTCATTGTGATCAACAAGTGTCTACCGTTTGTGTTGGCCATGCTCGTTGCCCTGCCAGCGCTGTCTGCCCAGCGCTCGACGGTTCGGCCCCGTACTATCTTCGACTCGGGTGACCAAGCTACGATTCGAGAGATCATTGAAATGGAGCGTCAGGCCAAAGAAGCCAGCCTGCGCCGCGATGCTGACTTCTCCCAGAAAACTTTAGCCGATGACTACGTCGCTATCACGCCCCTTGGCCAGGTAACCACCAAGCAGGATACCGTGTCCGCGCGCAAAAGCGGCCAGCTCCGTTATGAGACGATCAACGTAACCGATATGGTCATTCGCATTTATGGAGACACCGCGGTTGTGACCGCACGCGCCGATGTCAAAGGCCATCAACTCGGCGAAGATTTTAGCGGCCCCTATCGCTATACCCGCATATGGGTCCGGCGCACCGGCCACTGGCAAGCAGTCAGTTATCAGGCAACAGTCACGCAATAAACAACAAAAACCTTGTGTGTTCCTCTCTGCCCCCTGTGGTAAAGGTGTAACGACGCAAAGGAGGAACGCGTACCGTGTGCCGCACGTTGCTGACTGCTGCCATCTTGCTCTGCACAGTATTCACCCAGGCCCAAGACCACCAGATCACCGCCGAAAAGCGAACCCAAATAGAAGCCGCGGTTTCGAAATTCATGGCCTCTACGCACGTTCCTGGTGTCTCCGTTGCAGTCGTTGAAAACGGAGAATACGAGTGGGCCTCAGGCTTCGGCTTCGAGGATCTCGAGAACAATGTTCCGGCCAGCGAGCACACCCTCTACCGCCTCGGCTCCATCTCAAAGCCGTTGACCGCTGTTGGAACTCTGCAGCTTTACCAACAAGGAAAGCTCGACCTCGACGCTCCGGTTCAAAAGTATTGCCCCACGTTTCCAGAGAAACAGAAGCCGATCACCACACGCGAGGTGCTCGGACATCTCGGCGGCATCCGTCACTACAAGACGGAAATCCAGGAAGACATCGAAGGCGGCAACACCAAGCACTTCGACAACCCGATCCAAGCGGGACTCGACTTCTTCAAGAATGATCCGCTGGTTGCCGAACCGGGTACTCACTTTCACTACTCGACGCAGGGCTACACGCTGGTGGGCTGCGTAATGGAGGGAGCTTCGGGTGCGAAGTACACCGACTACATGCGCCAGAACGTCGTGCTACCGGCCGGCATGGAGCACACCCAACCCGACAATCACTTTGCGATCATCCCCTACCGAACCCGCTTCTATCAGAAGACAAAAGACGGCACAGTCGAGAACGCCGACTTCCTCGACTCGAGCTACAAAATTCCAGGAGGCGGATGGCTTTCATCCGCCGGGGATATGGCACGCTTCGAAGTTGCAGTCCTGAAGGACAAGCTGATCAAGCGGTCGACTCGCGACCTGATGTGGACACCGCTGAAACCCTCCGACGGCTCAGAAGACACCTACGGCCTAGGCTGGGGCTGGACCGAGAAAGATGGTATACGGTTCGTTGGTCACAGCGGCGGCCAGCAAGGCACCAGCACCGATTTCCTGATTGCCCCCGATTCCCGCGTCGGAGTGGTCGTGCTCACCAATATGGAAGACATTGATGCAGGCGAACTAGCCAAAGAGATACTGAAAGTCCTGGTTGGGCAGAAAAACTAGCCTGCACGAATGATGAGCAGGCGCCTTGAGCTTCTTAACGATGAAGGATTGAAGAAGAATAATTTCAGAAATGAAACGATCAGAAAAGCCACGGCCAGACCATAGTTAAGGTCCAGCCGCAGGAGCGCCGCTCACAGCGCAAAATAAGTCTTCTCATGTCCCCAGCTATTTTCGTCCCCGATCACCAGATGATCCGGCCACGCCGGAGTCGTATTCAGCAGCAGCCGTAAGCCAGTCGCATCTTTCGGAACGCTAAACTCCAATTGCGTCATATACGACTCTGCAGGTCTGAGCGGCGTCATCAATGACGTTCCCGAACTTGATACCGGCAAGTACTCGCGCCCGGTGCTATCGATTAGCCGCACCTCACGCGGAGACGGCGTCAGGGGCGCACCCTTCGGGCGATGCGGCGATGTTGTTGTCTCATCGAAGCGCGTCCGAAGTGTGACCACGTAATCATTCGATACACCGTCGGCGTGCGTCTTCACGTCTACCACGGAGTAGGCCAAGTGACAGTCGATTTCGCAGAAGTGCTTCTCCTGCCCGCGCGACAAAATGTTCGGGTGACTCCCCAGCGAGAATCCGATGAGCAACCCGAAATAGATCGCCAAGCCGGCTCCGCTCGCAACGGCGGCGTATCGTGCGAATCTCCGTTTGCGTGCGAGCCAGAAGATGATTAAGGCTGCCAACGCAAGAACCAATCCAACACACGTCCCCAGAAAACCGACTACTGCCAGTGGTGCCGGAAAATTCATGTTGCTTGCCATCGTAACGCTCCCTGTCACGCCTTTAACCCCGACGATTGCGGCCGTATCCGGATTCACGTCGGGATAAATCTCATCTGCGATCCAATAATTCGCCAGCAGGATCGCCAGCAGCATCCCGACCGTCCACACAACAAAACGCAGCCGTCGCCAATACTTTTGTTCCACGAGTGGCTGAATGAAGCCTTCCATCGCATATCCTGCGCAGTAACAGAGGTTGGCGAGCACCGCGAGCACCGTCATCTTGCCCAACGCGATGAGATTCATTGCTGGGCGAAAGTGCGGCCAAGTGAACACCACCCACAGGACCACAATGAGCAACAGCACTGCGTTGTACCAAAGGCGCTGCCGTTCCCAAAAGTTTGCGGCATCCTTCAAGTCCACTCGCTTTCCATTGCCGCTGGGATGCGCTTCGTTCATCAAATCAACCTCAGTAATGTACTTTGTATAGCAAAGTGTGATTGGCCAAAAAAAAGCTTACGACTCCCGCGTTACCCGGATCCATTCTTCCATCTGATCGAGATACTCCGCCAGCGCAGCCCGCCCCTTCGCGGTCAGCCTGTATTCGGTTCGTGGCACACGTCCCTCGAAAAACTTCACGCACGAAATGTAGTCCGCTTCCTCCAGCTTGCGGGCATGAACGCTCAGGTTGCCGTCCGTCGTCTTCAGCACGCGCTTCAGATCGTTAAAGCTCAGCGAATCGTTGGTCGCGAGGGCGCTCACAATCCCCAAACGCATCCGCTCGTGAATGAGTCGGTCGAGTTCCGGAAGTTCGGGCGCGTGGGCAGGCGCATGTTGCTGTGCCTTTTCGCGAGTGGGCGGATCGTGCTTGTCCGGCTTGCGATGCGAGGGAAGCGCTCTAGCCACCGTGCCTCCTCGCGATCAGAAATCCAAACACAATGTGCAATCCTCCAAATCCCGCAGCCAGAAACCAGTTTCCCCACGCCGCCGGACCCAGAACTGCAAATCCTCCCAACAACATGAAGCACAATCCCATCACCGGCACGATCGGAACGGAGAATGCGCCTCCGGTCATAATTCCCGCACCATACAGGAGCAACCATGTTGCTGGCAGCGCAATTTCGAGACCTGCGCGGAACAACAAAAATGTAAGGAACGCACCCGCGACCAGCGGAGGCGCGAGGCCAAGAGCAACTTTACGCGCCGGCCCGGAAAACAGCGGCAATCCCCGGCGGTTCGCCTTCCAGGTACAGGCGAGCAAGCCGATTGCAACCGCCATCAAACCTTCGGCAAGCCAAACACGCAGCCAGGCAAAAGACGAAGTCTGTCGGGCGGCCAATAACGCCGCTGCGATGGCCGTACATCCCAGCACGACTTGGCCCCAGCCCGATACCGCCGTAAAGGCTGCTGAGCGCTCCATCGTGTCGCGAATGTAACGCAGATCCTCGGCAAGGTTGGGCGTAATCCCGCTCGTCGCAGAAGGACGTTTCGACCGATGAAAGCGCCGGATTCGATGCGGCTGCGTGTCGAACATGCCCAGAGATTAACCGCCTTCTGCTTCTTCTGTCAAGTACTTTTCATTGTAAAGTGATCCCCTCGAATTTCCGCTCTGCGAAATTCCGGAGTCGCCTTGCGCTCTATCGCGTTCCTGAAGCGCCAATATTGGCGCCTGCCGCCTGTTGCGAAAGCAGCCCGAAAACCCCTACACCATTGACCGTGCCGACATAAACCTTGCCGTGGCTGATGATCGGCGTGATGAATTTGTTGCCCTTGCCGAAATGATCGCGTCCCTGCGGTGCCTGGATCGAGTTGTAAAGCATCTCCAGCGTTCGCGCATTAAATGCGAACAGGATTGCCGGATTCGTATACGTCGTCGCCCACAAAATCGCATCCTTGCCGCCATTAGTGCTGATGCTGGGAGTGGCACCTGGATACGGGAATCTCATCTTGGTCTTGGCAACCGGCGAACTCAGCAGTTTTGCATCCTGGAACTGATAGTCGAGAATCGGACCATCAACCGGGCCGAAGTAGACATTCCCGTTCCACGCTGCCGGCATCGACCACATTCCACCGGGCAGCGCTCCCGGAAGTTCCTGGTACAGATCGTTGTGGTCCGAGTTGAACTTTCCCATATTGTTTCGGTCGACCACATACAGGTTCGAATCTTTTCCGGCACCCACGGCCAGTTGCTTCAGATTGCCGTTGGAATCGTTGATATTCACCAACACCGCTCCACCAGATCCCAGATCGGTGTCTGTGAGGTTCTCGATTGCCTGGTTATACATCTCAAAATAGTCCGCCACGGCAAGCCCGCCGGTGGTGGAGATTCGCAGAAAAGCGTTGCCATAATCTCCTTCAGCAGGGAAGCCAGTGGAGTTCAACGTGGTATCGAATACGCCGTTTGCGTCCAGCAAAAAAATGTTGCCACTGGTGTCCGCAGCCATGCCGGCTCCCGATCCCCAAACCGCCCCTTCGTTCCCATTCGGCGTCAGGTTCAGCACCCCCGTCTGCTTCAGAGTCGTCGCGCTGTACCTCATGATCCAACCCGTGTAAGGCCGATAATCGCAGTGCGACGCCCATGTCAGATAAATCGTCCCGCCGATCCTCAGCAGGCCGGCACGCTCCTTGTACTGTGCCGGATCGAAAAATACATATCCATTCCTGCTGTCGTCACCGGTCCCTGGGTACTTGCCGGTAATCTCGACTGGACCATTCAGTAGCTCTCCACCCGTGATCGCACTGAGGGCGTGTAGTCTCTGGTGATAATGTCCTGACGAATCTTTCGACATCGCCACGAGGTAGATGACGGGCACTCCCGTGGACGGACGATAGATCACCGGTGTCGATGTGATACCAATCTCCGGCTCTACCTGCGAACATCCGCGATCATCAGAGGTCGTTTCGCCCGGCTTCAGCGTTGTGACATGCCACAGTGTTGCCCCAGTATCAGCGTCAAAGGCATATACGCTATCGTGTTCAGTCGCAACGATCAGGACGTTATGAGCGGTTCCACCAACGGTGAGTGAAGAAAGATAGAGAGGTTCAGCATCGACCAACCCATCGACGGGTATTACGAACTGCAAGCCGAAGCTTGTGTAGTTTACGTTGTTCAGCGTGAGCTGGGTTTCTCCCGAATTGAGACCGTTGCGCGCGTTATTGTTGTGATAAGTGAGTACGTCCTGACCAAGCACCGAAGAAGTCAGTGCGATCAGCGCTGCCACCAACACCAACGAGGAACGACTCAAGAGACAGAAAAACAGAACAAGGGCCGGTTTGCGGGACATGAAGCGCACACCCCTCCAGGGCTCGATACTCAGACGGCGATTAGAATGAATTGGGGGACTGGGGGATTACTGCTATGACTCGACCGCGACATTGTCCCATATTTCGGTCTCCTATCCAACTCAAAACCGAGCAGCAAAACCGGAAACTTTATGTCTGAACTAGGCAAGCTCCTGATCGTTCTCGGCATTGTGCTGGTTGTCGCCGGAGTGCTGCTTACCCTTCTTGGCCGCACCAACCTGCCGTTGGGCCGCCTCCCCGGCGACATCCTCTACCGCGGCAAGAACACCACATTTTATTTTCCGCTGGCAACCTCCATTCTTTTAAGCATTGTGCTTACCGTGCTCCTCTACATCATCGGAAAATTCCGCAGATAAGTTGCAAGACTTTGCAACGTTCAAGCAGCATCGGTTGTGCAGTTCTCGGCGAACTCGGCGCAACCTTGGCGTCCTCTGCGACTAAAGGCTTTCTACTGAGTTCGCCGAGAGGCTCGCTGAGATCGCCAAGAATCTCCCGAACCGCATTAAATTCGAGGCGACGCTGAGCCAACATTCGCTCGATTTGACTTCCCCGGGCCGGCCCCTTTACTCTCGTTCAGTTCGTTTCGCTCTTTGTAATCCTTCGGAACGCGCGTCTTTGCCGCTCGGCGAAGACAGGGAAGCGGGTGCAAATCCCGCGCTGCCGCGCAACTGTAAGCGAGGACACCGCCCTCGGCCACTGGGAATTCCCGGGAAGGCTTGGGGCCACTTCGGATGCCTGCCATCCTCACTCGCGAGCCAGGAGACCGGCGCGATCCGTCCACCGTAACCCCTTTCGCGTGAAAAGGAGGATGGAATGCGCATTTTCTTTATCGCTTTGGTTGTTCTTATGTCCCTGCCGGCGCTGGCCGCCGATCTCACCGTCAAAATCCTGGATCCTCACGGCGCCCCCGTTGCCGGAGCGCAGGTGCAACTTCTTGCAGATCGGAACAAGATTGTTTCAACGCAGACTACTTCTGCCGAAGGCTTTGCGGTTTTCCAACGAGCCACGGGTAGTTCTTATCAAGTCAAAGTTCTAGCGCCTGGCTTCGCCTCTGAGACAGTGGGCGTCGAGTCGAATGAACTCACGGTGAGTCTTCGCCTGGCGACGGCAGCCGAGACGATCGTGGTGAGCGGTACGCGGACACCGGTTCCCGGCGAAGCGGCCGGAGCCGATATCGACACACTGAACGGATCTCAATTGGTCACCATGCAGCCAACCGCCGCAGCCGATACAGTTCGCTTTCTTCCCGGCGCCGTCGTAAATGCTGCTGGGCAACGCGGCGGCCTCACCTCTCTCTTCGTCCGAGGTGGCGAATCCCGCTACAACAAGGTCATTGTTGATGGCGTCACCGTCAACGAGCCCGGCGGCACTTTCAACTTCGGTACCCTGCCTCTGGATCAGGCTGACCGCATGGAGTTCGTTCGGGGCGCACAAAGCACGCTCTACGGTTCCGATGCCATGACCAGCGTCATCCAAGTTTGGACGCGCACAGGCAACACGCGAGTTCCAGAACTCAGATTCGGTGCCGATGGAGGCAACTTCAGCACGGCCCATGGCTACGCCTCGCTTGCCGGTGCACGTGGCCGTTTCGACTACAATCTCTTCGGCAGCCAGTTCAACACACAGGGCTCCTATCTCAATAGCGCCTACTCCGATTCGCTGCAAGGCGCAAATGTCGGTGCTGCCCTCAGTAATAACGCGATTCTTCGCGTCCGCGTTCGCCACTCCAATACCCACGAGGGCGTGCCCGGTGAGTGGGACTTCAATGGAACTCCGCTTCAGCCGCCCGATCCTAGCGACTGGTCGCAGCTGAATGATCTGCTTGGCAGCGCTGAACTCGCGATCAGTTCTCCCAACGGATGGCAGCATCGTCTCACTGTCTTCGACTACAACTATCGCTATTACGAACTTAATGTGAACGGCGACACGGCGCGCATCTTCGATTTTCCGTCGAACGAGATCGACCATATCAACCGTGTAGGTTTCGAATATCAGGGAGACTACTCCGAGCGAGCCTGGGCACACACCACGTTTGGCTACCGCGTCGACAATGAAAACGGATTTGTCGGCAACGTTGACTATGGCGCGCAAACCCATGGCCAACGCCTGAACAACGATGCTTACCTCCAGCAGCAAATCAATTGGAAAAGGCTGAACGTCATTGCCGGTGGACGCTTCATCCACAACAGCGCATTTGGCGATACCGGAGTGCCGCGCGTCGCTGTCGCGTGGCAGGCGCTCCGTGGAAATGAAACTTTCTCTGGAACGCGACTTCGTTTTTCATATGCGACGGGATTCAAGGAGCCGCGACTCGAGGAGACGTTCGCCGGCCCTCCTTATACGCTGCCGAATTTGAACCTGAAACCGGAACGGGCGACATCCTACGAAGCGGGCCTGCAGCAGCTCTTTTTCGGCGGGATGTTTGAATTCAACGCCACCTACTTCAACAATCTCTTCCACGATCAAGTCAACTATGTGACCGTGAATCCGGTGACATTCGTGGGAGAGTACGTGAACGTCAACAAAGCGTTCGCGCAAGGCGCCGAACTCGATCTTCGCGCCAAACTCCGCTCGCGAGTGCTGCTCGATGCTGCGTACACCTATACGTCGTCGCAGTATCTCGACAATCCAGCTCCCATCGATCCTACTTACAATCCTGGCCAGCCGCTCCTGCGCCGTCCCAAACATTCCGCCACCGTCTTGCTGTCCTACCTGGGGAGCCGATGGGGGAGTAATCTCGGCACCAGCTTCGTCGGACGCCGCAGCGACTCCGACTTCCTCGGCCTCGGCATTGACCACGCCGCGGGCTACGTACGCGCCGATCTCGGCGGATGGTACGCTGTTACCTCCCGCGTGACGACTTATCTCGACCTGGAGAACGCCCTCGACCGCCGGTACAACGAGGTCGTCGGATATCCTTCTCTTCCGATTAATTTTCGCGCTGGCATGCGTTTCCGTATCGGCGGAGAGTGAAAGGTCCGGCTCGGTACAACTCACAGAACAAAGGTGTCCTCGCCGTTCGAAATACGACTCGCTACCATCAGGGTGTCATTGGCAACTTGGCGAGTCGCTTCGTTCCCGCCCACCCGACCACCCCTGTCAAAACGGACAGTTATGGTACTGGCAAAAATGCGAGACATTAGTGTCGGCGGCCGCTTCGTAGAGGTGTTGCCGTGCATGTCTTTTCCCCCCGTTTTGCTTCATCCGCTGTAACAATCGCTGGAGTCTTCCTCGCCTGGGTATCATGCGCCGCGCAGACTACGGCGGTCACTACCCCGCCTCTCACAATGAATGAGGTTGTGGACCGCGCTGTCGCGCGGGAACGCGCTCTCATGCACATGCTGAAGACGCGTACGCCTCTGATCGAAACCTATTTGCAGGATCTGAGGTTCGACCCGGAAGCTGGTCCGGTTCCGATTCGAGATCACTATTTCTTGGGAAGAATGGACTTTGGCGAAACCATGGACCGTCGCGACTATCTCCCCAGAAAGGGCGGTTTCCAGAGGATTCTGTTGGGCGGATTCACCAGGCTCTACACCATCAGGTACAACCCCCTCGGTTTTTCCTGGATGATCTTCGCTGATGTTCACGACTTCAATCGCGAGACCTACCAGTTCAAGTTCGCGCACCGCGAATTCCTGGGGGATGTACGTTGCTTCGTCTTTGATGTCATCCCGAGGAAGGGTATGGGTACTACTCGATTCCACGGCCGCATATGGGTCGAAGACCAGGACTACAACATCGTGCGCCTTAACGGAATCTACGAGCCGCAGCCGCGCAACGCCTACTTCTTCCATATGGATAGCTGGCGGCTGAACGTTGTGCCGGGTTACTGGGTCCCTACCTATGTCTACAGCGAAGAAGGCGACTCCAGCGACCGCTCGAAAAGCGAGTTAGCGTTCAAGGCGCAGACGCGTCTCTGGGGCTATGATCTCCGGCCACACGGCAAAGACAGCGAGTTCACCGAGATCCTGGTGGATCCAATGGATTCAATGGTGAAAGACCACAGTCCGGTGGCCCAAGATCCTTCTCCGCTCGAGGCGCAACGCCAATGGATGCAGCAAGCCGCGGACAACGTCACAGAGCGGCTGCAGAATGCCGGCCTGCTCGCTCCAGAAGGTGAGCTGGATAAAGTGCTGGAGACTGTCATCAACAACCTGATGGTCACCAACAGCCTCGACTTGCAGCAACCGGTACATGTACGCGTAATGCTCACGTCACCGCTCGAGACCTTCAGTGTGGGGCATACGATTATCCTGAGCCGGGGTTTAGTTGATGTACTGCCGGACGAAGCCAGCTTGGCTGCTGTCCTTGCACATGAACTTGCTCACATTGTGCTTGGGCACAATCAAGGCAGTAAGTTTGCATTTAGCGACCGGCTGCTGTTCTCCGACGAATCCACGTACCAAAACTTAGGCTTTCGACACACTCCTGACGAGGAGGCCGATGCTGACAAGAAGGCGATCGACCTGCTGAAAAACTCTCCTTACGAGCGGAACCTGGTCACGGCAGGGCTGTTCCTGCGCCAAGTCGCGGAGCTCGGTCCCGTACTCGCGGCTCTGTGTACTCCTCACCTGGGGGATGGCTTCGTCGACAGGAAGGGGAGACTGACACGCATGGTTGCAATCATGAATTCTGCGCCTGCCCTCGATCAAAACAGGCTGGACCAGATCGCCGCGTTGCCGCTCGGCGGTCGAGTCAAGATCAACGCTTGGGATGACCACGCCGAACTAATAAAAACAAAGCCGGCGGTCATTACTTCAGGACGCGGTAAGCTGCCGCTCGAACTTACCCCATTTTCCCCACACCTCACTCGTTACGGTGCCACCGCCGATGCCACAACAGCAAGCGCGGCGAAGACGAGCAACGAGTAAGGCCTATGCATCCACGGTCGAACTCCGGGAGCGAGGATTTTGTGCAGCGCGGATGCTGCCTGCTCTCAGCGCCGTCGAAGCGTACGGCCCGCTGGGGCGGAAACAAGGCAGTTCGTCAGCCGAAACCGGGTCGAATCCAAGGTCAAGCAGAAAACGGTAAGAACACTAGTCGGGAAGGGCACGGTGTTCAGGCGCGCCTTGGTGCTCACCGTAGATGTGTGCTTTAGCCCTGAGGTAGTTCGTTTTTCTTCGGCAAACCATCGCTCAGACATCGAGACAGGGATCTAGCTGACTTTCTGAGGTGCTCTCGGTATGGGCATGGTCGCGGCGATTTTTGCCCCGAAATACTTAGTGCGTGCGTTCAGCAGCTTATCGATCTCAACTTGCTTCAGCGGCTGCTGCCGTCCGAGTAAATGCGTGACCAAAGCAATCTGCGCGAAATGTTCGACCGTTTCCATCTTCATGTAGGCGTGCTCAAGCGTGTCGCCGTAGGCAACCACGCCGTGATTCGACATCAGGATCGCGTCGTAGTCGGGAACGTAAGGCTCCAAAGTCTGGGCCAGTTCCGACGTTCCGGGGGTTCCATACCGTGCCAGAGGGATGCAGCCCAGCCCCATCACCACTTCGCAGACCAGAGGTTCAGTCAGGGCAATCCCAGCCGCCGCAAATCCAGTAGCCGTCGGCGGATGCGCATGCACAATCGCCTTAACGTCGGGTCGCATGCGGTAAATCAGCAGGTGCATCCCGACCTCGCTGGTCACGTTCCGGTGGCCTGAAACGCGCACGCCGTCCAGGTTGACGATGACCATGTCCGCCGCCTTCATCGCGCCCTTGCTCAGCAAGGTCGGCGTTACCAAGATCCGGTCGCTTTTGAGTCGCACCGAGAGATTCCCGTCCATCGCCGCCACGAACCCACGTTCGTGCAGCATCTTCCCGTATCGGACGATTTCTTCCCTGTGCTTGCGTTCCGTAGGCATGGGTACCTTCAGGGGGAGACAGTAACAGCGGGCCGCACCGACTTCACCCGCATAGTAACAGCACCACTGAGCCCGAAACAATCCAAAATTTAGCTAAAATCGATGCTGGAAATCGCGCCCAAAACCCGCGTCAATTGTGCCGAACACTGAGATAGTAATCCAGCGTTTCGCATCGTACGGCTGTCATTTTTCGCAGTGAAGAACTTCTTCCTGCAAAGGACAACAGCTGCTCGAAAGCTATAATCGCGGCAGGGTGCTGGTCTCCGATTTTCATTACGATCTGCCGGAAGAATTAATCGCCCAGCAGCCTCTGCCCGACCGCGCGGCATCGCGCCTTCTCTACCTTTCTCCCACAAGCGGCATGCTCCAGGACCTTCAATTCCGCGACTTCCCCAACCTTCTCCGTCCCAGTGACCTCGTCGTCTTCAACAATACCCGGGTGTTTCCCGCACGCCTCTATGGTCGCCGCGGAGGTCTTAAGTCTCAAGTGCTCAGCCCGCAGAATCCGGCGGCGCGCGACTTTCTTCGCGGACGCATCGAAGTCCTCCTGACTCGCCAACTGCAAACCGATCCCAACGAGTGGGAGTGCCTGGTCCGTCCCGGACGGAAGATCTCGGTTGGCGAGCATCTGTTTTTCGGGGATCACGACGAGCTTCAGGCAGAGGTCATCGCCCGTGGAGAATTCGGCGAGCGCCACATCCGTTTCGCTCCGACCGAGGATTTCTTTGGGGACATCGAAGTCATCGGCCACATCCCCCTGCCACCGTACATCGCCCGTGAAGACTCATCTTCCGATCGCGATCGCTACCAGACCGTCTATGCCCGCGAACGCGGATCCGTTGCCGCCCCGACTGCCGGTCTGCACTTCACACCTGAAATACTCGAGAAACTCCGGGAACGCAAGATCGAGACCGCGGAAATCACCTTGCATGTCGGGCTTGGTACTTTCCAGCCTGTCCGGGTAGACAAAGTCGAAGATCACAAACTGCATTCGGAACCATATTCCATCTCTGCGGAAGCCGCAGAAAAGATCGCACGGGCGCTGAAAGAAAAGCGCCGCGTGGTTGCGGTCGGAACGACGCCCGTACGCACCTTGGAATACGCCGCCCAGCAAGGAAATGGTGAAGTCTGCGCGGGCTCGGCAGAAGCCACCCTGTTCATCTATCCCGGATACAACTTCAAGGTTGTCAGCGCTCTGCTGACCAACTTCCATCTACCGCAATCCACGCTGCTGATGCTCGTCTGCAGCCTCGGCGGGAAAGAAAATGTGCTGAATGCGTACCGCCACGCCGTTGCAGAGCGCTACCGCTTCTATTCCTACGGTGACTGCATGTTCGTCGAAACATAGCGTCACGACTTTGTGTGCTCAAAATGAGCGCAATGAGACTTGAAGGCAACCATCGCGAAAACTTGGTAGAACCCTTATGGCCACTCACTGATGCGGATAAGGTAAGAAACACGGTGAACCCTCCGGGAAAGTGATAGCCTACGGCGTCGAGTTGTGTTTACCTCGGGAGATTTCTCATGAGATTGGCGCAATGGGTGGTCGTAGCCGGGTTGAGCCTGGCAGCGGCGCGCGGGGGAGAGGCGCAGAAGATTACCCCGGATGTGGCAAAGCGGGTGGATGGGGTTTTTGCGAAGTGGAACCGAGCGGATTCTCCCGGCTGTGCGCTGGGTGTCTATCGGGGCGGACAGATTGTTTATAAGCGCGGGTATGGCATCGAGGACCTAAACGAGGACGTGCACATCACGCCCGGGACGGTGTTTCATGTCGCGTCGATGTCGAAGCAGTTTACCGCGGCTGCGGTTGTGCTGCTGGCACAGCAGGGGAAACTGTCACTAGATGACGATGTGCGGAAGTACATTCCTGAGCTACCGGATTTCGGGCAGAAGATCACGATACGGAATCTGGTGCACCACACCAGCGGGCTGCGGGATCAGTGGGCTTTACTGGAGCTGGCGGGGTGGAGGTATTCACAAGACTTGATTACGAACGAGGACGTAATGTCCCTGCTGACCCGGCAAAAGGAACTGAACTTCAAGCCGGGCGAGCGCCACCTGTACAGCAACACAGGTTACACATTGCTGGGGCTGATCGTGAAGCGGGTGAGCGGGATGTCATTGCGCGAGTTCACGACCAAGAATATTTTTGAGCCGCTGGGAATGACGCGCACGCATTTTCGCGACGATCACGCGGAGGTTATCAAACACAACGCAGTCGGATATGCGCAAGAGACCGGGAAACCGTTTGAGATCAGCATCACGAACTTCGATACCGTAGGTGCGACCAGCCTACATACGACGGTGGAGGACCTGCAACGGTGGGACGAGAATTTTTACCAACCGAAAGTCGGCGGGGCGGCATTTGTGCAGCAGATGCTGCAGCGCGGCAAGCTGAACAATGGCGAGCAATTGGACTATGCGTTTGGGCTGGTCATTGATAAGGACAAGGGCCTGCCGACAATCGGTCATGGCGGCGCAGATGCAGGATACCGGTCAGACATGATCCGATATCCCGAGCAGCATTTTTCAGTGGCTGTGCTTTGTAACTCAGCGGAGGCCGATCCAAGCGGGCTCGCGGGTCAAGTCGCAGACATCGTCTTGGCGAAAGAGTTCAAGGCGGCGGAGGCGGCAACACCGTCGAAAGAGCCAGCAGCAAGAAGCACAACTGGGACGACCGTGGCCCTCACGTCGGAGCAAATGTCGGCATTCACCGGGCTGTATTGGAATCGCGCGGACGACGCGTACGACAGGATCTATGTGAAGGAAGGCCAGCTGATAATCGATGGGGATGAACCGTTGGTGTTGAAGCCGTTCGCGGAGTCACGGTTTCATATCGCAGACAAGCCGTGGGGTGATGAAGTGGAGATACATTTTGTTGCGAACGGCCAAGATAAGCCTAGGAGAATGGAGCAGAGCTTTGGTGGTGGCAAGCCACTGGTCTACGACGCCACAGAAGCGTCTAGTCCGACTGCAGCCGAGCTCCATGACTACCCGGGCGCATACGTAAGCGAGGAGATTGATCCGGTGTATAGGATTGTCCTGGACGGCGACAAGTTGAGTCTGGTCCGACTAAAACACGAGGCCGAGAACCTGCGACCAGCAGTGCGGGACGTTTTTACTGGGCAGATTGGCACCGTGCGCTTTGTGCGGGATGCGAACGGGCACGTCGCGGGATTTGTATTGAACGCCGGCCGTATTCTGAATTTCCACTTTACGAAAAGAGCGAACTGAAGCCATTAGCAATGCGCAGATGATTGGCAATGTGGTAAGGCGTTCACGCGGCTGCGTTTGAGCAAAACACGGCCTAAGATTCTGCGGTCGGTTTCTTGATCTGACTCGTTCTTGGCAAAGACCCGGCGATAGCGCTCATTGACGACGCGTCTGATCAGACCCCAAATAGCAAAACGGGCACCCTCACGGATGCCCGCTTCTGAAATTCGGCAAAATCTGTTGCGAACTTACGCCCGCGCGCCAACCGCTGCCGGCTCGCTCGCTGGCACCGATTTGTCTTCGCCGTTGGCCTTCGCCTGCGATTGCGGCTGGCCGCCCTTGCGAATATCGATGCCGCCTTTGAAGAACGCGCCGTCTTCAATCGAGATGCGCGCCGCGATCACGTCGCCGGTCAAAGAACCATCGCTGCGGATGTCCACCCGGTCGCTCGCGGTCAGGTTACCGCGCACCTTGCCAAGCACAACGATCTCCCGGGCATTGATGTTCGCCGCGACGACGCCGTTGCGGCCCACGGTCACACGATTGCCGGAAAGATTAATGGACCCTTCCACGCGGCCGTCAATATAAAGCGATTCGGAACCGGTCACCTCGCCCTTGATCACGAGCGACTTGCCGATGGTCGCCTGGTCCGCAGTGGTGGTCGTCACCGGCCGGGGCGCAGCGGGTGGTTCGCTCGCCATGACAGGTGCACTGGGGGTAGACGTAGTTGGGCACTCCGGCTCAGCAGGCCGCGCCGGGGTCTGAGGCTGATTTGTCGGCTTCCACATGGGGTAACAGGGTCCTTTCCTTTGTTGGGATTAGGAGTTTTTTGGCCGCACTTTCATGACCAAACGCGATTGTACTCCTCAGTCTCATTTTGAGCCCTGTGGAAATCCCTTTATTTTCAATCGGAAGTAACCTACCAGCCAACGGTCTGGTGGCTTCCCGCCCCTCTGCCATCGCGCGGCGAGGGAGATTTTTCTTCCGAACATCATGTAACGTTTCCCGGAATTTTCTTTACACCGTGTCCTTTCACAGTTCCGCCGGGTTATTCTGACAGGAGAAGATTTATCGAAACCAAGTTCAGTTCGGGAAGTCTAAATCAGTATCGCTGGAAGACAAAAATGTGAGATGCGGTGGAGCTCAGCGCTAGCTCTTCCGTATGCATTATTGTCTGCTCGAAGTGCTGAAGTGACTCGGCAAGAGCCGCGAAGCGGCGAAAGAATGCAGCCCACGGCGCAAGCCGTGGGAAAAAGTCTTTTCGTCTCCAATACCAGTCGCGAATCGACGGCACATGAAAGCCCGGCACATGCCGGATGAAGGTTCAACAACGAGCGCGAGTCCTTAAGGACGCCACGCTCCGGGCCCCGATGTTCAAATCCCATGTCTGGATTTTCCTATGTCAGGTTGCATCCAAATCATCCTGGAGTCGCTTATGTCCGAACCAGCCGTTGTCTCTGCCATTGCTCGCCCTGAACCCGGTGAATACGCTCCCTACTATGATCGTTACATCTCGCTCGCGCCCGGCAACGACATCCTGGGCACACTCGATACCCAGCGCCGCCAGATGATGCTCCTTCTCTCGGGACACGATGATTCCGAGGCGGACTTCCGCTACGCTCCCCACAAATGGTCAGCCAAGGAAGTTCTCGGGCACGTCTGCGATACCGAACGCATCTTCGCCTATCGCGCCCTGCGGATCAGCCGTGGCGATCGCACCCCTATTGAAGGATTCGAACAAGACGACTACATCCGCAACGCACCCTTCGCCAATCGTCCTCTGGCGGAACTGATTGAAGACTATATCGCCGTTCGCCGCGCGACGTTGACGCTCCTGCGAAATCTTGACGAGCCAGCTTGGACGCGCCGCGGTATCGCCAACAAAAACGAAGTCAGCGTCCGTGCGATCGCCTACACCATCGCAGGCCATGAGGTCCACCACCGCCGCATCCTCGAAGAAAAGTATTTCACTCCTGCGTGAGCTTGTGTAGGGGCGGACGCATTCGTCCGCGCCGCTCGCGAAGCGAGCGTATGGTCGCCTGAGCCATCACAGACCACGACTTCCACCGCGGAGATTTGAAAGAAAGACACTCCGTACACGGCTAAACTATCGCAGTTCTCGTTGACGCCGAACTATGCGGACCTTGCACAATCCGATCGACAAAAATCGTATCCTCTCGCGCCTGCACAACGTTCACCCGTCCACCCCACGTCGCTGGGGCAAAATGACCGCGCACCAGATGATTCGCCACCTGTGTGACGGATACAAACTCTACCTGGGACTGATCGTTGTTGCACCGCCGGGTTTTCCCTATCCAAGCAAACTCCTGAAGTGGGGCTGCCTGTGGGTGCCGATCCCATGGCCGAAGGGTTTCAAGACACTTCGGGAGATCGATCAGCAGTCAAAAGGCACGCTGTTGAGCGACTTTGACAGCGATGTGGGGGAGTTGAGAGACCTCCTCGACCGTTTCACCAGCGCCCCACGAGATTTTCGTTGGCCGGATCATCCCTACCTTGGCCACATGTCCGACAAAGAATGGATGCGCCTCGGCTACCTGCACGCCGATCATCACCTCCGCCAATTCGGCGCCTGAATCTCCGGGTGCGATCTTGTTTTAATCCCGGCGACGCTCATAGCCATTATTGCTGCCACAAAGCGCACCCTCGGATTCAATCAATTCGGTGTATAAATGAACTCCGATATTGAAAGCGCTTCGAACGCAAATGTCCCAAGTCTTAGTCGAACTCCTCTACGGCAAAGGCGCGCACATCGATCCGATCGCGTGCATCGAAGACCTCTCCGCTGAACTTGCCGCGAAACAGGTCTCCGGATTTCCCCACAGCATCGGTCAACTCGTCTTCCACATGAATTACTGGATGAGCTACGAACTGCGCCGCATTCGCGGCGAGCGTCCGCAGTATCCGCAACACTCTGCCGAGAGTTTCCCGCCGGCGGATGCGGCGATCGATGCAAAGCTGTGGGATCGTTTCCGCCGAGATATGGCTTGGTGCATCGCCGAATTCACCGGACTGGCGCAGTCGCCGCCTGACGAGCTCAATCGTCCAATCGAATCCGCACACGAAGGCGACAAAAACGTAGCTGGTACTCTTGAGGCCGTCATCACGCAGATGGTCGCCCACAACAGCTATCACACCGGCCAGATCGCCATGATTCGGCAAGCTCTCAGAGCCTGGCCGCCCTCCTCAGGTGGAGATACCTGGTAGTGCCAAACCCTGGTCGGCATCCGCAGCGCCGTGGAGATACGGCCTTGCCCAAGGTGTAGCACCTCAATGCCAGTCATCCTGATGGCCTGCGCTTTTGCAGGCCGGAGGACCTATGCAGTTCCGGTCTGCACGAACGCCGAGGGCAAAGTTGCCAGTGTCCTCCGGCACCAAAGAAGGGCGCCACCAGTATGACAACATTTCTTTCCACTCCATCTTCATCCATGAAGGATGTTCGGCTTGACCGGACGCCCAAAGCGTCGAAGAGTTATTCTGAAAGCTGATAGCTGTCAGCCGAAAGCTCGTAGCTCAAAGCTCGCAGCACGAAGCTCATGCTCTCCGACAGCGCCATCCTCAAACACATCGCCCGCCAGTCCAAGCGCCAGGCCGGATACAAGCAGCTCGTCCGCGAACTCGGCTTGCATGGCGAGGAGCGCCGCGAACTGAACGACCATCTGCAGAAGCTCGTCAAGAGTGGCCAGCTCATCCCGATCGATTCCGACTGCTTCCAGCTTCCACAAGCCGCGGCCGACAAGAACCTCATCACCGGACGCCTCTCAGTGCACCGCGACGGATTCGGCTTCGTGATCCCCGATCCCAAGTCGCTCGGCCAACTGAAATCGAAACTCGCCGGAGACATCTTCATCCCGCCGCATCAGATCGGCACTGCGATGCACGGGGATCTGGTCCTCGCCGACATCAAGAACATCCGCCCCGACGGCCGTGCCGAAGGACGCATCGTTCGCCCCATCAACCGTGCTCATCCCACAGTCGTCGGAATCTTCCACTACGGCTCTCGCAGAAGCTACGTAGTTCCGATCGACACCAAGATCACCCAAGAAATCGTGATTCCCGAAGGTTTTGAGCAACCGGATTCCTCAGCGACCTCTGCGGACGTCCCCGCGAACTCAGCGGTAAAAGGTTTTGAAAAGCCGGAAGCAGCAAAAGCACAGAGGAGAAGAAAAAAATCGGTAGATCGAGTTCTTGGCGAAGAGGCTGCCCGTCACGCGGACTGGTCCAACCTGGAAGGAGTGGTGGTTGATGTAGAAATCACAGACTGGCCGAGCGCCACGCAAAGCCCGCGCGGGAAAGTAATCGAGATCCTGGGCCGCGAAGACGACTTTGGCGTCGATGTCGAAATCATCATCCGCAAATTCCATCTCCCGCATCATTTCCCCGCAGCCACGCTCGAGGAAGCCCAGCAGATCCCCGCCACTATCTCGGCACGCGAACTGCACCGCCGCCGCGACTTTCGCTCCCAACCCATCGTGACGATCGATGGCGAGACTGCCCGCGACTTCGACGACGCCGTCCTGGTCCGCATCCTGCCCAACAACAATTTCGAGTTGCAGGTTCACATCGCCGACGTAGCCCAGTACGTCACACCCGGAAGCGCCCTCGATCAGGAAGCCCGCCTGCGCGGCACCAGCGTTTACTTCCCCGACCGCGCTGTGCCCATGCTGCCGATCGAACTCTCCACCGATATCTGCAGCCTTCGTCCGCACCTCGACCGGCTGGTCATGTCGTGCATCATGGAAATCGATCATCGCGGCGAGATCGTCACTTATGAACTCTGCGAAGGCGTAATCCGCTCCGCCGAGCGCATGACCTACACAGCTGTAAACGCTGTGCTCGAAGGCGACGGTGCCCAACGGAAGCGCTATGCACCGCTAGTCGAGAACTTTGAACTCATGCGCGACCTTGCGCAAATCCTCAACCGCAAGCGCGAGCGCCGCGGATCGATCGACTTCGACCTCCCCGAACCCGTCATCGAGTTCGACGAATTCGGACTGATGAAGTCCATCGCACGCTCCGAGCGCAACATCGCCCATCGCCTGATCGAAGAGTTCATGCTGTCGGCGAACGAAACCGTCGCACACCATCTCGAGTCGCACCGCATCGCCAGCCTCTACCGCATCCACGAGAAGCCCGACGCGAAGCGTGTCTACGACTTCGAAACCATCGCCGCTACCTTCGGATACTCGCTCGGCGTAGGCGCGCTCCCGATCCACCGCGTGCAGATGAAAGCCGACCGCCGTGCCGCCTACGGCACCAGCAAGCGCGTCCGCGAGATCGAGGTTCCAAAAGAAGTCCACATCACGCCGCGCATGTACCAGAAGCTAACCGAAAAAATCGCGGGCAAGCCAGAAGAGCGAGTCCTCAGCTACCTGATGCTGCGATCGTTGAAGCAGGCAAGATATTCAGAAGAGAACCTTGGCCACTTTGCGCTGGCCGCGCCCACGTACACGCATTTCACCAGCCCCATCCGCAGATACCCGGACCTAATCGTGCACCGGATCCTGAAAGAAGTTCTGCGAAGTGAGAGGCAGAATGTGAATCAGAATGAGAGCGTGGAGCGGGCGCCTCGCCCGCTAACTCAGTCCATCAGCACAAGCCAAGAAGACTTCCGCATCCAAACCACGACCGTGGAAGAGCGGCCCTTCAGGGCCGCGTCAGGCGACAAGGAAGAAGGGGCTTCAGTCCCGGTGTCCGACGTCCCGAGCCCCTGGTCCAAACGCCGCGATCACTCCGCCCACCGCGAATCCCATGCCCCGCTCGGGGGCCCGATCTCCCTCGAAGAACTCCACGAAATCTCCGAAGAGTCCAGCCAATCCGAACGCCGTGCCGACGACGCCGAGCGCGAGCTCATGGAATGGAAGAAGGTCAAGTTCATGCAAGAACGCATCGGAGAAGACTTCGACGGCCTCATCACCAGCGTCACCAAATTCGGTTTCTTCGTCGAGCTCACCGACCTCTTCGTCGAGGGACTCGTCCCGCTCAACACTCTCATCGACGACCGCTACACCTACCACGAAAATACCCGCGAGATCATCGGACAGCACTCCCGCAAGATCTACCGCATCGGCGACCGCCTGCGGGTGATAGTAGACCGCATCGACCCAGTAGAGAAAAAGATCAACTTCGCCGTCCTGGAAGAAGAGCGCCCGAAACCACCCAAGAAGCGTAAGCGCAAGTAGCGTCAGCCAGATCGCCGACCCGGTGATCCTAATCCGTGTCGCCGTGCTGTCGCTCGACAGACCAGATGCTCGCCTGATCTTTTTCGAACGGATAAACATGGACCATCCAGTTGAAAACCACGGGACGGAAGGTTCCGCCAGCGGCATCACACGCTTCTTGCGTGCTGATCGAGCCACGCAGGCCGAACTTCGAATGCGGCTCTAACATCTGAGCCCTCTGCCCCGCGGGAGCGACACACAGGTTTACATGTTCATGCCACTGTCCGATGCTGAGCGGAATGCGAGCATCCAGATCATCCTCGGTGAAGGTCTTCGGTGCGGTGTACATCACCCCGATCAGCTTGTAACCTTCACCATGCTTCGCGTAGAGCAATGACGTCGGATGTTCCGGATTGAAGCTGACTCGCGCTTCCCTTGCCCAATTCATGTTGGTGAAGTGGTACATCGACTGCGGAACATTGGGCAGAAAGATCCGAAAGCCCTCGGCCAGCGCGACGTGGTAGTCCTGATATTTTTCCGCGACTTTGCGTGCCGCTTCAACGATATGCTCCGCTTGCGCAGCATCGCCCGGCTTAGGCTGGCGCAGCTCCGTCATCTTCATGTGCGGGCCCATATCCATGTGGCCTTCCATGCTGTGCAGCATGGCAGCGTTTCCGCTTGAGTCCTTTTCGTTCTCCGACGACATGTCTTTCATGTTCGACATATCGTGCCCTGACATGCCGGGCATGTTCGTGTCAGCCTTGGGTGGCTCGCTCGATGACGGCTGGGACTGTCCCAACGAAACGCTACAAAGTAAGATCGCGACGGATAACGAAACTAGATAACGCATGATTCCTCACTATCAACATAGAAACACGAGAAGTACTGAAATGTCGCGGGTAGCGGCTCAACGCTTATGGGGATTACGGAGGTAATCAGGTGTATCGGAATCACCGCATGCGTTTGTAATGAATCGGCCAATTCACTTGCCAGCTCTTGCCGCCGTCGGCGGAAGACTCCCAACTCCAATCAAGTTCGTCAGCGGAAATGTTTTTCCAGACCATTCGTTGCAGAATCTTCTCACCGTTTCGAACAGCCTCACGCTGCAGAATCATTTGTCCGTTGCTGAAATCGCCGTCGAAGTCGAGATAGCCACCTTCATTGTCGACCCACGTTTGCTTCCAGTGGTTGCTCCTTAGGTCAAAGGTGGAAACGCTGGTGCCGCGTAGGTGCATCGCTTCTCCCCCTGAAAAGCTCTCCTGAACTACACACCCGTCCAGGATGCGCTTAATGCTATTTGTTCCGTGGGCAAGTTGGCCGGGCTTGGCGTCGGGCCAAGTGAGATTCCATTCTCCGACCCAGAAATCGAACTGTTTTTGTTGTGGATCGAGGCAGGGATTGGATTGGGGCGCTTGCGTTTCCGCGAAAAGAAACGGAGCGAGGAAAAAAATTAGCAGCGCAAAGACCTTTGTCATAGGTTTTCCTCTCCGTCAGACGCGAAAACATGCCAAAGGTTAGTCAGTTGGCGGTTGCCGGAGTTTCTGGTACACCTAACAGCTTGACCCCGAACACAATCATGTTTCTGTTTTTCGCGGGCGCGCTAGGTGGAGCATTGAACGCCGTGGCAGGCGGCGGAAGCTTCATTGCCTTCCCGGCATTGCTGTTCACCGGAGTTCCTCCGATCCCGGCCAATGCCACCAACACGATTGCCCTCTGGACGGGTGCTGCGGCTAGTGGTGGGGCGTACCGCAAGCGGCTCGATGTCCCACGGCGCGTGATGATTCCACTGCTGACTGCGAGTCTGGTCGGCGGATTGGCGGGTGCGCATCTGCTGCTCAAGACTCCAGCGCACACGTTCATGCGCGTACTGCCATGGCTCACGCTGGGTGCGACTCTACTCTTCGCATTCGGCAAGAAAATCGCCGGCGGACGCAGATCAATCATCGAACACGAAGCAAGCGGCGGAGCCCTACTGGCGGCCACATTCTTTCAACTCTGCGTTGCAGTCTATGGCGGATATTTCGGCGGCGGCATGGGCATCGTGATGCTGGCAATGCTGGCAGCCCTAGGTATGACCGACATCCACGCAATGAACGCACTGAAAAGCGTGATGGGATTCGTGATCAACGGAGTTGCCGTGGTGACCTTCATCGTCGCAAAAGCCGTGTATTGGAAGCACGGAACCATCATGATCGCAGGAGCGATCGCCGGCGGATTCCTCGGCGCACACTATGCCATGAAACTTCCACAGATTTGGATTCGCTGGTTCGTGGTGCTGGTCGGTACTGGAATGACGCTTTACTTCTTCTGGAAGAGTTACTAAGAACAGCGCCGCGGATTTCACGGATTTCCACGGATAAATCAAGAATAGATTTTGATCCGTGAAAATCCGTGGGGATCCGTGGCCAGTTTTATTGCAGCGGCGCCGATACGTGCTCGTGCACGATGAGCCACTTGCCGGCCGCATTCTCGAAGACGACAGTCCAGCGAAAGTTGCCCATCTCGACTTTTCCCGCCTTGCTGGTCATCTCATTCTTGACGGTTGCGGTAGCCCAGACGATGTTTCCGTCCGCGTGGATCGCAGCGTCATCATTCACCGTGAACTTGGCGCTCTTGTAACCAGCAAGCACGCCCTTAACCCCCTTTTCGTATTCCTCCCAGCTGTTGTATTTGAGGGGAGCGATATCGAAAAATGTGTTCGGGCCTGTGCCGTAGAACTTGGCCGTGTTGGCGGGATCGAGAGTCGCCCAGCCATCCCAGATCTGCTGTAGGAAGGCCTTGTCGGGAGCAGGCACGGCCATTTTCTTAGCCGCTGCTTTCTTGGTTTGTGCTGAGACGCAAAGGGCAAGAGTGAGAAGGCAAAGCAGGATCGAAGCAGCACGCCGATGCATAAATAAGTTCCTCCGGAATTCCGGCGAAATTTTCGCACAAACAAATCAATGCCTCAACCAGTGTCTTCTCCGTGCTCTCCGCGGAAGTCCTCTGCGGGTAGGCGGTTGGACCCACCGCTTCAAAGCTCAGCGATACTTTCGCGGAAGCGCTCTCATCTCATATGTCATTCAGTTTGACCGATTTCCACACCCCACGCTAAAATAATCAAGTTTGACTGTACTCGCCGACCCGTTCTGGGGACGCCTGCCTTGGCAGCTGAAGCGCCGTGGCGGAAACACAGCAAGCACAGAAATCAGCTGGCCCCTTGGCAGCGCTGGTGTGCGCCCGAGGGATGTATTTTGTAAGTCCGTTGCGAAAGCCATTGACGGGCTGATTTCAAACGACATTTGACGGAGGCAGACGTATGTACGCGGTTATCCGCGCCGGTGGAAAGCAGTACCGGGTGGCGCCCGGCGATGTGATTCGAGTAGAAAAGCTTGGAACTGGCACCGATGGTGAAGTTGAGTTTCCGGTGCTTGCAGTATCCGGAGAAGAGGGTCAGGTCGGCCAGCAGTCCGATGCGCGCGTAGTCGGCCAGGTCGTAGAAGAAGGCCGCGGCGCGAAAGTGCTGGTCTTCCATTACAAGCGCAAGAAGCAATACAAGAAGCTGCAGGGCCATCGGCAGGCATTCACGGCCGTGCGCATCGCCGAGATCGCCTTCGGTGGACAGAGCTTCAAGGCTCCCGACCTGCCGAAGAAAGAAGCGAAGCCTAAGAAGGTGAAGGCCGCAGCCGAAGCACATGAAGCCGAGCCCGCAGCGAAGAAGGCGAAAAAGAAGTCCGCTCCGAAAAAGGCAGCCAAGAAGGCAACGAAGAAGAAATAGGGCTGGACGGGCGAGGCGCCCGTCCCCACAGATTCAACTGGCAACTGGCCACTGAGAACTGGTTTATATGGCGCACAAAAAAGGACAAGGCACTTCACGAAATGGCCGCGACTCGAATTCGCAGCGGCTTGGCTTCAAGGCATTCGGCGGACAGGTGGTCCCCGGTGGAACCATCATCGTGCGGCAGCGCGGCACTCGCGTAAAGCCCGGACTCAACGTCGGTCGCGGCAAAGATGACACCCTCTTCGCCAAGATCACTGGCCGCATCAAGTTCACGGACAAGGGCTCGATGGGCAAGTTCGTGATGGTCGAACCGGTAGAAGCGAAGTAGCTCGGGTGTGCTGTGGGTTAAGCCGCAAAGCGGCGTAAGAATGCAGCCCACGGCGTAAGCAGTGGGTACTAAACGGAACACAGCCAAGCCCCGAAGGGGCGAAAGATAAGCTACGACACACATTCCCGGGCGACGACACAAGGTTTCTCCGCAGGCTTTTGGCGCTGAACAATCATCTCTTCATCTCGCAATCTCCAACGTCGCGAGCAGCTGTTCCCCTTCATACGCCACGGCGAGTTCCAGCTTGTCGAACATCCTTGCCGAGTGGAACTTGTAGTCTCGGCCTACGATGATCGTCGGCACCGATAGCATGCATGTGTCGCCCATTCCGGCCTTCGCTTTGAAGTAGCCAGCGACAATGTTGCAGATCTCGCCCAGCGCGTCCGCGGAAGCTTTTCTGGAGTCGGGATCATCGGAAGGAATGCCAAGCATCTGCGAAGATAGCTTGGTCGAAGCTGTATGGCTGCATTGCAAGATGAAGTTGGCCCGGATCGCGCCGGCGATGCCTACGATCCCGGTTAACTGAGCTGTGGCGAGCGGAGCATCAGTTGGCGTGGTCGTCACAGCAGCGCCAACCATCGTTAAGAAAACTTCCGCGATCGTTTCCTGCAAAACTGCAGACCAGAGATCGCGCGGCAGCACAGCAGTCGGCTTGATCGATTGCGAAGACAAGTTGATCGGCGAAATCGAAGGCACGGTCTGGTCCATACGTTCCTCTATCGGCAGGTTGGCCGGAAGCATTACCCTGTTACTGGCGAGGCGGATGTTGTGCGAGTGGAAGCTCATGTTCATCGATGAGGCAAAAGTCAAAGTAAAGGCCGGCGACGGCGGGAACGGCTGCATGGCCTTTCGGCGCGAGAAGTTTGTGCCCCGCGGCGGCCCTTCCGGCGGAGATGGCGGCAAGGGCGGCGACGTCGTTATGGAATCCAGCGAGCGGCATAACACGCTCGTGCATTTCCGCTTCAATCCCGAGCACGCGGCCGAGCGCGGGCGGCACGGCGAGGGCTCAAACAAAACCGGGCGCGATGGCGGCGACGTGATGTTGAAAGTCCCAGTCGGCACGATCGTCTACGACGACGAAACCGGGGAGAAGGCCTTCGAGTTCACCCAGGCCGATCAGAAGTTCATCATTGCGCGCGGCGGACGCGGCGGACGTGGCAATGCACGGTTCGCCACATCGGTACATCAGGCCCCGCGCGAGCATGAAGCCGGCAGGCCAGGTGAAGAACACACCTACCGGCTCGAACTCAAACTGCTGGCAGATGTAGGACTGGTGGGATACCCGAATGTCGGAAAGTCGACGTTGATCTCGCGCATTTCCTCGGCGCGGCCCAAGATTGCAGATTATCCGTTTACGACATTAGAACCGAATCTTGGAGTCGTCGCGGTTGGCGACGCACGCGACGAAATCAGCTTCGTTGTGGCCGACATTCCCGGGTTGATTGAGGGCGCCCACACCGGAGCCGGATTGGGCACACAGTTCTTACGGCATATCGAACGCACACGACTGCTAGTGCATTTGGTCGACGTCTCCGACGCGAGCGGACGCGACGATGTCACGAAAGATGTCGAAGTCATCATGGGCGAGCTAGCCAGCTTCGGAGCGCATCTGGAAGAGAAGCCAATGCTGATGGTCGCCTCAAAGATCGACGTAGCCAACAAAGACATGCTGGCGGCACTCAAAAAGTACTGCAAGAAAAAGAAGCTGAAGCTCTACGAGATCTCGGCGGTAACGGGTAAAGGCATCGAGGAGTTGAAGTATGCGATCGCCGAGGAAGTTCAGGAGTTGCGGGAACGAGATTCGAAAGAAGCGCAGGAAGCCTCCTGAAGATTCTCCGCCGCCCTTCGGATTTCGCGGCGTAAGGAATCTGCAGCCAACAAGACCGTGAAAGAGCGGTGCTGCCAGCGCCGCGCCAAGCACGAAAAAAATTCAGGGCTTTAGCCCCCATGTACCGCGCTCTTGCCACTTATTCACATCCTGATGTGACATCTGACCTTGCGCCCTTGGTCGGCATTCTGTCATTCTGCGTCACGGCGACGCCGTGGCTTGGTGACAATCAGGCGCCTCAAGGGAGCACTAAGTCTCTGTGGCTCAAGATTTTGCCCGCAAATGATTGAGCCCCATAGATTATTCTGCGATTTCCCGCTAACTCGATGACTCCAGAGATTCACGGGGGAGGGGCGTACCCCACTTTATAGCTGTGGGTCCCGTTCCGGGAACAACTCCGTCCGCCCAAGTTTTCCACACAAAATTCCACGCAAAACCAAAAGGCGGCCCGCAGGCCGCCTTCCCCATAATCCACAAAACCCGGCGCTATTTTACGCTCGCGGTAACGGTCCGTGCTGGAAATGATATTGCAGAATCCGCGCGGCCAGCGCGGGACTCAAGGTATCACCCTTCGGGTCAACCGTGCGCACGACTTCTCCACGACAAACGACTTCCGTTCCAGACAATCCAGCAATCTCAGTTGGTAGAACGAGATTGATTTCCACCTGAGAGTTTGGCTGCAGCACATCATCGCCGCGAAAAAGCAATCCCGAGCGGCTGATGTTCTCGGTGGTGCCCACATGCCACTGTGTCTCGCCGAGCCGGCGATAGCGCAAAGGCAAGTGGAGTTGGAAACGTTGCGCGCGCACAGGTGGCATTTGCTGCGCCCGCACAGCGGGTTGGGGTTCAGCGGACTGCATCGACATGATGACCTCCCGGGGAGTTGGAGTTGCATCGAGCACTTCGCGGACCCTGGACTTCAGGTCACGAAGGTTAAAGGGCTTCTGGAGCAGGCAAACGCCCGCCTCCAGTGTGCCGTTGTGTCCAATTACGTTTTCCGTGTATCCGGACATGTAAAGGACTTTCACGTTGGGGCGAATCTGGGAGATGCGCTGGGCCAGTTCGCGGCCGTTCATGCCGGGCATGATCACGTCCGTCAGCAAAAGGTGAATCACCGCTTCGTGCGCCACCGCGATCTGCATAGCGACCGCGCCGTCGGCGGCTTCAATGACTTTGTATCCCTGCTTCTCAAGATACTGACGCGCGAGGTAGCGGAGATTGGCTTCGTCTTCGACCAGCAGAATGGTCTCGGTGCCGGGGTCAACCCTCTGGAATTTGACGGGAGCGGTGACTTGGGCTGCTGTCTCTGTTGCCGACGCGACGCGCGGCAAGTAGATCTTGAATGTGGTTCCCTTGCCGATTTCACTGTAGACCCAAATGTATCCGCCGCTCTGCTTGACGATGCCATAGACCGTAGACAGGCCGAGTCCAGTGCCTTTTGGTCCTTTGGTAGTGAAGAACGGTTCAAAGATATGGGACTGGGTTTCCTGGTCCATGCCAGCGCCCGTGTCGCTGATGGCAAACATCACGTAATCGCCCGGCCGCAACGGTGCGTGGAAACGGGCATACTCTTCGTCGAGCGCCGTGTTTGCGGTTTCGATGGTGAGCTTGCCGCCGCTGGGCATGGCGTCACGAGCATTGACGGCGAGGTTCATGATGACCTGCTCGATCTGACCTGAGTCGGCACGCACCGACCAGAGATCCGTGCCGGGAAGCATGACGAGATCGATGTCTTCGCCGATCATCCGCGTGAGCATCTTCAGATTTTCGGTCGCGATGTCATTGAGGTTGACGATTCTTGGAGCGAGCATTTGCTTGCGGCTGAAGGCAAGAAGCTGGCGGGTGAGGGAAGATGCGCGTTCCGATGCGCTGGCAATTTCCTGCGCCGGGCCGCGAAGATGAGGCTCTGCACCGAGGCGCTCGAGCAGGAACTCCGAGTAGCCGGAGATCACCATTAACAGGTTGTTGAAGTCGTGAGCGATGCCGCCGGCCAGGCGTCCGACGGCCTCCATCTTCTGTGATTGCCGCAGTTGCTGCTCTAGAGCACGGCGTTCAGTGACGTCCTCGGCAAAGATCTCGAAGACCACTCCGTCTTTGCGCCCGTTGGTCACGGACCGTCCGGAAACGCGAACGACGGTCGTCATCTCGCCGTTCCGTTTCCACTCCGCAGTTAATCCCGAGAAGGGAGCCGAGGATCGAAGATGATCTGCCAGCTCGAACCACTGCTCGCTGTCGGCATAGAGGCTGAAGATATGTTGGCCGATGACCTCGGTGGTCGAACTCATCCCCAGCAACTCTATGAAGGCCGGGTTGGCGTCGAGGATCTTGCCAGTCCAATCGCAACTGCAGATGCCATACGGGGCGTTGGTGACGAGCGACCGAAAATTTGCCTCGGAGCGGCGGAGTTCTTCCTGCGTAGCGCGCAAGGCAGCGTTGAGCCAGCAGATCAACATGGCCACAAAGACGAACAGGGAAAGCCGCAGGACGGCCGGTCGGAGCTGACCGGCTGTATGTCCGCCCACAAGAGAATAGTAGGCGCTGACGGTAAGGGCGAAGGCGGTGGCCACGACGCCCGGCTTCCAACCGCCGTACCAAGCGCTTACCATCACGGCCACGCTAAAGAGCGCGAGACGGCTTTCCGCGACATCCGCCAGAAGAATCGTTGGGATTAAAGCCAGAGCCGTGCTGAGGACAGCAACCCCGTACCGCAAAATGGGGGCACGAGCGGGCGCTATGCGAAGTAGGGGGAGGGTTACTCGCATGTAACCTATCGTAGTGCCAAAATGTAAAACAAGATAGTTACAGGAGTTCATTTATTTGGACGGGGCAAACACATGACAAAGTTGTCCTCTGGCATCGTCCGGAATGGGCCATCCGGCCAGCCAACTTGCATAACTGCGATGGAATCTGGACACTAGGCGGGACTAGAACTTATGAACATTGGACTGTTCGGCGGTACTTTTGACCCAATACATAAGGGCCATCTGGCTCTCGCCAGAGCTGCGATGGAGCGGTGCAAGCTGCACAGAGTCTGTTTTGTCCCTGCCAACATTCCTCCTCACAAGCAGAAAAGGCCCATTTCCCCGTTTGTGCACCGTTTCGCTATGGTGGCACTGGCGACGACGGGGGAAAAGGCGTTTGCGCCCTCTCTGCTGGAGGCTCCGGAGGAGGGAGCGACCATCCGGAAGATTAAGCAGGAGAAGGAAGAGAAGCCTAACTACAGCATCGACACTGTGCGCCGAATGAAGCAGTCGTTCAAAGTGGCGGACCGGTTATTCCTCCTGGTTGGGATTGATGCCTTCGCGGATATTGCCCAATGGCACGAAGCTGAGGCTCTGTTTCGCGAATGCGAGTTCGTGGTGGCGGCGCGTCCTGGATATTCGCTGGCAGACGTAGCGAATGCATTACCAGAACGTTTGCGTCCGCGGGAAGAAGTGACGCGGCCTTTTCATAAGCAAAAACCGACCGGGGATATGGTCCTGCCGGGAGTGACCATCCATCTAATGGAAGACCTAAAGCAGCCTGCTTCGGCCACAGCCATCCGGGAGGCCGTCGCCGCCGGAAAGCCTTTGGGACGTTTTCTGGAGCCTGCCGTCGCGGACTACATCAAAAAAATGGGCCTTTACAAATAGTTCGGGCCAGCAACGCGCAAAACTACGGCACAAGATATGATGTTTTAGGTCGCTTTGCGATGGTCAGATGGCGACTTTCAAAACAACAAGTGCGGCTATATAGGCCGCTAGGGAAACAGGAGAATCAATGGCTCAGAATCACTATGTCACCAAACCCAACCGCCGGGCCAAGAGCGGCAAGCGGAAAGATCCTTCGGCAGCAACGATGGCGAAATTGCGCAAGCTGGCGGCAGCTGAGGTACAGAAGTCTGGCAAGTAGGCGCGGTCCATTGCGGAATAGCGTTTACAACGAACCGAAAAAAGTATGATTGCATGAAGAAGAATGAACTGAAGAAGCAAGTTTCCGCCGCCATTCAAGCCTGCCTCGAAAAGAAGGCCGAAGAGCTCAGCATCCTGGAAATGGAAAAAGGGTCGCTTGCCGACTACTTTGTGCTGTGCAGCGGAACGAATCCGCGGCAGGTGCAGGCCATCTCTGACGAGGTGGAAATGCGCCTGAAGAAGGTGGGGATCCGTCCGAATAATATCGAGGGCTACAACAACGCGGAATGGATCCTGATCGACTATGTCGATTTCGTGGTCCACATTTTTTCTGAGAAGGCCCGGAAATTCTACGATCTGGAGCGGCTTTGGAAGTCCGCAACGCGGTTGCAGCCAAATGATCTGAAGGCAGCGGCTCCCAAGGCGCGAAAGGGTGCAGCGAAGCCAGCGGCGAAAAAGAAGAAAAGAGTGAAGGCCTGAGTTCTCGCGCCCCAGTCGTTCTGGGTGC
Organism: Candidatus Sulfotelmatobacter sp.; assembly: GCA_035264195.1. Lineage (GTDB taxonomy): Bacteria > Acidobacteriota > Terriglobia > Terriglobales > Acidobacteriaceae > Sulfotelmatobacter. Next base: position 21,741 of record DATFQQ010000233.1, on the reverse strand, counting down.
CAGAAATCTCCATGACATCAAAGGTTGAGCCTCAAGGCAATTGGGGAACAGACTCTCGCTTGGCTGCATCTCAGCGGTGGAAAGAGAAATCTGCCGCGATGGGTCAGCCGGCGACGAATGCCTTTGTGGATTACGCGGAGCCCGGGCCAGGAATGCAGATTCTCGATCTGGCAAGCGGTACGGGAGAGCCCGCGATAACTCTGGCCCGTCGCATTGGACCGGAAGGACGCGTTACCGCAACGGACTTGAGTGCGGACCTGCTTGAGGTTACCGCCACTCGCGCACAAGCAAACGGGCTGAGCAACATCGTTACCCGGCGCGCGGATGCGCACGAGTTGCCATTCCCGGATAACAGTTTTGATCTCGCAACGTCGCGCTTCGGCATCATGTTTTTCAGTGATGCTGAACGCGCTTTGCGTGAGCTGAGGCGCGTGTTGCGGCCGGGCGCGCGTGCGTGCTTTCTCGTTTGGGACAGTGTCGATCAGGCTTACTTTCGAAGTATGTTCGGAGTAGTTCATCGAGCAATCGGTGGACCATATCTTCTGGCGGACGGCCCGAATCCGTTTCGCTTTGCCGAGCCGGATAGTCTTTCATCGGTCATGCGGAGCGCCGGGTTTCGCGACGCGGTAGAAGAGAAGCGCTTGGTGCCCTGGGTATGGCCGGGTTCAGTCGAGGAGCTTTGGGAACGCGAACGGGCTATCGCTGTCGCGTTTCGGCCACTGCTCGACCGCGTGCCCTCCGATCGCTGGCCACGGATTCATGCGAACGTTCACCAGGAGTTGTCGAAGTACTCTGACGGAGAAAACGTGGCGTTTCAGATTTCGGTGATCTTGGTTTCGGGAAGAAAGTAGTGGTTGTCTAGATCCCTTCTGCGTACGCTTGAGCGCACTCCGACGGAGAAAGGTACCCTGCGATGGACTGCATGGAGGGAATTGCAGCGGCGTAGTCAGCTTGCTCAACGCGGTTACGCCCAGCTGCTTTGGCTCGATATAGCGCCGCGTCGGCTAAGCGCAGAAGCATGGGATGGCTTGCCGGGAATCGCCCGTCTGATGTCGAAACGACGCCAATGCTAATGGAAGCCTGAACCGGGCCTCGCGAAGTCGGGATAGGAATATTCGCGACGTAGCTGCGCAACCTTTCCCCAGCCGTAAGGGCGCCGTGGCTATTGCAGTTTGGGACCACGACCAGGAATTCTTCTCCTCCGTAGCGGCCAACAGAGTCACATGCCCGGATCGATGTAGTAAGTCGATGAGCGAGTTCCCTGAGGACCTGATCACCGATCAGGTGACCGTGAGTGTCGTTCACGGTCTTGAAGTGGTCGACATCGACAAGCATGACCGTGAGAGGTTCGCCAGTGCGATGCTGTCGTGCGATTTCCTTCCCCAAGAATTCAAGAATTGCTCCCCGATTGCAGACGCTGGTGAGTAGGTCGTGTGAAGCTTTGAACTGGAGGTCATCCTGCGCCTTGAAGAGGCGGTATTGGATCGTCAAAATCCGTAGCGCCAGGGCTGCAAACATGATCATTGCAATCCCTGATGACAAAGTAGGATTCTGACGCGCGTCCTGGACTAGGAAAAGGACGGCAAAGAAGGGAAAGACGAGTGGGAAGAGATGGTTGGCGAGGACTCTTTTCGTGCGCGCCGGTTGAGGAGCCAGCGATGTGTTTGGATTCCAGGTGAAGGCAATCAAGAGAGGAATGCCGAACAGCGACGACCATGCCAAATCGAGCCAGTGGCCCGGCACTACGTTGTTTGAAGGAAGAGCAGCGTACGCGTCGGTCAACCCAGCGAGGAACACATAAGCTGTCATCCCCCCGAAAAATCCGCGCGCCGCTTTCGTTCTGGCCAGAGCTGTTCGCAAAACGAAGGAGAGCGTCAGTATTCCATTGAATGCCAGGCTGGATGACCAGCCGAATCCGGACCAGCCTACGTCTGCAAGCCCTATGCCGGGCTTATCGTGAAAGTACAGGTAAACGCTCCCCCAGAAGCATGAGGCTTGTACAAAATCGAAAACGTGCAAACGATCAAAGCGGCTATATTCTCGATCGGGATCGAGGAAGGGCAACATCGCGATGGGAATCACAGAAAGGGAAAACAGGACGTCGTCCAACCGGTCATAGGAATGATCCGATGTAAAGTCAATAGAAGCGCCGAGGCCCTGCGCCATTATGAATGCTAGAAAAGATGCGGCGAGCCACCTCCAGTGGTAGGAAGATGTGCTTGCGGAACGGCTGCGTGCATCGAGAGATGCGAACAGGCATAGAAAACCCAGTGCGACCTGGATCGAGTCGGACGCCACGGCGGCATTGGTAGTGCCAGTCCAAAACGCGATCACCAGGATCTGCGCGAAAAAGAGGGCACAAGCGACGATGGCGATGATGCGCCGGGTAGGCATGAAAAGGCGCCGGCTGCACATTTTCTTATGACGAAAAGCGCACGGCGTATCCTTTCTATCGGCAATTCGAGGGCTAGACTTGAACGCAACCTTTTCCGAAGGTTGGCTTCTCTGCAACATCGGTAATGTGGAACGAAGTTACTCCTGACGAAGGATCATGACCTGCCTTGAAGATCAAGATCGCATGGATCGGGAAGACGAAAGAGTTGGCGATCACGTCGCTCACTGACGAATATCTGAAGAGAATCTCTCGCTATGCGGATATTGAGGGAATTGCGCTGCGGGATGAAGACGACTTGCTCTTGAAATTCGGTAGTCGCGCGAAAGGTGGAGCAAAGTCTACGCTCGTATTGATGGATTCTCGCGGGAAGGAATTTTCGTCGGAGCAGTTCGCGAAATTCCTTGCAGACTATCAGGAGCGGAATCCGTTGCCGCTGGTGTTGGCGATTGGCGGAGCGGATGGGTTTAGTCCGGAGGTAAGAGCGGCGGCGCAGAGCACGATTTCATTAGGAAAGATGACGTTAGCGCACGAATTGGCGCGCGTGGTGTTGTTAGAGCAAGTCTATCGGGCATTCACGATTTTGAAGGGGCATCCGTATCATTCGGGGCACTGAGACGGCTGCCCACAGGAAACTCACGGTTATGCTCCGAGTGCCTTTTTGATTTCACCGGCGATGTGGGCGGTCAGCGATTGCATCTTGGCTTCCGATTCTGCTTCGACCATTACCCTGGCTAGCGCCTCCGTACCTGAGTAGCGGACCACGACCCTGCCGTTTCCATCCAACTCTTTTTCCGCGGAGGCAATCGCGGACTGAATCGTCGGCACTTGCGCGAATGGGATTTTTTCGCGCACGCGAACGTTCTGAATCTTCTGCGGAAATACTTTTAGATCGCCGACCAGGTCCGAGAGCGGCTTGGCTGACCGAACAATGATATCCATTAGGCGAAGTGCAGTTAGTAGGCCATCGCCGGTGGTCGCATCTCCGTCGCGGAAGATGATGTGCCCCGACTGCTCGCCTCCAAGAGTGGCGTGCGTCTTAAGCATCTCTTCAAGAACATACTTGTCGCCGACGTTGGCCCGGAGCATGCGGATTCCGGATTTCCTGAGCGCGATCTCCAGACCCATGTTCGACATTGTTGTGGCCACGATCGTATCGCCATTCAGCCTTCCCTGTGCATGCAGGTCGCGAGCTGCCGCAAGCAGCACGGCATCTCCGTTGACGACGCGACCGTTTTCATCGCAGAAAAGGGCGCGGTCGGCGTCGCCGTCGAAGGTTACGCCGAGATCGAATTTTCCTTTGGATTCGGCTACGGTCTTGCCCAGCGTGTCTGGATGCAAAGCTCCGCATTGTTCGTTGATGTTTCTCCCGTCGGGAGAAACATGGATGAACGTTGCCTGGAGGCCGAGCGTGCGAAAGAGTTCGGGAGCCTCGGCAGCGGCGGCGCCGTTCGCGCAGTCGACCAGAACACGCAGCTTGCTGAGATCAGAGCTGACACTCGTCGCGAGTGATCGGATATAAGTTTGGCGGAGTTCGCTCTCGCCCGGCAGAGATGGACGTGGAACCTTCAACGCCGTGTCATCGGCCGCCGCGGGGTTCTGTAACAGCGCGAAGATTTCCGTCTCGATCGAGAGTTCGTGAGAGTCGGGGAGCTTGAATCCGTCGCCGGAGAAAACCTTGATGCCGTTGTCTGTCCAGGGATTGTGCGAAGCAGAAATCACAATGCCGGCGGCCATCTTACGAGACCGCGCGAGATATGCCACCCCAGGCGTTGTGATAACTCCAGCGCTGTGAACATCGACGCCTACTGCGGCCAGACCTTCCGAGACGCGATCGGCAATCCATCGGCTGGACTCGCGGGTGTCCTGACCGATCAAGGCTTGTGCCTTCGGTGAGCTCCTCACAAGATCGTGCCCCAGCGCCCGACCAATGAGATAGGTAGATTCCTTCGTCAGGGGAAATTCGCCAGCGACCCCGCGGATGCCGTCTGTTCCGAATAATTGCCTTTGTGTCATAGACCGTCTTTTAGCATGAACAGGAATTCTAAGGATGTGATCCGAGCTCATCGAGTTATCCGCGTTCGCTACACGAGGATGCCAATACTCTATCAGTGAGTGGTGGCGCTTCCTACCTTTTGCACGATCACGGTGACGCGGATGGACGTAGCTTGTTCCACCTGCACGAGCGGGTCGGGAACATAGACATTGGTGGTGAACACGGCGTTGCCTAAAGTGCCGGTCGCGTCGATCGGATCAGTCGTTGCTGCATCAATGGACTCGACATGGTGACGTGGTCCCGTAATGGTGATACGTGGGGGATCGGCCAGCACCTGCACGATCTGTTCTCCTGTAGCAAACACCCCGGTAACGCGTGGATGCACTTCGACCTGCCGGCTTAACTTGTTATCGAACGAGAGATGGAGTTGGCTGGGGACGACCTGCACGATTTCAAGGCCGCGGGGATGGCGGACCTGTTGGGAGGTGAGATCGAAGGTTCGTTCGCCTGCTTTGACGCCAGCCAGATCGATTTCCGCCTGGACTTCGCTCACCCTCAATTGGCGAACCAGCCTCTCGGGGCCGCGCACGCGGATTTGGGCTTCGGGAATGGATTCGGAACTGATTTCGACTTGACCAGGCATATGCTGAAAGACAATGGGCGCACGCACAGCTACTTCGGCGGGTTGCTCATCACGCGAGATCGTGAACCACATCCCAGTCGCCAGCACCAGGGACAAGACTTTGAGTCCGAGGTTATGCAAGACGTAGCGTTGGACGAATGTGATCATGATTGCGGCTCCGAAGGAGTACCTGCCTCGGATTTACGTTGTGGAGTGGGCCCCATGAGATGAGATTCCAGGTTGGCGTCGGCCTCGTCATCGATGTTCTGCGCGACCGGAGTTGGCAACGCGACCGGGGTCATGTGGCGGCGAAGTTCGCTACCCAACCGCTCGCGTAACTGCTCAACGGTAAGATCGCGTTCGATGCGGCCTCCCACGGCAAAACTGATCGCACCTGTTTCTTCCGAGCAGATCACCGCGATGGCGTCCGTCTCTTCGGTAATACCGATGCCGGCGCGATGGCGCGTGCCGAGTTGCGTGGAAAGAAGAGGATTCATCGAGAGCGGAAGAAAACATGCCGCGGCCGCGATGCGATCCTTCTGCACAATGACGGCGCCGTCGTGAAGAGGGGCACTTGGGCGGAAGATCGTGGCCAGCAGATCGTAGGAAAGCCGGGCGTCGAGTGGAACTCCGCTTTCGATGTGCGTGCGCAGGCCGATTTCGCGCTCAATGATGATCAGAGCACCGGTCTGGTGCTGCGAAAAGAGATTCGCTGCAAGCACGATGTCGTCGTAGGAATCGCCTTCAATGGCAGACGATCGCAGGAATGCGAGGCGGCGTCCCAGATCGGCGAGAACGTGGCGAATCTCCGATTGAAAAACAACGATGAGCGCAAACACTACGTAAGGCAGGACGTGCGCGACCACCCAATTTAACGTGGTCAACTCGCCAATGCGTGCCAGATAAAAAATGACTGAGACGACAATTAGCCCAGCGAGCATCGGCACGGCCCGGGTGCCGCGAATCATCACCAGAACCTGGTAGATCAGGACGGCGACGAGCACGATATCGAGCGCAATCCACGCCCCTTGCTGCCATCTTGTAATAACCGGAACCACCCGTAATGGACTCCTGCTTCAACTTAGACTCTGGAAACTCTATTGTAATGCAGGCTGCCGATTGCCCCTTGCAGTCGATACGCTGCATGCGACAGCAGATTCCTCCGGTTTCGCCGGTCGGATTGACAGGATTACTTTTTTGGTTCCTTTTTCGTGACTGATGCCTGGATTTCGCCACCGGCCAGACGGGCTGAAATCTGATCACCGAGACTGACCGTAGCGGGATCTTTTAGCAGCTTGCCGTCAGCATCAAAGACAAGCGCATATCCGCGATCGAGGATGGCCAGTGGAGACAGCGATTGGAGAGCCGTCTCCAGGCGTTCGCTGCGGACACGATGCTGCAAAAGCACGTTGCGGGTCACGGCGACGAGCGCGGTCGTTTTGCTGTCGAGTTCTTTACGCATGCCCGAGAGGACTAGGCGCAGGTCGTAGTGGCGAACTGCGGCTGAGATCGTTTCCCACTGGCGGCGCATTCGTTCGAGCAGGCCGCGCTCGGCGAGTTCTATGCGGTGGGTGAGGTCGTCAATCTTCTGCTGGTGCTGACGGATGACTTCCATCATGCGCGCAAAGGCACCGTGCTGGGCGAGTTCGGTAAGGGCCTGGCGGCCCATCAAGAGCCGGTAGCGCATGGCGCGGCTCAGGCGTTCGTGAAGTGCGGCTGCTTGGTCTTCAATTTCCTGGCGTGATCGGATCACCAGTTCTGCGGCGGCCGACGGAGTGGGAGCGCGCAGGTCGGCTACGAAGTCGGTGATCGTGAAGTCCGTTTCGTGTCCGACCGCAGAAATCACGGGAATTTCAGATGCCGCGATGGTGCGAGCCAGGCCTTCGTTATTGAAGGGGGCGAGGTCTTCGGCCGAGCCGCCACCCCGCGCGACGATGATCACTTCAACGGTTTTTCGCTGGTTGAAGAAGCGAACGCCTGACGCAACCTCGAAGGAAGCAGCATCGCCCTGCACCTGGGCGGGAAAGATCAGGACGTTCACGGAATGATGGCGCCGCTGCAGAATGTTGAGAATGTCACGTAGAGCGGCGGCTTGGGGAGAAGTGACCACCCCGATTCGCGCCGGTAGCGACGGGATCGGCTTTTTGCGCTCGGCGACGAAGAGTCCTTCGGCTTCGAGTTTCGCTTTGAGCTGCTCGAAAGCGAGTTGCAGTGATCCAGCGCCTTTTGGCTCGATATGCTCGGCGGAGATTTGCAGTTCGCCGCGATCTTCGTAGATGGTCACGCTGCCGCGAACGACGACCTGAAGACCGTCCGCTGGACGAAACCGCAGAAGCCGCGCTGAGGAACGAAACATCACCACGCGAATCTGCGCGTTGCCATCTTTTAGGGTGAAATATAGATGTCCGGATTCTGGCGCACGGAAGTTGGAGATTTCACCTTCGACCCAGGCGTCGGAATATTCGCGCTCGATGTGCGTGCGAACAGCCGCAACGAGATCGCGCACCTTCCAGACGCGCCGCTCGGGCGGTCGGAAGGTGAATCCCAACTGATCATGGAACGAAGACATTTACGGCAGTGTAACGCACGGAGAGCAAGCACCACAGAGGGCACAGAGGAGCACGGGGATATCGAGGTTCGAAACAAGATAGCCTTCGACAGGAGAAAGTCAAAAGCCCCACTTCCCGCGCCAACGACGCGCGAGAAATGGGACATCCAATCGTGCGCAAGTTAGAAGGTTGCGTCCAGGTGGAAGACGTCGCCGATTTGCAGCGTGGCGCGGTTGTACATCACCAGGTTTCCGCCAATGACCACGTGCACATAGTTCGGAGGTGGTGGAGGGAGCATGACTTCGAGTTCACGCGGGCAGGGCTGCATTTTCTTCTGCAAGCCTGGCGGCAGGGTTCCGTTCACAATGAGTTGGCGTTCCAAGCCAGGAGGCAAACGATCGCGCTTCGCCAGTCCGGGCGGCAGATGATCATAGTGGGCCCGGTACCACTCGTGGATGTCTCGGTCGCGGTCGGCGTAGCGACCGTGACCTTGGCCGTGACCATGACCATGTCCGTGCCCGTGATCCCGATCGTGATCGTAGTCGCGGTCATCACCATCACGGTCGTGTTTGTCGTGTCCGTGGCCATTGCCTTGAGCCAAAGCGACGGTGCTCGAAAGCGCCAGGCACAGCGCGGCAAACGCGCTGGCGCGGAAAAATAGCCTTAGTGTCATTGAACCTCCTCTGCTTGCGGGAAATTCCAGAATACAGAAGAAACGCCGGCCGCCACAGGTTACGGGAGGACACTCGCTCCCTATCTCCTTGGTGCCCTGAGCGTTACAGTTGTTGTTTCGACCCGGCTGACCTGGTTTGGAGCCACAAGCCTGAGTTGTGCCAACGACTATAATCCTTGCCCATGAATCTCGAACAGAAAGTCGAAGAGCTGAAGAGACGCAACCAGCTAGCCGAAGATGGCGGCGGGGCAAAGCGACGCGAGCGCCAGCATAAAGAAGGCAAGATGTCGGCTCGCGAGCGCATCGAGTTTTTGCTCGACGAAGGGACGTTCGAAGAAACCGACAAGCTCGTCACGCACCGCTGCAACGACTTCGGCATGGCCGAGCAGAAGATTTATGGCGACGGATTCGTTACCGGCTACGGCCGGATCGAGGGCCGGCTGGTGTATGTGTTCGCCCAGGATTTCACCGTGTTCGGCGGATCGCTTTCGGAAGCGAATGCTGGAAAGATCGTAAAGGTCATGGATCTGGCTGCGAAGATGGGCGCGCCCTTGATCGGCTTGAACGATTCTGGCGGCGCGCGCATTCAAGAAGGGGTGATGTCGCTGGCAGGTTATGCCGACATCTTTCTGAGAAATACCTTATATAGCGGGGTGGTGCCGCAGATCTCAGCGATTATGGGACCGTGTGCCGGCGGTGCTGTGTACTCTCCCGCGATTACGGACTTCGTTGTCATGGTCGACAAGACTTCGTACATGTTCATCACCGGGCCGGATGTCATCAAGACCGTCACACATGAGGAGGTCACGAAGGAGCAACTTGGCGGTGCGATGACACACAATGGGACGTCGGGCGTCGCGCATTTTGTCGCACACGATGACGCAGAATGTCTCTCTATGGTGCGGGAGTTGCTGAGTTTTGTTCCCTCAAACAATCTCGAGGACCCTCCGCGAAAGACGTGCACCGACCCAGTCGATCGCGCCGATGCCGCGCTTGACAAGATCGTGCCGCCGCAATCCAACCAGCCTTATGACATCAAAGACGTCATTCATTCGGTAGTTGATGACGGATATTTCTTTGAGGTGCAGGAGCACTACGCGAAGAATATTGTCGTAGGATTTGCGCGGCTCGACGGACGCTCGGTAGGCATCGTGGCGAACCAGCCTTCCGTTTTGGCCGGGACTCTGGACATCAATGCTTCAGTCAAGGGTGCGCGTTTTGTGCGGTTCTGTGACTGCTTCAACATTCCGCTGGTGACGTTTGAAGATGTGCCGGGATTTCTACCCGGGACCGCGCAGGAATACGGCGGAATCATCAAGCACGGTGCGAAGCTGCTCTTCGCGTTCGCCGAGGCGACCGTGCCCAAAGTTACCGTCATCACACGCAAGGCATATGGCGGCGCCTATTGCGTCATGGCGTCAAAACACATTCGTACTGATGTGAACTATGCATGGCCAACCGCTGAGATCGCAGTGATGGGTCCGGAGGGCGCGGTCGACATTGTGTACAAGCGCGAACTCGACGCGGCCGGCCCGAACGGCGATCAGGTGCGACGAGACAAGATCGAAGAGTTCCGCGACCGTTTCGCCAATCCTTACGTAGTAGCGGATCGGGGGTTCGTCGACGCCGTCATCCAGCCGCGCGACACGCGGAAGAAGCTGATTCAGGCGCTCGCGATGTTGGAGACGAAGAGGGATAAGAATCCGCCGAAGAAGCACGGGAATATACCGCTGTAGATCGTGAAATTGTCGAACGGGCTAGAGACGTAGCTTGCAACGTCTCTGCCGCAGCACCACGCAACATCTGGTTTGGCAATAGCGTCCGCAAGACGTAGCAAGGTACGTCTCTACGAAATTCTCCTAGGAGCGGCTATCGCGATATGAGTAAGACATCGATTCTGTTCTGCCTTTTGGCTCTTCCATTGTTTGCGCAGGACTCATCAACCTGGCTCTCCTCCCTCCCACAGGTGAAGGACTATGTCCAACACCGTGCCTCGAGCTATGACCGCAGCGGGGGGAATGCCGACTTCCGACCGATTGCTCCTGGAGAGACGCTGACTCTGCTGGACGACGCCGGACCCGGAATTGTCACGCATGTGTGGGTGACGATCGCGAGCGACGATCCGAATCATTTGAAGGCGCTGGTTCTGCGCATGTATTGGGATGGAGAGGCCACTCCAAGCGTGCAGGCTCCGATCGGCGATTTTTACGGCATGGGACTGGGCGAGTATCACTCGTATCAGTCGGCGCCGTTGCAGGTCGGCTCTGACAAGGCTTTGAATTGCTTCTTTCCCATGCCTTTTCAGAAGCACGCTCGCATCACCGTAACGAATGAGGGAGCCATCAAGACGGACGCTTTTTACTTCAACGTCGACTATCGGACTTACAGCAAGCCGCTGGCTGCGGACCAGCTTTACTTTCATGCGCAGTATCGACAGGCGGCGCCTGCTCCAGGGACGACGAATCAGTGGAAGTCGAACGGTGACATGGATAGCAAAAAAAATCTGGATGGGGAAGGGAACTATGTCTGGATGGAAGCCGCTGGCCGCGGACATTTTGTCGGCGTGACGATGTCGGTCCTGCAGAATCAGGACAAGTGGTTCGGCGAGGGCGATGACATGTTCTTCGTCGACGGCGAAAAGCTGCCCTCAATCAACGGCACAGGCACCGAAGACTATTTTCTTGGCGCGTGGGATTTCGGTGGGCACCCGTTTTCGTATCAGCTCTATGGAGCGCCTGTTGTAGGAGCAGAACTCGCCGGCGGCCGCTCGTCCGTGTATCGCTTTCATCTTGACTCTCCGATTCCGTTTACAAAATCGCTGCGCGCGACGATCGAGCATGGACATGCCAACCATCGCTCGGATAATTATTTCTCAGTAGCCTACTGGTACCAGACCGAGCCACACGCCGCGTTCCCTGCGCTGCCAGGTCTGGAGCAGCGGATTTTGCGAATCTATTCTGTGGGCGGACCTGGGAACGCAGAGAGGTAGCGAGCAGAGCGATGAGTAAAGCCCTGAAGGCATCAGAATGCGGTCATCTTTTTCTTTGGCGGATTCTGGCCGCGCATCGACCGCAAATGACCGAACCGGCTCTGCAGAGATACTTAGGTAACGCCTATCACGAGGATTGTGATTGCCAGTCGGAGTGGTTGTTAGTCAAGGCTCTGGAGTGAGCAGATTCCTTGACAGGGGCGGGTTCTGAAGGTATTGTGCCGCGTAGGATTGGCGCGGATATCTCGGGCTCGCAGCCGACCTGCTTTTCTTCCCTTCCTCCAAAGCCCCGAACAGTGCATTGGTCAAACTCCGATTCCCCCGGTGAAGGTCGAGCCATGTCATCTGGCCGTGGAAGTAGCCACCTTTCTGTTCGAGCTCTTCTCGTCTTAGTTATCGCTCTTCTTCTCTTGTGCAGTGTCGTGCTGCCAGTGAGAGCGTCAGCCGGCATTGGCTTCCAACCCGTCAATCCGGATGAATTGAAGATGAAGAGTGAGCCGGAAGCACCGGGAGCGCCAGCGATCATCTTGTTTCGGGAAGTGGACCGTAATGATGACCGCTACATGCCACACGAGGACAACTATCTCCGCATCAAGATTCTGACTGAAGAAGGGCGTAACTTTGCCAACGTCGAACTTGGCTTTGAAAAGGGGCTCGAGAACATCGTGAATGTTCACGGGCGAACCATAAGGGCAGATGGATCGATCGTAGAGTTTGACGGCAGAGTATTTGAAAAATCGGTGGTGAAGGGACGGCGCGGAACGGCTTTTCTAGTAAAGGCCTTCACCCTCCCCAGCGTAGAGGTTGGCTCGATCATCGAGTACTTTTACACAGTCGATCTCAAGGAACATTACGTATTCAATTCGCGTTGGATTCTCAGCCAGGACCTGTTCACCAAAGATGCGCGGTTTACGCTCAAGCCGTACAGCAGCCCGTACAACGAGTTTCACTTGAGGTGGACGTGGCAGCTGTTGCCGCAAAGCGCTCAGCCAAAGCAGGGTCCGAACGGCGTTGTAGAAATGACCGCGCACAATATTGCGGCGTTCCAGACCGAAGATTTCATGCCGCCGGAAAACGAACTGAAGGCGCGCGTGGATTTCATCTATGAAGAGGAGCAACCGGGCAGCGATCCGGATAAGTTCTGGAAGACCATTGGCAAGAAACGGAATAGCGCCTTGGAGAGCTTCGTGGGCAAACGCAAGACGATGGACGAAGCTGTGGCGCAGATTGTTTTGGCGACTGATACTCCGGAGCAAAAGCTGAGAAAGATCTACAGCCGCGTACAGCAAATACGCAACACGTCGTACGAAATCCGTAAAACCGAGCAAGAGGAGAAACGGGATAAGGAGAAGGCCATTGCAAATGTCGAGGACATTTGGAAGCGCGGCTATGGCGATGGCATGCAGCTCACTTGGCTTTTCCTGGCACTCGCACGCGCGGCAGGATTCGAAGCCCATGGGTGCTGGGTTTCGGACCGACGGCAGTACTTCTTCCATCGCAATCTGATGGAGAGCGGACAATTGGACGCAAACGTGGTGCAGGTGAAGTTGGATGGAAAAGACGTTTACTTTGATCCCGGCGGAGCCTTCACTCCGTTCGGGATGCTGACCTGGTCGGAAACCGGCGTGGTCGGATTGCGTCTTGATGCCGACGGAGGAACATGGATTCAAACAACGATTCCTCAGGCATCCGAATCACAGATTAGGCGGGACGCGAAGTTGAAGTTGTCGGACACCGGAGACTTGGAGGGCCGGCTGACGGTCACGTATACCGGGTTGGAAGCAATGTACCGCCGGCTGGAGCAGCGCCATGAGGATGACACGGCCCGCAAGAAGTACCTGGAAGACTCAATCAAAGAGCAGATTCCGGCAGCTGCAGAGTTGGAACTGACGAACAAACCAGACTGGACGAGTACAGGAACTCCGCTGGTTGCAGTTCTGGATCTCAAAATTCCGGGATGGGCATCAGGCGCGGGAAAGCGAGCGTTACTCCCCGTGGGGTTTTTCACCGCGCACGAGAAAAACATCTTCGAGCATACTAACCGGGTTTATCCGATCTACTTTGAGTATCCCTACCAGAAGATTGACGACGTGACCGTGGACTTGCCGCCCGGTTGGAAGGTCGGCAGCGTGCCGCCTCAGAAGACACAGGACAGCAACGTAGTGCTCTACGACATGAAAGTTGAAGGCGGCAAAGGCACTGTCAACGTTGTTCGGAAGCTTAACGTGGATATCGTTTTAGTGGACGTAAAGTATTACGCCGCGTTGCGGAACTTTTTCCAGATAGTGAGAACCGGTGATGAACAACAGATCCTGCTGCAACCCTCAGATGCAACGGCGAGCAACTAAGAACTTCGGCCTTCTTCAACTTGCAGGATTTGTGCTGCTGGCGTGTGCCACATGCCTGGCGGGGGATGCCCCGCAATGGCTGCATGCCCAGTCGAATGTGACCCTGCCCGCTTACGACGACAAAACCGATGCTGTCCTCTTGTACTCGGAGACTGAGGTCACGGTAGTTTCGGTCGATAAGATCAAGACGACGGTACGCGAGGCTTACAAGATTCTGCGGCCAAATGGGCGCAGCCGTGGCACGGTACATGTCGCTTTCAATCCACAGCAAAAGGTCAAGAGCCTTCACGGATGGTGTATTCCGGCCCAGGGGAAAGATTACGAAGTAAAGGACAAGGATGCGATTGAGGCCTCGCTTAGTCTCGAGGGCGCCGAGTTGATCTCGGATGTGAAGTACAAGCAACTTCAGATTCCGGCATCCGAACCGGGGAACATCGTTGGATACGAATATGAACTGGAAGACCACCCGTTTTTCCTGCAAGACGAGTGGGTCTTTCAAGGACGCGATCCGGTGCGGGAAAGCCACTATTCCCTGCAACTGCCCCAGGGTTGGGAGTTCAAGACTTCCTGGGTCAACCGTGCCGAAGTCAGTAGCAGCCAAGCGGGAAATAATCGGTGGCAGTGGGCTCTGAGCGATGTGAAAGCGATCCGGAACGAACCTGCCATGCCGCCGATCGAAGGGGTGATGGGACAGATGATTGTCACCTTTTTCGCTCCAGGGGGAAAGACCGGGTTCGCCGCCTGGGACGATATGGGCCGCTGGTACTCGGCATTGCTCGCCGGACGCATCGATGCTACGCCTGAAATCAAGCAGCAGGTTGCGACGGTTACATCGGGGAAGGCTACGCAGTTGGCAAATATGGAAGCGATCGCGAAGTTCGTTCAGAGCGACATTCGCTATGTGGCAATCGAACTCGGAGTTGGCGGCTTTCAACCGCATCCCGCGGCGGAGGTTTTCGCGCACCGGTATGGAGACTGCAAAGACAAGGCAACCCTAACGCGATCGATGCTACGCGAGATCGGTGTGGAGAGTTTCCATGTTGTCATTAACACAGAGCGCGGAGCCGTAACAATGGAGACTCCGGCTCATCACGGGTTTAACCACGCGATTGTTGCGGTCAAGTTGCCAGAGGGCATCAAGGATTCTTCTTTAGTCGCGACGATGCAGGATCCAAAGCTGGGGCGGCTTATGTTTTTTGACCCCACCGACGAGATGACACCATTCGGCCAGATTCGCGGCGCTCTGCAGGCCAACTATGGCCTGTTGGTGACGCCCGATGGCGGTGAGTTGATTCGTTTGCCACAACAACCATCGGAGATGAACAGCATCGAGCGTACTGCCAAACTGACGCTCGATGGCCAGGGAACGTTGATGGGCGAAGTAAAGGAGGTACGTCTGGGGGAGCGCGCCTCATCGGAACGTTGGGCTCTTCGCACCGTGAACAAGGACCAGGACCGGATCAAACCAATCGAAGCGCTGTTAGCCAGTGCGCTTCCGAGCTATCGGATCACGAAAGCGCAAGTCATCAACCTCAGTCGCACTGACCAGCCATTTGGTTTCGACTACTCGTTTCAGTCCACAGGCTATGCCAAGAATGCAGGGGGCCTGCTGCTCGTGCGGCCACGGGTGCTGGGGAATAAGGGATATGGGTTCCTGGAAACCAAAGAGCCACGGAACTTCCCGATCGAACTCGAGGCGCCGGCGCGCGACATCGATAGTTTTGAAATCACGATTCCCGCCGGCTACGTCGTCGACGATATTCCTCCGCCGGTCGACGCGGACTATGGATTCGCCAGTTATCACTCCAAGACCGAGATAAAGGGCAACGTGATCGACTACACGCGGACCTTTGAAGTGAAGGAACTCAGCGTGCCCGTAAGCCGCGCGGACGACCTCAAGAAGTTCTACCGCATCATTGCCGGGGATGAGAGGAACACGGTCGTGCTGAAGGCTGTAGGCCAGTAACAGTCGGCAGAAAGCAAATTCCTCCCCTTCGACTTCGCTCTGAGTCGGAATGACAAAATGAGAATGCTACCGCTAGAGATTAACGGCTGAGGGCTGAGGGCTGAGAGCTGAGAGCTGAGAGCTGAGAGCTGAGAGCGGAGAGCGGAAGGCCGCAGGCTCGTGCCGCCAAAAAGTAAGAGAGTTCCGAGGTGGTGTAGGGTCCATTCGTCTCGGCCAGTAGCTCGCTTCTGACCCTTGCTCGACCTGCTTTCGAAACTTCCCTTGCGGGGCTGTCTCGCGCGATCTTCGCTCGGGCTCCGGGCTCACCGCCAACCGGATAAACCTACCCTACGCCTCGGAACTCTATCCTGCCTTCAACATTTCTTCTCCGTTCTCCTCGACCAGCGCTTTGCTATAGACCCTTGCCTGCCCTCCATCCAAACCTTTCGGTTCAAACAGTGACTCGGCTTGAGCCCCGGACGCCGCACCAACCGGAAAAACTTAAGAAGCTGTCAAAGAACGATCCTGTTGTACTCCTTCTATTTTTTCAGTCAACGAAAATTACACGTTTGTAACTACACGTGTTTTCAATCGAGTGCACGCCGTTCACAGCCCCATGACGCAAAATAGTGCAACTCGCCAATACGCTTTCTCGCTAAACCCGCATCCCGCAAGGCTTTGCGTATGATTCACAGAACGAAATCGATGTCTTGAGTCAGGCTGGGATTTGTGGGTTGTCTGTGAAAAACCCGCAATTGTCACGTCTGACGGTGAATTTGCAGGATTGCCTGAGAAGCAGAAAGAGATAGTTCCAGTTACTCGACCGAGACTCTTTCGTCCCGCAATTGCTTGTCAGCTTCGTCCGTTCCGGAAAGCTCAAACGAGTTGGTGATGGCCGCCTTGCCCTTCTCCACGCTGGTGATTACGTAGGAGCAGCCGTACCAGTGAGCCTCGGCGAAGTCGGTCTTTGACCACTGCGCCGGATGGTCGGGATGCGAGTGGTAGAACCCAACGATGTCCTCGCCGCGTTCGCGGCCTTCGCGCTGGATGCGAACCAGTTCCTTGGGATCGATGTTGTAACGGTTGTGAGCAGAATCGGTCCGAGTATTGCCGCAGCGAGCGGCTGAGGTTACGACGCGCGTTCCATCGTCGTCGAAGCGGCCCAGCAGTACTCCGCAGCATTCGTGGGGATAGGTTTCCTCGCCGTGGCGGCGGAGGGCGTCGTAGTCAGAGCGGGAAAGTCTCAGCATTGGTGGGAATAGCAAATCAGGATTTTGTACTGCAGATTATAAATTGCACATTTGAAACCGGAGTCACACAGATCTTTCAATCCGCAATCTAAAATCTAGAATCTGAAATTCTATTAGCCTTCGTTCCAGAACCTTTCGCTCAAGTATTTATCGCCAGCGTCGCACAGAATCGTAACAATGACGGCTTCCTCATCTCGTTGCAGACTAAGCGACCGCGCGACTTTCAGTGATCCCACCACGGCGGCCGCGGCTGAGACTCCGACCAGTAACCCTGCGGTTCGAGAGAGTTGCCGAGCCATGGCATACGCATCTTCGGTCGCGATCTCGATATTCTGATCCGCAAGGTTCGCATCGTAAATCTTCGGCACAATCGCACTAGCCATGTGCTTGGCGCCTTCGATGCCGTGAAACGAAGAGTCTGGCTGAAGTGAGATGCATTGTATCGACGGATTGAGTTCCTTCAGCCGGCGCGTGGTGCCAACGAACGTTCCACTGGTTCCAAGCATCGCAACGAAATGCGTAATGCGTCCCTGGGTTTGTTGCCAGATCTCGTTGGCGGTTGTGCAGTAGTGGGCTTTCCAGTTCGCATCATTCGAGTATTGATCGGCGTAGAAATACTGGTCCGGATGTGCTGCGGCAAGTTGGCGGGCCATGCGAATGGCACCGTCGGATCCGTCAGCGGGGTCGGTGTAAATGATGTTTGCACCGTATCCCTGCAGGATCTGCTTACGCTCACGCGAAACGTTTTCCGGCATGCAGAGGGTGACCGGAAATCCTTCTGCCGCACCGAGCATCGCATAGGCGATGCCGGTGTTGCCGCTGGTCGCGTCGAGAAGAATCTTGCCGGGGCCGAGTTGGCCGCGGCGGCGAGCTTCAGTGACAATATTGCCAGCGGCGCGGTCCTTCACCGAACCGCCGGGGTTGTACCATTCGGCCTTGCCCAAAAGTGTCACTCCGGGCAGGTCTCGGGTCACCGCATCCAGCCGAAGTAGAGGAGTGTTACCGATGCGTTCAACGAGGCTGTGACCAAGGGTTTCGCCAAGCCGATCATGCAGTTGCACGGAGGACGGGGATTCCGGTGACGAGTGTACTGCCGCCTTCTTTGTGGAGCTGAATGTCATTGTGGAAACTGGACTTCCGTGACCAACGTAATGTGATATGTAGCCAAAAACACGGTATGTAGTATTTTGTTTAGATGAAAAAGAATCGCCCGGCGATGCAGCTCATGTAAAGTTACGACGGGTCCTCATAAATGCGCATCTCATTAGACGAGCGAGAGCCGGCAAAGAAAGGTTAACAAAGCAATGGCAAAACCGACGGAATCCCGAACCTACGAGGAAGCGCTGGCATGGCTGCGCGACAACGGGTTCGACGTTACTGACGCTCCGGGCACAACTGCCCGCGTATTCCTGCGGAAGTATAACGTATCCGCAGCGATTCAGAAGACTGCCGAAGACGGTGTGAAGATTTTTGCGTATCCCGGCTACCTGATTGGGAGCGAGATTTCGAAGCTGGTAAACAAGGGCTATCAGCAATTCCTAAAGACATCGAAGAACGAAGTCCCGGCCAGCGCCGACCAACTAAAGGCGTTACAGACTTTCTCCGAGGAACTGAAAATGGGGCTGGGATTACCGAGCCTGTACAATGAGTCCTTAGGCACAGTCAGCGAGTCGTATCATTACGATCGCATCGAGAATCGCGACAAGCCTGCAGTCGACCGGCCAAAGCGTCCCTGGGAAGTTGCCGGCAAGGAAAATGCCGTTGCGGCCAAGAAGGGCAGAGCGTAGAAAAGCAGGTTTCAGAGTTTCAAGGTTTCAAAGTTGCAAAGTCTATAGCGCCTTGCGGTCTTGAACGAGTCGGTTTGCAAATCTGTGCCTTGAAAGTCCGCGGCGGCTCTGATCTTTCTATGAAACGTTGAAACTTTGAAAGCTTGAAACTTTCAGTTCTGCGGCATCTTTCCCGCCAAGCTCTCGTCCGCCTTTTGCCGTAGTTCCTTTACCTTTGCTAGTTCCCGCTCCGCATCGGCCTTTCTACCAGTCTCTTGATACAGTCGTCCCAATTGATAGTGAGCGTCCGACTGAGTCGGATCTAGCTTAATCGCCTCGTTCAGGGCCACCTCCGCGTCGTTATAAGCCTTCTGCCGCAGGTAGATCGCTCCCAAGTCCATATAGGCGATGCGCAAGTCCTTCTTCTCTTTAATTGCCCGCTGAAGGAGCGGAATGGCAGCATCCGGATTGTCGTTCTTCCACGCAATGTCGCCGAGGTAGGCAAATGCGTGTGCGCTCTTGGGATCGACCGTCAGTTCCTGTTCGAACTCTTTGCGTGCGTCGTCATATTGTTGCGATTTCCAATAGAGGTAACCGAGGCCGAAGTGCACGTTGGGTTCGTTCGGGGAGATCTTCGCGGCAGCCTTGAATTCCTCGATCGCTTCCGGCGTCTTCCCTAAACCATCAAGGGCCTGTCCCATCAGCATATGGGTGGGAGCGGAATCCGGACTTTGTTGCAGCAATTCGCGGAACTCGTCGCGGGCGCAATCCAGCTTTTTGGCCCACAGGCAACTTTGTGCCAGCATCTGGTGGAGCTCCGCGTTGTTGGGATCAGATTTGCTCGCTGGCTCGAGGTATTTTGCGGCCAGGTCGAATTGGCGCGCGCCGTAATAACTCATTCCCAAGAGCGTCTGCGCCTGCGCGCTGGATGGATTCTGTGCAAGAGCGGCACGCAATGCAGTCGCTGCTTGAGAGAAGTGGCCCTGCTTGAATTCGGCGAGACCGAGATTCAGCTGTAGCCCGGGAAGCTTCGGATTCAGCTTTAGAGCTTTGCGATAGGCAGAGGCAGCTTCATCGTATTTCTGCTGCCGCGCCAGATTGAGCCCGAGGCTGGCGAAGGCAGCCGCATCATTAGGATCGCGCGCCGCCACTGCCTTCCAGGCCTGAGCCGCTTCGACCCATTTTCCTTGTTGTTCAAGAGCTAGGGCGTCGGAAGGAGTTTGCGCTTCGGCCAGGGTGAGGGGCAACGGGGCGCATAACACAAAAATTGAAATCCAACGAAGCATTGTGGACCAGTCACAAGATCGCAAGCAGTCGAGGGGGGAGAAGGAGCTTCTCTTACGCCCCTTCGGGGCTGGGTTGCGTCCTGCACTGTCTACCCACGGCTTGCGCCGTGGGCTGAATTCTTCCGCCGCTTCGCGGCTGCGTTTTCGTAGCACTTGCTCCAGCGCTATCGACAAAATGGTCCTCCCGCACACGCTGGAAGCCGCGGCCTTTCAAGGCAATCTTGCCAATTTGAACTAGGCCCAGTCTATCAAGATAAGAACGGGTACGCCGTCAATAGGGAAAGAAGTTAACGACGTGGCATCCAAAAGAAAACCCGCTCGCAGCAGACTGACTGCGAGCGGGTTGAGTTTCGATCGACGATCGGTTTAGAAGTAAGCTTTCAACCCAAGCTGAATTTCGCGTGGGTCGTGAGCCGACGTGATCGCACCGAAGTCACCATTCGTGAACGTGTTACTCACGTTGTTGAACTCGGTGTGGTTGAAGGCGTTGAAGAATTCGGCACGGAATTCCAGCCTGCTGCCGCGAGTCTCGCTGAACAGGAAGCTCTTGAATAGCGAGAGATTCCAGTTCTGGCGTCCTGGACCACGGATGCTGTTAAACGGCAGGTTGCCCCAGGTTCCAGCCGCAGTTCGGGAGAATGCGGACGCGCTGAACCAGTTCTCCGCCGTCTTCGGGTAGCTGACGCTCCCGTTGACGTTGGGCCGGTTATCGGCATTGGGAACGATGGTGCTGATGTTCCCGGTGCCAAGGATACCTTGGCACGCCGTATCCGTGTTGCTCGTCGGTTGGGCGCAATTGTGGATGCCGCCTTCCGAGATATGGATAGGCTCGCCCGTTTGCATCGTGACGATGCCCGACACTTGCCATCCACCGACAGTCGACTTGAGCAGCTTGTTAGAGCTGTTCTTCAAGAACGGAATGTCGTAAATGAAGTTGACGAAAGCGATTTGCGTACGATCCAGGCCGGATGGGCCACTGTCGTAGTGCACATCGTAGGGGTTGTCAAAATTGTTCAAGTCGCCTACACCGTTGTTGCCTGTCGCCGGATCGATTGCGCGAGACAGAGTGTAAGCCGCCTGGAATTGCAGGCCGCTCCGAATCTGACTGTGGATCTGAGCCTGGAAGCTATTGTAGTGCGAGCTCTGGATGTTCTCCGTCTGTCTGATGGAGTGGAATCCTAGATACGGAACTCGCGTGTTGTAGTCGGCGTTGTTATTTGAGAACAACGTCGCAATATTGGCAGAACTCGGCAGGTTTGTTTCTTGGTACGCGTTCTGGTTCCGGTTCTGATTGCCAACGTACTGGAGCTCGAGAACGGTGCGGGTGGACAGCGCGTGTTGCACGCCAATACTGTACTGATAGCTAACCGGCAACTTGTTATTCACTTTGTCGAGGCCGGTGATGCTAGCGACTGTAATGGGCGCAACCAGCGGTTGACCGTTGCTGAGTTGCGTGCCGGGATTTTCCAGTTCAATGTTGCTAAAGTTAATGTTGGTGCTGAACGGCACGTTGGGACCGGCATTGTACATGTCGTTGCCCTGGATGCGTTCGTACATCATGCCAAATCCGCCGCGGAGAACCGTCTTGCCTGATCCGGTTAGATCATAGGCAAAACCAACACGGGGACCGAACGCAGCCCATTGGTCGTTCACAAGACCCTTCGGAACTCCGGGCGTCTTTCCGGGAATACCGATGCCATTGAGATAGAACTGAGTGCCGGCCAGAATCGGATTTGGGCTGGTTCCCAGTCCGGGGCTGTTCGGTGCAACGTTGTTACCGGCCGTGTCAGCGAAGATCGGAACGTTGGCGGGATTGTAGAGGTTCGGGTAGAAGTTGCCCATCCGGTTGTTCGCCTCATAGGTATGCGGTGCGCCGTCCCAACGCAGACCCAGGTTCAAGGTCAGGCGATTGTTTACGCGCCAGT
>DATFQQ010000232.1:0-2926 GCA_035264195.1 Candidatus Sulfotelmatobacter sp. | reverse complement strand
TCGCAATCTAGGGCTTTTCCTAGAAAGATGACTCCCCTGTCATCGCTGAATGCAGCAGGCTTACACCACGTCGCTTTATCGTTCATATCGGAAGGACGCTGAAGCGTAATCTGATAGTGCGTCCCGTCAGAGCTGACAGTGACCGCTAGTTCATACGGACTCAGATTCTCAAGATCAATGGGAGCGTTGTTGAGTAGGTTTTTCTGCCGGAGATAGGCGGTGATCTGTTCACGGTCTGCGAATCGGTGATTCTCGTCTTTGTACCTATACTCTTGCGTGTTCAAGAGTCGAAGAGCATTCACCAGTTTTATCGTTGGGACTTTCTCTTGATCCCCCACTGAAGTTAGACCCCCTAGCAGGATGCGGAAAAATGCCGAATTTGTGTAACGAAGAAGCGTGGAGCACGTCCAACTGCGCATGAGAGGACCCGACCAGCAGCAGGATCATATCTTCAGCTACATTTCTCCGGAACAACGGGTGCGCAAGGACCATCCGTTGCGACCGATTCGCGCCATGGTGGACGAGGTGCTCAAGAAGCTCTCGCCCGAATTCACAAAGATGTATGCGAAAGGTGGCCGGCCATCCATTCCACCGGAGCAGTTGTTGCGGGCGCTGCTGTTGCAGATGCTGTATTCGGTGCGCAGTGAGCGGCTGCTGGTGGAAGAGATCGACTACAACATTTTGTATCGCTGGTTTGTGGGGCTGAATTTGGACGACGAAGTGTGGGACGCGACCACCTTCACCAAGAACCGCAATCGGTTGTTGGAGGCCGAGGTAGCCAAGGACTTTTTGCGCCAGGTAGTGGAGCAAGCACGAGAGAAGGGCTGGACCTCGGACGAACATTTCACGGTGGATGGAACGTTGCTGGAAGCGTGGGCCAGCGTGAAGAGTTTTCAGCCGAAAGATAAGAAAGGTTCGCCTCCCCCGGATGACCCAGGCAATCCCACCGTGAATTTTCATGGAGAAAAGCGTTCGAACCAGACGCACGAATCGAAAAGCGATCCGGACGCCCAGCTGGCGCGGAAGAGTCAGGGCAAGGAGGCCAAGTTGAGCTACAGCGGGAATCTGCTGGTGGAGAATCGCAACGGATTGATAGTGGACAGCCGGGTGTGGGAAGCCACGGGCACGGCTGAACGCTATGCGGCGCTGGACATGCTGCAGCACATTCCCGGAGACCGGCGGGCGACAGTGGGCGGCGATAAGGCTTTTGACACCGCGGAGTTTGTGCGGGAATGCCGCAACCTGCAGGTGACGCCGCATGTGGCGCAGAACCTGGGGCGGCGAGGTGGCAGCGCCATCGATGGGCGCACCAGCGGGCAGGTGGGCTACCGGCTCAGCCAGAAGAAAAGGAAGCGTATTGAAGAGTGCTTTGGTTGGTTGAAGACCGTGGCGTTGTTGCGCAAAGTACGGCATCGCGGAACGCTGAAAGTGGATTGGATATTCGCGTTCGCTTGCGCGGCTTACAACCTGGTACGCATGCGAAATCTGATGGACAGCGCAGTTCTGGCACCGTAAATCCGGGGCGAAGTGTCTGCGAATGACGCCGCGACGATCACTGCGGCGCTGCTGTAACACAAAAAAAGGCTCAATAACACGACTCAAAGCTTACGAATGATCGCACGAGGACAGAAATCCGTCGTCCGACTCAAATTTTCAGCAGCCTGCTAGGTGCCTGGTTTACGGCAAAACCGCCAACTCGAAGCAACCAGCTGGACGGTTTCCCGACTCGGGAGTTGGCTGACTTCGGCGAGTTTAGTGACCATCTACTCCGAGATTTGGCTTAAGATCGCGGGGTTTGGCAGATAGTTCTCTTTTGTCGAGTCCACGATTCAGCTTGATCCAATCAACAGTGATTGTTGCGCGTTTCTGACTACCTGTAACGAGCATAGTGACACGAGGGTAGTGAAGTCCTTCAACAAGACCCCATTCCTTAAACTGCGTCTCTTCGTTTCCAGAAGATTGTTTTATGGGCAACCATGATGATGGATCGAGCGCAATATCCTGAATGTTTTGCAGGTCGCTCTTGTCCGTTATCCGAACCACGTTCGGCAAAGGTGAAGTAATTAAGTACCGCGGGTCACGATCAGCCAGCCAGAATTTGAAGTCGATATGTCGAAGATAACCTTCCGCGAATTTTAACTCATCACCGCTGAGCTCTACAGCACCACTCTTGCCCGGCACTATTTCCCAGCCTGAAGATCCATCAAAATAGAGCACGTAGGTATTGTTATCTTTGCCGACTTGGTCGAGGCGGAGGTAGGTTGGGCTTATCCAGCGAGTCCGCTTGATTACATCACCGCGTGCGCTGCCGTCTTCATGCCAAGTTTGGGAGTGGACAGACTCGTCTAGGTCCCGAATCGAGGCAATTTTGTCGGAGCCACCTAATGCTTGTTGCATCCGGTGGAGAAGTTCGGTGCCGTCCTGGGCACAAGCCGACGAACAACCAAACAGTGTAAGCGCACCGACTGCAACGCACCAGCGCCGACGAAAAGTCAGGATCACGTTTTGCTTAGACACCATTCGGGCAGAAATTGTTCCCAAGTCTTGACGGATTCCCGGTAACTCAGGCTCCAAATGGACAAACCAGCTGTGGAACGTACAATATGGCGCAGGATGAGATTCTTCAAGGCGCCTACGCCACATTGCCCTGAAGCGCTTCCGGATCAATCGAGCGAAACCTGAACCTCGATCTCAATTTTGTCAACTGGACTGTAAAGGCGCCTAACTTCGACCCACGTGGCGGCAGGAAGCCATTCTCCGTAGAACTGCTTCCGCGTCTCTTGGCTGTGGATCAGGGCTTCCATATCGGTCGTGAAGATGCGTTCCATCACAATGTGCGAAGAATCGGTTTTGTATTGTGCCAGGGTCTTCTGTATCGCGGTGTAAGCGTTCTTCATTTGGCCGTCCAAGTCGTCGGGCTTACCAT
>DATFQQ010000231.1:0-2871 GCA_035264195.1 Candidatus Sulfotelmatobacter sp. | reverse complement strand
GCGCTTTGCGGTATTCTCCCTTCCTCCCTACGCGGAAGGCGGACTATCGGTGCATGTGACATTTCTGCTGAATTTCTTCGATGAGCTGCGCCGGCTTGTACCGATGGGCGGGAAATAGAATTCTTCGGATAGGCGGCTTCGGGTCACTTGCCGGCTTAAGCTTCGCTAGCCATAGAAATCAAGATAAGCGGTTGTCTTCAGGTCCTATTGTGGGAACCATGCGACGTCGCGCCGATTCGTGCCGTGACCGCCGTCACTGAAGTCACATGAGCGAGAAGTCCTTATCCGACAAGTGCTCGGAACTGGCGAACAGCAATATTTTCCGATAACGACTGAGAAACGCCAGTGCTGTATCGGAGGCGAGCCGGCGCGATCACCTCGAGTCTCGGCTGAGTTCCGGTCGCCGGCTCGCTTTCGATACAGCCGTTTGAAGTGAGCCGAAACGGAATCGTGCAGCTATGGGTTTTAAATGCGGAACTGCCCGGCAGAATGGGGGGAGGGTCCTTCACCGGAGTCCGCGAGCGGTTTGGAGGACAGGGCGATTACGACGCGGGGCGGGAGAGGATTTCCGTAGCAGGAACAGTTGCTCACAAAGCGGACACACCTCGGGTGAGGCCTGGGTGGTCGACTGACTTTTGGAGTTGAGAAAGATCGGTTCATGGGCAACACGCCTTGGCGGGAGGAGCCCGTAAGCGAAGTTGGCGTGGCGTCAGGCGCTCGATCACTGCCATCGGTCCGCCGCATATTGGGCACGTCCACATAGGCCGATCCGGGGGTTCGGATACCGTCGGGCTAGGGGGTGGAAGGGATGCCGCCAACAACTCAAGGCATAGCGGCATCCCCTCCTTACGCCTGCGGTGGGCCAGAAGTCCGAAGTAGCGAATCCGAACGAACCCGATGGGCAACACATGCAAGAGGAAGCGGCGCAGGAACTCATGCACACCCAGAGTCATGAGACGCTGTTTGTTGCCGTGCCGAGAATCCCGCCAACGAAACGTCACATGATGATCTTCCAGCGACGCCAGGCGGTGACTGGATATGGCCACGCGATGCGTGTATCGGCCCAGGTAGTGCACCACATGCTCAGCCCCGCCAAAAGGACGTTTCGCGTACACGACCCAGTCTTTGTGGTGAACGGTCCGCATCAACTCAGCAAAAGTATGCGGATTTTTGAGCGGAGCCAGAACGCCTTCCAACATCAACCGACGGTCGGCGTACAACTCACGAAGACCCTCAACGAACTTGCCCCGAAACACCCGTGCCAGTACTTTCACCGGCAGAAAGAACCGCGGCGATGAGTGAATCCAATGGGTGTGATCCAGGGCCAAACCGCCGGCTGGAACGACGCAATGTACGTGGGGATGATGCTGAAGCTGCTGATTCCAGGTATGCAGAACACTGAAGAACCCGATCTCGGCCCCCAGATGCTGCGGATCGGCCGCGACGGTAAGTAAGGTCTCGGCGCTGGCTCGCATCAGCAAACTGTAAACGTCTGCTTTGTTTTGTAAGGCCAGCCGCGCCAGTGCGTGGTCGATCGTGAACACGACGTGCGCATAGGCCGTGGGCAGCAGATCGCGACTGCGGGCCTCGATCCAGCGGTCCCGCGCGTGTGTTTGGCAGCGCGGGCAGTGGCGATTGCGGCAGGAGTTATAACTGATGGCCTGATGTCCGCATCGCGAGCAGGCATCCACATGTCCGCCGAGTAACGCTGTGCGGCAGCGCAGTATGGCAACCAACACTTTCAGGTGCAGCCAGGTCAGCCACGGGTGGTTGCGGAAAGTGAAAGTAGGGCCGGCGTCGCGAATGACCTCGGCCAACTCGACGGAGCGCCGTTGCATGGAGCCGGTCAGGATTCGGTTACGCGAGCGAATTGCGGCAACTGGTCCAGCGGATTGACCAGGGTTTTCATGTGCCGGTTCGAGAGATGGATATATCGAATTGTCTCCTTCAAGTCGTAATGACCGAGGAGTTTCTGAATGGTGCAGATGTCGGTCCCCGCGTCGTACAGGTGAGTGGCAAAGCAATGCCGGAGCGTGTGGGGGTGGGCGGCTTTGCGGAGACCAGCGCGTTGGGCAGCAGTTCGGCAGGCGTGCCAAACCACTTTGTCACTGATGGGGTCGTCGGAGGTGTGATGGGGACCGCCGGGAAACAGCCACACTTTCGGCTTGCGTCCGAGGCGCCGATAATGGTGGCGCAGTTCCTCGTAGAGAGTGGGGCTGAGCGGAACTTCGCGGTCCTTGCCCCCTTTGCCCTCGCGAATGTGAATGCGCATCATCGCCTTGTCGATGTCGACGATCTGAAGGTTAGCGATCTCGGCACGTCGTGCGCCGGTACCGTAGGCGGTCATCAGCAACGTGCGGTGGAATGGGGTATCGGCGGCATCGACTAGTTGCGAAACCTCCTCCACGCTGAGAATCAGAGGCAGGCTATTTCCTCTCTTGGGATACGGGGTATCTTCGACACTCCACCCCTTCCGGAAGGTCTTCACGTAGAAGAAACGTAGAGCCGCGACCTGCTGGCACACGCTGCTGCTGCTCAGTTGGCGGGCTTCAAACAAATGGGCAGCATATTCGCGGATGTGTTCAGGTCCAAGTTGATCGGGCGGACGGTTGAAGTATCGCGCGAATTGCTCAACGCTTCGTAAGTAGGCGCGCGCCGTCCCTTCGGAATAGTTCCGGCGCACAAGTTCATCGGTCATTTTCTTGCGTAACGCGGTCACAAATAGCTCCTTGTGACGCAACCATACCGCGAATGATTAACGAGTCGTTGTTTCCTGCTTACGCGAAGCGTCTGCCATGAGGCTTAGTTCAAACGGCGTTTGTGGAAACTACCCCCGCCGCCGGTTTCCTTCCGCTGGTACTTTCCGCTATC
>DATFQQ010000230.1:0-6241 GCA_035264195.1 Candidatus Sulfotelmatobacter sp. | reverse complement strand
GCTCAAGACGTCGGTGATCATACCGCGGGGGTTCCACCCGTTCCCATCCCGAACACGGAAGTTAAGCCCCGCTGGGCCGATTGTACTGCACGCGAAAGTGTGTGGGAGAGTAGGTCGTTGCCGGCATAAATAGGAGCCAGGTTGAGAAATCAATCTGGCTCTTTCCTTTTGTGTTCGTGTCAGGGTTCAAAGTTAGTTCTGCTATCCTGATGAGGAGTGAGATGACCAAACCGCGAATCTAATTTTGTTGCCGACTTCGGCTGTGGCCTCGCGGCTTCCCGACCTTCAGATTCAAGCATCATGGAAGTTTGCATGTGGTATATTGATAACGGCCGTTGAGAGAAATCTCGACGGCCTTTTGCTTTTGCCCTGAAAGGTACGGCAAGCGTTTTTCCCTTGCCGCATCAAGACTAATTAAGATGACATCGTTCCCCGCGCCTGTTACAGGCGGCGGGGATTTTTTATTGGAAGAAAGGAAACATCATGACCCCGTTCAAGTCCCATCGCGTCACCCGTGAATACACCCAAACCAATTCCGCTCCCCCGGAGAAGGTCTTTCCTCTTCTGTGCCCAGTGCGGGAAGCCGACTGGAT
The DNA here is from genome assembly GCA_035264195.1 of Candidatus Sulfotelmatobacter sp. Taxonomy (GTDB): domain Bacteria; phylum Acidobacteriota; class Terriglobia; order Terriglobales; family Acidobacteriaceae; genus Sulfotelmatobacter. The sequence goes on along the minus strand of DATFQQ010000230.1, from coordinate 5,648 downwards.
TCCGGGTTGGCGATATAAACTGATCTACTCCGACTCGGGCGTGGCTGAACTCGGATGTGTCTTCACCACCCAGGATCGCACGGTGGAATCGGAGAAGTATTCGTCCCGCTCGAACGAGCGCGATCCGGCTGCGCCAGAAACAACCTGGATCTGCACGGATTACGATCCTGCCGCGTTTCGCATCGGCTACATCTGGGTCAAACCGGGACGGGTTGTCGCCGAGCTCCGCATTCAGCTCGCAAGAACAGAAGGCGGCGATACATGCTCGCAAATTCGTTTCCGCTACACCGGCCTGTCGGAAGAGGGGAATCGCGAAGTGCAGGGATACGACCGAACCTGGTTTGAAGCCAAGATGCGCGGCTGGGAGAAGGCCATCAACTACTACCTGAAGACTGGCACGACGATCGGTGGTTGAATCAGCGCCGTTTTCAAAGTTTTGTAGTTTCAAAGTCAAGCATAGCGAAGCTGCCCTACTCTAGCCGCATCTATTGCGGCTAGGGTGGGGATTTGCATCCGCAAGGTCTTCAGGCGTCACAGTAGGAGCTACTGATATTTCGAGATGCGAACCAACTTCCGGATGGTAACGGTCTGTGGGCAAGATGAAATGGAGTTGCTTCTGTTGCCCCTACTTGGCTGGCTCGTTGTTATCGATGGGCTGACCCACGACTGGCGTCGTGGGCTGCATTCCTTCGCCGCTTCGCGGCTTTCTGAGCGATCGCACGCACAGTTAAGCAGCGCCCGACTAGCAATCACCGATTCGACTGATTGCTGTAAAACATTCCCGTCGCAATGAATCGGGTGATGATCGCGGCGAATAGAGTTCCGATCACGAACAGCAGCTTGCGGTAGCGCTGCCAGAGTTCACGAAAGCTGATGCTTGCGCGAAGATGTCGACGACATACGCGGCGCAGTAAGCGACGTTGGCGATCACGGCCAGCATAAACAGTCCCAAGCAGAAATCGACTGTCAGCGTGGACTTCGACTGCGGATATCCGATCGCAAAGTAGATGATCACGACCGCCGCGAGCGTCAAGTTGTAGAGAATGCGCCAGGGCTCCCAGAACTTGATCGCGTCCGTGAGGTACTCGCGCAGGTCGGTTCGCTCCATCAGGGCGGAGTATATCGTAGGGCGGTAACAGTGGGACCTTCGAAATCTGGAGACATCGAAACTTTCGTTACAGATGTCAGAGTCGCAGCATTCTCCACCTCACTCGACGGATACGTCGGGCTCCGGGTCGGGCCTCGACAATCCTCGGGGCGTGCGCGGGACTGGCTACTCTCTCCTTGAAGGTCTCCGCGTTACTGTTGATAATGACAGGCGTCTCTTCGGAGAGCCAGATACAGATGGGAGGCATGATGAAGGCTGATTCGACGACCTCTGTCCTCACTCAACCAACCCGCCGGCAGCTGGTGAGTGGCATCTTCGTTGCCTGCTCTGGTTACGTTTTCGGTACTGCCGTCTGGGCCCAGAACTCGGACAAGAAGATGGCCGTGCAGCCCGCTACTGAGGCCAACAAGAAGCGCACGTCGCTTCATCAGGAAATCGATTACAAGGCATCGCCTCAGCGCATCTACGAAGTGCTCTTGAGCTCGAAGGATTTCTCGGCCTTCTCCGGTGTGGCGGCCGAGATCGATCCCAAGGTGGGTGGTGCGTTCTCCATGTTTGGCGGGTTGGTCGTCGGACGGAACGTTGAACTGGTTCCCAATCAGCGGATCGTGCAGGCGTGGCGCCTGTCGCAGGAATTTCCTGAGGGGACTTATTCGCTGGTCAAGATCGAGCTGAAACCGAAAGATTCGGGCACCCGACTTGTTCTCGATCACACAGGGTTTCCCGAGGGGCACTTTGATCATCTCGACACGGGATGGTATTCGCATTATTGGGAGCCGCTGAAAAAGTACCTGACATAAGTGGGACGGACGCTTTTTCAGAGAACACAATCCTTTCCGTAACGGTTCTCTCCGCCTAGTCTTAATCGACTTGCTCAGTGCGCGAGTGCGTCCATCGCTCAACGGGCAGCATCCAAAAACCACCATGTCTAAACTCAAAGTTGCTGCATTTTCTATTTCCTTCGATGGATACGGCGCCGGGCCCCGGCAGGATTTGCAGAATCCCCTTGGCGTCCGCGGCACTGAGCTTCACACCTGGTTCTTTCCCACGGACGTCTTTAACAAAATGACCGGGCACAGCGGCCGTGAGCGCGGGGTCGACAACGATTTCGCGCTGAAGTCTCTTGAAAACGTCGGCGCGTGGATCTTGGGCCGCAACATGTTCGGTCCAGTGCGCGGACCTTGGCCCGATGATTCGTGGAAAGGATGGTGGGGCGACGAGCCTCCATATCATGTGCCGGTGTTCGTTCTAACGCATCACGCACGCGCTCCGCTGGAGATGAAAGGAGGCACGACCTTCCACTTCGTTACCGGTGGGCCAGAGTCCGCGCTGCAAAAGGCGAAGGCGGCGGCCCAAGGCAAAGACATCCGCATCGGCGGAGGCGTCGCTACGATTCGCCAATATCTCACCGCCGGACAGATCGACGAGATGCACCTGGCCGTATCCCCGGTTCTGCTGGGCGAAGGCGAGCCTCTGTTTGCGGAAATCAATCTGCATCAGCTTGGATACAAGGTGGAGCAGACGGTTGCGGGAGAGCGTGCGACACATGTGATGCTGAAGAAATAGGTGTGGGAGTGTAAGGTGTGGGGCGGGCGCCCCCGCCCGCCAATGTCGAAAGCATCGAGAAAGTCGATGCTTAACAAAATGCAGATATGGAAGAGTTTTCGAAAACGATTAGCACTTTCCTTCCTGGTCAGACGCGCGCGGGGGCGCGCGCGCCACACAAGCTATGGATTCGGCAGCAGTTCGCAGTGGTCGATGCACTTCTCCGTCGTGACTTCGACGTTGGCTTTCTTGCGGCCGGAGAAGTCGATGTCAGGTAGGATCAAAAGCGTCTGCGTGCCGTTGGCAACGTTGAAGCTGCAGTGAAAGCTCATCGACTGCACACCTCGTTCCTTGCAGCCGGTTTTGTCGAGAGCGTCGGTGAGCGACACCGTCTTGTCGTAGACCTGATCTGCGAGGTGCGATGGGAGCAGAGCGACCGTCAGCGGAATCGGCGACTTGATCTTTACGTTGAGTTCCTGGCCATCGTGGTCGGGCGTCATCAGGCTGTAGACCTTCGGCGCCGTTGTGATCTCGTATTTTTCTCCGAGGATGCGGCGCCACCCGAAACAGGGCAGAACGCAATTGTTCACACAAGACCAGCTGTAATACTGAATGTGGAGATCGTTTGCCGACATGAACTGCCGCACGCCCGGTCCAAGGACGGCGCCGATCGTAGCGACGACGGGCTTCTGTGGCTTACGCTCGTCCTGGAAGGTAATGATCATGGGCCGCTCGGAAGGAAGATGACACTCGTAAATCGTGCTGGTCACGTGCTGCTTCACGCAGAGCAAGCTGAAATTCGCGGGAGCGTCTGGGCTCTGCATCGCAGCGTTCCATTCATCGGCCCAGGCCATCGCCACGGTGACCGGATATCTGGAATCGATCTGCACGTGCATGTTGCCGCCTCCGGCAGCGGGATGGTAGACACGGCCGGCATGCAAGCTGGCGGGCTCCAGCGGGATCGTCTCGCTGTTGGCGGGAGTCCAGTCGAACACGCGATTGTCTTGCGCCAACGAAACGGTGGCGAAGGCGCAGACGAGCAGCGCGAAAAAGATAGAAAGGTTCCTCATCCTATAAGTATTTGCCCGGGAAAAGCGCGCACCTAGGGAATTCAAAAGAAAAGGATTACGGAAGTACTAAAGCACGCCGTTGTTTTTTTTTGGGACTCCCGGAACTGAGGGTGCCCCACCCTTCGTGGTCTTCGAAGGGTGGGAATCACGAACGTTTAGAGTCTTAGCGGGAAGAAATTGAGGTCCGTGTCACCCGCCCTTTCGCACAAGATGCGAAAGAGCCTGCCCTGAGCGACACGAGTGAGAACGAGAGAAGACGAACGGGATGGGGCAACCTCTGCGGCAATAGTTTCAGCCGAAACAAAACATCTACGGGACGGGCCATCCGACCGCTGCGGACGGCGATTTTACATTTTTTTTAATAGAAATGGCGCATTGCACGTGTCATACTGCGCGGCGCCGCGCGTCGTGCTCGCAGGCATTTCTTTTCTCGCTTCCAGCCACACCCAACCAGAACGCAGCCCTAACCAAACTCCCAGGGAGGATATTGCAAATGAAGAAAACACTTGTGCTTTCAGCCTCGTTTATGGCGCTGTTAGCAATGGCCAGTCTAACCCTTAAAGCATCCGGCAACCACAATTACGATTTCACTTCGGACGGCAAACTCGTGCGGGTAGTGAATCCATCCGCTGCGACTACTCCGGCGCCGGGAGTGGATTCCAAGTTCACACTGGTTGCAGGCAACCTTAGCACTTATCCGCTAGCCACCTTCTTCAGCATCTTTGGCAACACCATCGCCCAAGGCGGAGCGAATTTCCCCTTTCAAACTTGGGTAGCGAATCCATTCACTCCCACCGCCAATGCCAACTTGGTTGCGATTCAAGTTGCCGTGGGCAGACTGGGAAGCGGAACCTCCGGCTTCGAGGTCGGCCTCTACAACGATGCTTCCGGTGTACCCGGCACGCTGATCAAATCCGTCCACATTCCCGGATCGAAAGTCCCGGCCTACGGACAATGTTGCGCACTCGACACCGCCAGCTTTTCTGGCGTCTCGGTCACGGCCGGAACCACGTACTGGGTCGCGGTGACCACCACGGCGTCGGACGTTGACATTTTTGGGTGGAACTTCAACACCACCGATATGAGCGCGCTACCGTCGGCGAGTTGGTGCTCAGGATCCGCGACCTACTGCGGTACCAACAGCGGAATCTGGGTTCCTTACAGCTACACTCACCTTGGCTTCCGCGTGGTGGGACAGTAGATCTATTTTTTGGGACTCACGAAACAGTGGCTGCCCCACCCTTCGCGGTTTTCGAAGGGTGGGCACCACGGACCTGTAAGTCATGGGTTTTCGTTTGAAAATTGAGGTCCGTGCCACCCACCCTTTCGCACAAAACGCGAAAGGATGGGGCACCCACTATAGTAATGGTGTATGCCAAGTTAAAGCATGGGGCGCCCGGCAGGTACTGTCAAAAGGCCCCGTGCGTATTTCACGTGAGAATCGATTCACAACGCTTGAGACGTTGAGAGTGTAGGATCCTTCGACTTCGCCGTGACTTCGCTTTGCTTCGTCACGGCTTCGCTCAGGATGACATTTCCTTCTAATGTTCCCAAATCAGTTCTTCTATTTCCCCTTCACCACAAACATATCCCCTTCAGTAAGTCCGCACCTCTGTGCCATCTGGTAGCAGTAATAGAAGTGAGCAGCGTTTTGGTTGCGGCTGTCTGTGCCGAAGGTGAACTTCAGGCCGGCTCGTTTGGCGGCGCGGATGAAATTCTCGTCGGGGACGTGCGCGAGTTCGTTGATCTCGATGGCGATCTTGTGCGGAGATCCCTCGGGCGGGTTGGCGCACAAGCTGATGATGCGGTCGATGCGCGGCTTGGTCCAGAGCTCGGCGTAGTGGCGCGCGATCGGGACGGGGAGAAACGTCGGCCATCCGAAGATGTCGATGGGCTCGGTGGTTGGCAGCTGCTCGATGAATTCG
>DATFQQ010000229.1:0-10898 GCA_035264195.1 Candidatus Sulfotelmatobacter sp. | reverse complement strand
TGTGGCCCGATCCGTTGATCTTTAAGCAGGTAATCATCCCGTGGTTGGTGAAAACGCTGCAGGCACCCGCGCCAGAAGCTAAAACCAAATGAGCACGACAGCCACAACTCCGAACGCACCTCCTACGCGTCAGCGTCACTGGTATTCATCGATGTGGGCACAAGTGACTGTGGGGATCGCTCTCGCTACAGTCTTCGGGTATATGAGCCCCGCCCGCGCCATAGCGATGAAGCCCTTGGGAGACGCCTTTATCCGGCTGATCACCATGATCATCACGCTGATGATCTTCTGCACGGTGGTCACCGGAATCGCCGGCATGCGCGACCTGCGTAAGGTGGGACGCGTCGGTGGCAAAGCACTTCTCTATTTCGAAATTGTTTCTACACTGGGACTGGTGGTCGGACTGATTGTCGGAAACGTCGTGAAACCCGGCAACGGCTTCAACGTAAATGTTGCAACGCTCGATGCGAAGGCGGTTACAGACTATGCGGGACAAGCCAGAGCGCAGACCGTTACTGATTTCCTGATGCACATAATCCCAACAACGATTGTCGATGCATTTGCCAAGGGAGACATTCTGGAAGTCGTTCTGGTGTCGATTCTGTTCGGCTTCGCTATGTCGGCTGCCGGATCTTATGCAAAACCGCTGGTGGAAATGCTGGAGTCGTTGAGCAAAGTGGTGTTTCGCATGGTCGATATCGTCATGCGCTTCGCTCCGATCGGAGCCTTTGGCGCGATGGCATTTACGATCGGAAAGTACGGCCTGTCGTCGCTCGGGCCGTTGCTGAAACTTATTGCGTCGTTCTGGACGATGTCCATTCTTTTCGTGATCGTTGTGTTCGGCACGATTGCGTGGGTCGCTGGATTCAGCCTGTTCAAATTTCTCGCTCACATTAAAGAAGAGATCCTACTGGTGCTGGCAACGAGCTCTTCGGAAACAGCGATTCCCACATTGATGGAAAAGTTGGAAGGCCTGGGATGCTCGCGTTCGCTAGTCGGACTCATCGTCCCCACGGGTTACACCTTCAACACCGACGGCAGTGCGCTTTATATGACCCTGGCCGCGCTCTTTGTGGCTCAGGCGACCAACACTCACCTCACATTCCTGCAGCAGATGACGATCTTCTCCGTCGCGGTGTTGACATCGAAGGGCGCCAGTGGAGTACAGGGGGCATCGTTCATCGCGCTCGTTGGGACGCTGAGTGTGATTCCGACGATTCCGGTTGCAGGGATGGCGCTCATCCTCGGCATCGACCGCTTCATGAGCATGTGCCGAGGACTGGTCAACATGATCGGCAATGGAGTCGCGACGCTGGTCGTCGCGCGCTGGGAAAACGAACTCGACCGCACCACCTTGCAGCGAAATCTGGCGTGAAGCGCTAAGTTGAAGCTACAAGCTCCTGCGGAGAATCCGAGAAAATGCTTTTCTTGCATTTCGGGCAGAGACCGTTCAGATATGTGGCTGCGCGCGCTTCATACAGCGGCTTGTGACAATTGGGGCACAGGTAACCCAGTTGGTGACACATTGCATTGTCATGCTCGCTGATGCCGTAGAGTCCGAATCCTTCAAGCAAAAGCGAGCCCGTCAAGGCAATCACAATTATGGCGGGTTGGTGGCCGGGAAAGAGTGCTGCGCCCGCCAACATCGTTGCGATCATCAGTGCGAAGACACTCAACATTAAAATCATCGCGAGTGAGTTATGGCGCTTACCGATTCGGATGCGCTTTGATTCCATCTTGGGCGGCAGGGTCGACTTGATCTTCGTGGCTTTGTTTATGACCGCAAAAAGACAGTAGGCATAAGGCGCCGAAACCAAGCCAAGAACCCACCGGATGACAGAGCTAGGGTGGAGACGATGGAGTAATAACAAAAACAGCATCGCCAAACTCGCCACCATCGTCGTACACACAAGTTTACGTGTGCCTGCATCGACGACGCGGTCGGACTCGGGCTTGGGCGGAAACTCCGATTTCATGTGCTCTGCGCGTTCCAGCTTTGCTCGAATGATCGAGTCTCCGGAAAGCGTAGTGCTTACCTCGCTGTCGGCCAAGGTTACGCAAGTGTCCTCCGCTGTGACGGCGAACATCTCCGACTCCGAGGCCATTTATGATGGACTCGAATTTCGAGGATCACATCTATGGCTGAAAAAATCGCGCTCGTCACCGGAGCCAATGGCGGGCTCGGAACTCATGTCACAAAAGCCCTGCTCGATGCCGGATATCTTGTCGCGGGGCTCGCTCCGAAGATCGGACCACACGATTTCGATCATCCCCATTTCACTGCCCTTCCAGCGAGAGTGAACAGCCTAGACGATGCCAAGAAGGCGACCGGGACGGTCATCGCTCATTTTGGAAAGATCGATCTTCTCGCCCACACGGTCGGGGGCTTCGCAGGTGGCCAGTCCGTTGCGGAGACGGACGACGCCACCTTCCAGCGCATGTTCGATATGAACGTTACCAGCGCGTTTCACGTTCTGCGCGCCGTCATTCCCCACATGCGAAGAGCGGGTGCGGGGCGAATCGTCGCCATTGGCAGCCGCGCGGCCGAGGACCCCGGGGCGACAGTTGGCGCCTACAGCGCTTCCAAAGCAGCACTGGTGTCGCTAATACGGACTGTGGCAATTGAAAACAAAGACGCGGGAATCACGGCGAATGTGATTTTGCCCGGAACGATCGACACCGCCGCCAACCGCTCAGCTCTGCCCAACGCCGATGTTTCGAGATGGGTAAACCCGGAATCGATTGCCAGCCTGATCGTTTGGCTCGCAGGGGATGCCGCGAACGACGTGACTGGCGCGGTGATTCCGGCGTATGGGCGCGGGTTGTAAAAGCAATATTGCGACCAATCTCACTCTTGATGATCTCCACATGCTGGCGTCATCCTGAGCGGAGCCGTTCTTCAGGCGGAGCGAAGGATCTCGCGGGGAGCATATCAATGGCGTGAGCCGGGCTTTGTCATGACACAAGTGTCGTGGTTCGGAGGAGTAACCCTTTCGTAACCGTTTGGAGTGCACAATTTTTGTTGCACGTTAACACTGATGAAATATCTTCCATGTAACCTGTTTTTAGGAGAACTCCATGGGATCACGGATCGCGAAGTCGTTGCCGTTACAGGTGGCTGCGGTATGCTATCGGCGACGCGGAAGTGCGATCGAGTTCCTGCTAGTCAACACCAACGGCGGAAATAAGTGGACGTTCCCCAAGGGTTCGACTGAACCTCGGTTATCTCACAGCCAGGCGGCGGAACGCGAAGCGGCAGAAGAGGCGGGAGCGATCGGCACTATCGAGCCTCGCCACTTCCATCTTTACATTCACTCCAAGGGAGTCTTCTGGCAGCCCGGAGGAGTGCAGGAATTCGTGGTCAAGGCATTTCTGATGGAAATACATCAGATGCGCAAGCCAGATGAGAGCAATCGAAAGCCGACGTGGTTCACTCCTGAGGAAGCAAAGAAACGTCTCGCCAAGGGACGGGAAGTAAAGTATTTCCACGAACTCGAAGCGGTCATTGATCGCGCATTGCAGCGCATTCAGTTTCACAGCGAACTCTGGGGAACGTATCCCGGAGAACGCCGACCTGTAGCCCCCCGCGAACCCCTCGCCGAAGCAATTTGGCCATAGTTCCTCGATTGTGATCCTCATATTCTCGGATTTGTCATCCTGAGGAGCGCAAAACGCTCCGAGGGATCCTACGACATTCTGCGTTGGACCTGGAGCGAACCAGACCGCCACTGCTGCTGTTGCGTCCTGCCCGCGGCATCGAAGCTTTCGACCGACGTACGGTCCCTCACGCCGGCTACGCTGCCGTCCAGGATTACATCCTTGACCTCAATTTCTCCTTTAGTTTCTGATCGGTATTTGGCCTGTCTTGGAGTAGAATTCGGACCCATCATGTCCGACATCGACATCAATGCCTTCCGGTCTACGTTTAACGGGCAGGTTTTCGAGCCGGCGGATCTCGGTTATAACGAAGCCCGCCAGATCTGGAATGCCAGCATAAGCAAGCATCCCAGGCTGATCGCGCGGTGCTCCGGCATCGCAGATGTGATTGCCGCCGTCACCTTCGGACGCGCGAACAATCTGCTGACCGCGATTCGAGGCGGCGGACACAACGTCGGCGGTCGCGCACTCTGTGACGATGGACTGGTCATTGATCTCTCGCGAATGAGGTCCGTTTGGGTGAATCCATCGACGCAGAGAGTTCAGGTGCAAGGTGGCGCAACTCTGGGAGATATCGATCGAGAAACGCATGTATTCGGGCTCGCAGTCCCATGCGGCATCGTCTCGAAAACAGGCATCGGCGGGCTGACACTTGGAGGTGGAGTTGGCTGGCTGATTCGCAAATATGGAATGACGATCGACAATCTGCTCTCAGCGCAAGTGGTAAGCGCAGATGGAAAAGTGCTCACGGCCAGCGCGTCCGAAAACGAGGATTTGTTCTGGGCTCTCCGCGGCGGAGGCGGAAATTTCGGCGTCGTCACCAGTTTTGAGTTTCAGGCGCATCCGGTGGCGACTGTACTAGGTGGCCTTCTTCTTTACCCTCGGGCAGCAGCCGTGGACGTGATCCGCCACTTCCGTGATTTCATTTCATCGGCTCCAGATGAACTCACGGCTTATATTGCTCTGCTCCATGGTCCCGACGGATCTCCGCTGGTCGGAGTCATTCCCTGCTATTGCGGCGACGTCAGCGAAGGGGAACGAGTCCTGCACTCCTTGCGCAAGTTCGGGAACCCGATTATGGATGGGATTCAGGCCATGCCATTTCCCGTGATGCAGTCTCTGCTGGGACCATCATTCCCAGATGGCAATCAGAATTATTGGAAGTCCACGATGCAGCGGGATTTGCCCGACGACGCGATCTCAGCGATTGTCGAGCACGCGAACGCGCTCCAATCCCCACTTTCATTTGTGGTTCTCGAATATTACGGCGGCGCTGCGGGACGGGTTCCCAATGAAGCAACCGCATTCCCTCACCGCCATCTGCCCTGGGATATTTTGTTTATTGCCCAGTGGACCAATCTGGCACAAACGAGTATGCATCGCGACTGGGCTCGAACTGGCGAGGAACGGCTGCGGCCCTTCTCGCAGAACGCACACCTGCTGTCGGCCCTGGATGTGGAGGCCGACGACGTCATTAAAACAGCATTCGGTCCGAATCTGGCACGTCTGGCTACGATCAAAGAGAAATACGATCCAACGAATTTCTTCCGTGTGAATCAGAATATTAAGCCCGGAGCGCCAGTAGCTGCCTGAGCAGCGCCAAAGATGCCTCCGAAATCTATCGTGTTGGTTCTTGTCGGCCTCGGCCCCGCTTGAGGGCACTGGTGACGTCTTTCCCTTTACGTAGGTCCATCAACAGTCGATCGAGTCGGTCCGCAGCGTTTTTCAGGGCTTGCTGATCGGCGTTCGCAGCAGCTTTCAACATCTGATCGAGGCGATCCGCTGCAGCCTTCAGTTTCTGCAGTTCTTCCGCGGTGGCCTGCTTTTCAGGCCTCTGTCCGATGGACTGAATTAGGCCCGCGATTCGCTTCCCGAGCTCGCGGTCGGGTTCCTGTTTGCTTTCGTCATTCATGGCTCAGATCGAGAAGCGGCAACAAGAGATTAACATTCGGAATGGTGTCATCCTGAGCGGAGTATTCGTGCGCAAGTGGGCACGAATACGCAGTCGAAGGATCCCTACCCTCTTGACCAAGGTCCCGTGTGGCAACGCATTCTTGCCTTCTTGTTCGTGATCTCGCGAGAATCTCCACAAATCGCGATAGCAATAGGGATTCTTCGACTGCGCAGATCGGCTCGCTGCGCTCACCGCTCCGCTCAGAATGACAAAGTCTGACAATGTAGTTCGCTCAGGACTCGCGACTCGGTACTCGGGACTACTTTATGAGACGATAAAAGCAGCCCATGATTCAGCTTTCTGGCGCCGGAAAACGCTTCGGCCACAAACTTCTGTTCGAAAACGTCGACTGGCTGATCACCAACCGCGACCACATCGGTCTGGTCGGCGGCAACGGCACCGGCAAATCCACGCTCATGAAGGTCTTGGCGGGCATGGACACGTTTGATTACGGATCCTTGATCGTTGCTAAAGGGACTTCCGCCGGATACCTGCCACAAGACGGCCTGACGCTCTCCGGGCGGACGGTTTTCGCCGAGTGCATGTCCGTGTTCGACGACCTCCGCGCCATGGAACAGGAGCTCGAGTCCCTGACCCACAGCATGGCGGAACTCGACCACACCAGCGCCGAGTACGCCGCGGTGGCCGATCGTTATGAGCGGGTCGAGCACGAGTTTCGCACGCGCGATGGATATTCGATCGAAGCCGAGGTTGGCCGGGTCCTGATGGGTCTAGGCTTCGGCAAAGAAGATTGGCAACGCCAGACGGAGGAATTCTCCGGCGGATGGCAGATGCGGCTGGCGCTGGCCAAACTGCTGCTGCAGAAACCTAACCTGCTGCTGCTCGACGAGCCGACGAACCACCTCGACCTAGAGGCCCGCAACTGGCTGGAAGAATATCTCGAAAATTATCCGAACGCTTTCGTTCTGATTTCACACGACCGCTACTTTCTCGACGTGACGGTCGACAAGATCGCGGAAATCTGGAACAAGCGCTTCTGGTTCTACACCGGGAACTACGACAAATTTCTCGCACAAAAGACACAGCGCAACGAGCAACTGCAGGCTGCGTACAAGAACCAGCGTGATCGTATTGAGCAACTGGAAGTCTTCATCAATCGGTTTCGCTATCAGGCGACCAAAGCCAAGCAAGTCCAGAGCCGCATCAAGGAACTGGAGAAGATCGAACGCATCGAGGTCCCGCCGGAGGAGAAAACGATCCATTTCTCCTTCCCGCAGCCCAAATCCAGTGGCCGGATTGTCGTCGACTTCCAGAGCGTGGCGAAGACCTATCCGGGCAGAAACGGTTCGGCGCCGAAGGAAGTATTCCGGAACGTAAGCTTCATGATCGAGAAAGGGGATCGCATCGCGCTGGTTGGCGTAAATGGCGCCGGAAAATCCACACTGATCAAGCTGCTCGCCGGAACTGAGCCGCCGACGCAAGGCGAGTTTAAGCTCGGCCACAACGTTCAGTCTGACTACTTCGCGCAGGACCAATACAAAGAACTCGATGCAGACGCGCGCATCATAGACGATCTGGGCGCCCTCTCTCCGAGATCGACAGAAACCGAACTGCGCGGTCTCCTCGGATGTTTTCTCTTCTCCGAAGATGACGTCTTCAAGAAGATCGGCGTGCTTTCCGGTGGGGAACGCGGCCGCTATGCCCTTCTGCGGCTCTTGCTGCACCCGGCGAACTTCCTGTTGCTCGATGAGCCGACAAACCACCTCGACATGCGAGCCAAAGATGTCTTGCTGGAGTCGTTAATGAAGTACACGGGTACGGTCGTCTTCGTTTCGCATGACCGCTACTTCATCGACAAGCTGGCAACCCGTGTGTTTGAGGTCGGGGAGGGCAAAGTGGAAATCTTCCCTGGCAACTATGAGGATTACCTCTGGCGTAAACAAGGCGGACAGCACGTGGCGCCCACCTTGAAAGATGTACCCGGGATGAAGCTGGTGGGTGAAGTAATACCGATTGCCACGAGGCGGGAATCCGAGCCGCAGCCGAAAAACGGCGATGGAGGCAGCAATCGTCTAGATGTAGCCGAAGCTCCGAAAAAGCGTCTAAACCCTCTCAAGCGCAAGCAGATGGAGGACCGAGTCGCAGAGTTGGAACGAAAAATCAGCCGGACTGAAGATGAGATTGCACGGCTTGAAACGGCGCTGCAGAACTTTGTGAGCGCGGAAGAAAGTCAACGACAGTCGGCCGAACTCGAGCACAAGAAGGCAAGCCACGCAGCACTGATCCAGGAGTGGGAAGATACCTCGGCTGCTCTGGAAGTTGCTGAATGAGAGTGAGCCCTGCGGACCTCGCGCGCTGAAGCGCGGATCTATTTCCGTGCATTTTACGGCACGAGTGGAACTCCTGCCCTTCCCGTTCCTTTCGTATCGAGAAGGTCAAGAACCTTCCGCATCTGTACACCTCCCTTCGTAATCTCTCACCCGCTCTTACCACTGTGCGATAGTCAGGGTGGCCAAGTGGCCACGCACCCGCAGGCCACAAATTTCAAGACCAACCGCTGGAATGGTGTCAGGCGCGAGCAGGGCGCCGGGCGGGAACCCAAGGAAGGTCGCATGCTTCAGTCGTCGGATAATTCTTTCCTGAAGTCCGGATCGCCGGCTTCGAACCCCAACACGTTCAACCCCGTCAAAACCGTCACCGCTCCTGTGGATCAGGCGACCATCGGCCGCACATTAGTCATCAAGGGCGAAGTTACCGGATCGGAAGCTCTCTACATCGATGGCCGGATTGAAGGCAAGATCATCATGCCCGAGAGCCGCGTGACTATTGGCCGCAACGGCAAGGTCGACGCCAGCATCCAGGCCCGCGAAGTGGTCGTGATGGGCAAGGTGAACGGCAACATCGAGTGCAGCGACCGCGTGGACGTTCGCGCCGAAGGTTCGGTCTCCGGAGACATTTCGACCGTGCGCATCAGCGTGGAAGACGGCGCCGCGCTCAAGGGCGGAATTCAGGTCCGCAGCGAAGGCAAGCCGCATCACCAGCAGAATCAGCAGCAAAACCAGGCCAAGCAGGAACAGCCGAAGGCGATGGCAGCCACCGCCGGCAACGCCTAATCAGATTTTGTCGGGTAGAAGATAAAGGGGCACGCCGAGGCATGCCCCTTGTCTATTTGTGACGACTTACACGCAGTTGCTTGTAAAAAGTCTCCACATCAGTGGAAGAGCGGCCCTTCCAGGGCCGCGTCAGAGCGTTGTGATCGATGCCCTTTAGGGCCCGTGGTCACGTGATGTCCCAACTTACTGCTCTTCCGGCTTAAAATCCAATGACGCCGAATTCATGCAATAGCGTAAGCCGGTAGGCGCCGGACCATCCTCAAACACATGCCCGAGATGCGCATCGCACTTGGCACAACGGACCTCAGTTCGCACCATGCCGTAGCTGCTGTCCCGGTGCTCCACGATTCCACCGTTCTCAATCGGCTCAAAGAAGCTGGGCCACCCCGTGCCGGAATCGAACTTGGTCTTTGAGCTGAATAGCGGTGAATTGCAGCACACGCAGTGATACATCCCCGTTTCGTGGTTGTTCCAATACTTGCCGGTGAAAGCCCGCTCCGTCCCGGCCTCTCGCGCCACGTGGTACTGCTCCGGGTTAAGTTGCTGGCGCCATTCGGATTCTGACTTGACGACCTTTTCAGCTGTAGTTTTTTCCATAGGATCAAACCTCACTTACTGATTATTTATGTCTTGATTAGATGTTTTGGCGGCCCAAAAGTGGCATCGCTCACTTATCGACGTCGTCCCCCACTTTGCGATACTTCCCTCGGAAAAACAGCAACGGGTCCCCATCCCGCACCACAACATCTTCCACTTCAGCGATGAAGATCGCATGGTCGCCGGCCAGTTCAACAGACTGCAACCGGCATTCAAGATAGGCCAGCGCGCCGTGAAGCAAGGGGGTTCCGTGGCTGGTCCGGTCAAATCGCGCTCCGGCTTCGGCCTCGGCCCGTTCATGCGTGCGCTCCGGGCGTGCGTAGTATTCGGAAATCGAGCGCTGGTCCTCGCCGAGTACATTGATCCCGAAGCGCTTTTTGGTATGCAGATGAGTATGAGTGCGCGTGCTGTGATCGACGCAGACCAGCACCAACATGGGATCGAGCGAAACCGATGCGAAGGCATTGGCGGTCATGCCATGTACTTCGCCGTCTAGATCCACCGTGATGATCGTTACGCCGGTGGCAAAGCAGCCCATGGCCTTGCGGAAATCGGAAGCGTTCAAGCTCATTGGCAAAATGGGTCTTGCAACCGCCTACATTACCACGGCGAGGCGTTGTATCATTCGAGTCAACGTGGATGCTACACCCATCACGTCGTTCGATTGCGACGCCCAATCGGCAACGCTCGGCGAAATCCAGCCCGGACAGGCGATTTCGCGCGAGGCGGCGCTACTCCTGATTCGGTGTTCCGACAACGAATTGCCGAATCTCCTGGTCGCCGCCCGAGCTGCCAAAGAACGTTTCAAACCCGGTGTCATCACCTACTCGCGCAAGGTCTTCATCCCCCTGACGAATCTTTGCCGTGACTACTGTGGATACTGCACCTTCCGCCGCGATCCGGGCGATCCGGGCGCGCATACGATGACTCCAGAAGAAGTGCTGAACGTTTCGCGTGCCGGAGAAAAGCTGGGCTGCACCGAGGCCCTCTTCAGCCTCGGCGACAAGCCCGAACTGCTTTTTCCCGAAATGCGGGAAACACTGCGGCATCTCGGCTACAAATCGACGCTGCACTATCTGGAAGCCATGTGCGAACTGGTGCTGCGGGAAACCAGCCTACTGCCGCATCCCAACCCCGGACTGCTCAGCGCCGAATGGGTCGCACGATTGGCTGCGGTCTCTCCCAGCATGGGACTTATGCTGGAGACGACCAATGTCAACCTGCTCGCTCCGGGGGAGGCCCACGACAATGCGCCCGATAAAGTTCCTGTTCGGCGGCTGAAGACCATCGAAGAAGCTGGCAAGCAGAACGTTCCCTTTACCACCGGGCTTCTCATCGGCATCGGCGAATCGCTCGAAGACCGTGTCGATACCCTACTTGCGATCCACGATCTGCATGAGCAGTACGGACACATCCAGGAAGTAATTGTGCAGAACTTCCGCGTGAAGCCGACGATCCCCATGGCGCATTGGCCCGAGCCTTCGCAGGGAGACATGCTCCGGACAGTGGCGGTAGCTCGGTTGTTACTCCCCAGCATGAATATTCAAGCACCTCCAAATCTCTCAGCACCGTACTATGAAGAGTTGGTGGATGCGGGCATCAACGACTGGGGAGGA
>DATFQQ010000228.1:0-6661 GCA_035264195.1 Candidatus Sulfotelmatobacter sp. | reverse complement strand
CTCCAGATTCGAACTTAGAAATCCACGAAGGGGCGACCTTGCGAGTGTGAACAGAAATGGGCCCAACTACATTGCTTAGGGGAGGAGGAAACTTACGGTGTACGTGACGGCCACAGACGCCAACCACGTGTAGTGCAGCATTATGTAGCTGAGCCGAGCGGCTGTCAAATAGAACATTGGCATAGAACATTGGCTCTTCAGGTGGCGCAGTTTTTCGCTCCAACGCTACCGGCCATCACATCTGATGAACGGCCCGGATAGTCTCTTTGATCAGATTTACTCGTGTCTCAGCGCACTCATCGGCTCAACACTCGCCGCTCGTCTGGCAGGTATGCCTCCAGCGATGAGCGCTGTCCCCAGCAAGATCACAACAGCGCACATCAGCGTAAGAGGATCGTTCGCCTTCATCCCGAATAAAAATGAACTGACGAACTTCGACGTCCCCAGCGACACAGGAATGCTGATCGCGAGACCGAGCGCCACGAGAACAAATACTTCGCGCAGGACCATCCACAGAACAGCTCCCCGCAACGCCCCGAGCGCCATTCGAATACCGATCTCTCCAGTTCGCTGCACCACTTTGTAAGAGATTGTTCCGTATAGTCCGACGCAGGTGATCGTCAACGCAAGTGCGGCGAATGCGGAACACAACTCGGCCAGCATGATCTCTTGGTGCATATCTGATTCAATCTCCGCCTTTTGTGTCCTCACCTCCGACACAGGGAGTCGCGGATCTTCTTGACGTACGACTTCGCGGACAGAATTGATGTAGCCCAGCGGAGGACCCGATGTTCGCAAAGCAAACACCATCTCGGTCGGTTCCGGATAACCCTGGTCGTACGGCAGATAGACCACGGGAGGAATTTTCTGCTTCACCCCGCCGTAATTGGCGTTCTTGGCTAGGCCAACAATCTCCATATCCCGCGCGACGTTTGCCTTGTCATCCCACGGACGCGACACCTCGCTGTCTTTCCACATGTAGAGGTGCCGCCCAATCGGATTCTCTCTGGGAAAGCTGATCCGTGCGAACTCTTCATTGATGATTGCAACCGGTTTCGACCTAGGCCGGTCCTGGTCCCCAAAATCACGGCCCGCGAGTAGCGGAATCTGCATGGTCGTCAGGAACCTTTCACCGACCGGCAAAAAACGAAAATCGGGGCTCGGCAGTTGCCCAGGCACGCCGATCGGCAACCCGTCGCCCGCCTCAATCAACGACGTATCTGCCAGACTTGCCGCTTGTACTCCTGGAATCGCTGCGAACCGCTGCTGCAACTCGCGATAGAACGCTGAAATCTCTGCATCCTTGTGTCCGGCTTGGCGAGCGTTCAGTTGGAACAGCAGCAAGTTGTCGCGATTGAATCCCAAATTGACCGACTGCAGATTCGAAAGAGTTCGCGCGAACAGTCCGGCGGCAACCAGCATCAACACAGAAATCGCGATCTGCCCCACAACCAGCGCATCCATACCTCTTGCATTCCAAAACAAACGATGGGTCTGAGATTTCGTAGATTGTGTTTCCTTTAGCGCCGCTACCAGATTCAGCTTTGTAGATTGCAATGCAGGAGCAAGTCCGAACAGAACGCCCGAGAGCAACGAGAGAGAAACCGACAGTAACAGTACCCGCCCATCTAGATCGGCTTTTAGACTGCTGCCACCAGAGGTTCCACTCAGCATCACCGTGAGAACGCGGATCCCAAAGACCGCTAGCAACACTCCGACAAGCCCACCGGCCAGGCTGAGCAACACGCTTTCCGTCAACAACTGTCGGATCACTCGAAAACGGCTTGCCCCCTGGCTTAACCGCAGCGCGATTTCCCGTTTTCTCGAAGCGGCGCGCGATAGCATCAGGTTCGCAACGTTCGAACATGCAATCGCCAGAATCAATCCCACCAGAGTCATCAATAGGTACAGCGGCTTTGAGTAGCGGCGCCGTAGAGTATCGAGTCCGCTCGCGCCTTCCTGCAGATACAGCACGGGCAGATTCGAGCGCTCCGCATCGTTGTGTGCGGTCGTTGCCACCCACTGCTGGAATCTCGGCGCCAACGTAGCTTGCGCTTGTTCCACAGTGACGCCCGGCCGCAACCGCGCCATCACTTCGATCCAGTAGTAATTCGCGCTGACATAGTCGGCATTGGTGAATCCAAATGGAATCTGCGCCCCCAGCAGCACATTCGTATGCATCGGTAGATAAATGTCGGGAGCCATTGCAGGATCAACGCCGAAAAATTCCGCTGGGGCCACACCCGCAACAGTGAAAGGAAGACCATTGATAACGATCGGTTGCCCGACAGCATTGGCGGCTCCGCCGAAATATCTCTCTCCGAAACCGTGACTGACAATCGCGACGGATGCGGCCCCGATGCGATCGTCATCAGGAGCAATCAACCGCCCCGCCACAGGAACCACGCCGAGACCCCGGAAATAAGATCCGGACACCAGTTCACCGCCGGCAATCTGGGCCTGTCCTCGAACTACTACGTTGAGAGTTCGCACTTCTCTCGACTGGCAATAAGCGAACAAGTCTGAGAACACCGTGTTGTCTTTCTCCAGCAACTCAAACGCCGGGTACGGAAAGATTCCACTGGTCAGACCCAATCTTGGATCATCATCCGTATGACCGCTCATGCTCTCCATGACGAAGTCTTGCTGCCCGGACAAGTGCGAGGCCTTGGCATGCCATTTCAATACGACCAGAGACGACGGATCAGAAACCGGAAGCGAACGCAGCAGCAACGAATCGAGAAAGCTGAATATCGATGTATTTGCCCCGATGCCAAGCGCCATGACCAGCACAACGACGCAAGTGAAGCCGGGAGTCCTCGACAGAGTACGCACCGCGTATCGCAAATCCCGCCACAGGTCTTCGATCACCGCAATTCGATTGCTTTCCCAGACCCTCTCGCGGATCACCAGCGGATTTCCCAGTCTTATGTATGCCTGCCGCCGGGCTTCCTCAGGACTCATGCCGCACGCCACGTTGTCGTCGACTTCGTGCTGAATGTGCGACTCGAGTTCCTGCGACAGTTCGGCATCCTCGCGAGAGCGTCGCAAGATTCTTCTGAGGTTCATCGCAAGCTCCTCCTACTCGGCAGCCGTGCACTCCCATCGACAGTCTAGGTGAGAAAGCATACTCCACTCGACGATCTATGGGAAGCCTTCTCGATCTCTGTGTTGGCGAAAACGCATTTCGCCCGCCCCGCGCGACGCGGGGGCAAAGAGTTCGGCGGTCAACGCCGGTCGACGCTGAAACTGAGGCATACGGGAAAGGGCACAACTCTCCCGGTCAAATTGGAAGGGATGCGAGTTCCGCTCCTGCTGACAAAATCGCCGAAACGAATTGCGCCATAGCGGCGCGATGACCATTCTAGAGAGGGCGTCAGCCCGACAGCCATAAGCCATTCTTTCTCAATACCTTGCCCGAGACGTCCTATCGCAAACGCAGCGATAAACCCATCGTTTTATGAACCACATCACGTCTGCCTGTGACTGAAATCACAGCCATTTCGCAAAGCCAAAACTACCCTAAGAATGCTTGTTGGGGTTCTTTCATAGCCATTCGCCGAAGGGGGTTCGTCATGGCAGTCGTAGCTGGCACTACTCCAAAAATGGGTCACATGGCCCATGATTTCTCCAAAAATCCATTGTTGTGCTACTGGGAGATGACCCAGGCCTGTGGCCTTGCCTGCAAGCACTGCCGCGCCGAGGCAATGCCCACGGCGAATCCGTTCGAACTTAATACAGAAGAAAGCAAGCGCTTCCTCCGGCAATTGGTCGATTTTGGTAATCCCCTCCCCCATCTGATCCTGACCGGCGGCGATCCACTCAGCCGCCGCGACATCTACGAACTCATTGACTACGCCAACGGGCTCGGCCTCGAAGTCTCCATCACTCCGAGCGCCACACCCGAATTGACGAACGATGCTATTACGAAGTTGAAAGAGCATGGCATCCAGAGCCTCGGCTTGAGCCTCGACGGCTCTTGCGCCGAGAAGCATGACAACATCCGCGCGATTCCGGGAACATTCGATCGCACCATCGCCGCCGCTCGTCACTGTGGTGCGCTCGGTCTTCCGATTCAGGTCAACACGCTGGTCGCGCGGGAAACAGCTGACGATCTGCCCGCGATTTACGAACTCCTCCGCACCAGCTTCCCCGTCATGCGCTGGAGTCTGTTCATGCTGATCTCCGTTGGACGCGGCAAGGCACTGAGTGAAGTCTCTCCCGAAGAAGGTGAGCGCATCATGCGCTGGGTGTTCGAGCTTTCGCAGCATTCACCGTTCCAGGTCAAGACCACCGAGGCGCCGTCCTATCGCCGCATTGCGATCGAAACCATGCGCCGCTCGGGGATGCACGCTCCGGAGATGAAGACCAGTTCCGTTTATCACGGATTCCAGATTCGCGACGGACACGGCATCGTCTTCGTCTCGAACCTGGGCGAAATTTATCCCTCGGGGTTCCTGCCTCTGCACTGCGGCAACGTGCGCAAGGATTCGCTGGTCGAGGTCTATCGCAACTCCGACATCTTCCACGGACTGCACAATCCCGATCTGTTCCACGGCAAATGCGGCGCTTGCGAGTACAGCCACATCTGCGGAGGCTCTCGCGCACGAGCCTACGCCCATACCGGCGACGCTCTGGGTACAGATCCGTTCTGTCCGTACGAACCAACAACAAACTCGGCAGAGGTGAACTAAACGCAGTGCGCGGGATTGGAGCGCTTGTGTGGCACATCTGTTCTCTCTGCGTACTCTGCGGCATTTCTCCGCGGACTCTGCGGGAAAAGCTTTTTCACCGCTGAGATCGCTGGGAACGGCCGCAGAGGACGCAAAGAACAGCACCAACCGGTTCGGAAAGAAAAAATGGCGACCCTACATCAATTGACCGAACTCGAGAACGCTACGCCGAAAGCTGACATCAACCAGACGCCGCGCCGCAAGAAGCTCGTTCGCCGCGTCGCTGCCGAGCACTCGCAGGCCATTCGCCGGAGTTTCCAAGTCGCGTTCCTTCTGCTCAACGTGTGGGTCGGTGCGGCATTTTATCTTTGGGTTCGTGGCTTCGAGACCGGACTTCACGATCGAACCTCGACACGGCCTGCTGGCGTCGAAGGCTGGCTCCCCATCGCGGGCATGATGAACTTCAAGTACTGGCTGACTACCGGCAAGCTGCCAGCCACGCATCCCGCTGCGCTGTTTCTCTTCGTCTCGTTTCTCGCCATTGCGTTCCTGCTTCGCAAAGCATTCTGCAGTTGGCTCTGTCCGGTCGGCACTTTCTCTGAATATCTCTGGCGCTCGGGCCGCCAAATCTTCCGCCGCAACTTCTCCCTACCGCGCTGGCTCGACATACCTCTGCGTGGCTTGAAATACCTGCTGCTCGGCTTCTTTGCTTGGGCCGTGGCGAACATGCCTGCCGCTGCGATTGAAGACTTCATGCACAGTCCATACGGCGTAATCGCTGACGTGCGGATGCTCAACTTCTTCCGCTATCTCGGCGAGACTGCTGCAATCGTGCTCGCGGTCCTGGTGATTGCCTCCGTCCTGATCCAGAACTTCTGGTGCCGCTATCTTTGTCCCTACGGAGCGCTGCTCGGCATCGTTTCCTTCTTCAGTCCGCTGCGCATCCGGCGCTCCGAACAGGCCTGCATCGACTGCGCGAAATGCGCAAAGGTCTGCCCTTCGAACCTTCCAGTCGATAAGCTGGTCAGCATCAAATCTGCGGAATGCACTGGCTGTCTGGAGTGTGTGGCGATCTGCCCAGCAGAAGGCGCTCTGCACATGTCGCTTCCGAAGTGGACGCGCGCGCCACGCGAAGGCCAACTTCCTGCGTGGGCAATGGCCGCCGCCATTGCTGTCGTGTTCGTAGGAATCGTCGGATTCGCAAAGACCGCTGGCTACTGGAATGGGGACGTCCCGGACTACATCTACCGCCAATTAGTTCCCCGCGCCAACGAAGTATCTCACCCTGGGGAATGAAGACGACTAACGCGTGTACCAAAAAATGCCTGGAGGATCTATGCAGTCCCCGGCCGCATGAGCACTGCAGGCAGAGTGCAGGGGTTCCTCCGGCGCCAAAAAACGGCGCCATCAGGATGACAAAGTGGAATGGGATGCAGCAATTCGTAAATCGATCTAGGCCAAGAACATTTCCGGATTCCCAGTCGGGCCATCCAGATGTCCCACGAGTTTCTTTTCCAGGCCTTCTCGAGAATTATTCAGTTGCTGGCGCAGACGGTCTTTTTCCTGATCATTAAGCGGAGCGAAACTGCGTGCAATATCGACATTGTGCGCGAGCATCTCCGGACGCGGCATGCCCACAACTGCTGCAGCCACCGGCAAGCTCATCGAGTAGCGCAGCAGCGAGTTCATGTCCGCCTTCCCGGCACCCTCACCCACAAGAAATTCCTGACCGGTAATTTTCATGGCAATGACGCCCAAGTTCTTCGCGTTGGCTGCTGGCAGTGCGAGTTCTTCGAATCGTCCGTTACGCGATGCGTTCAACGCCATCTGCACACAGTCGAGATCGTGCCGCTGGATCGCCTGCGCCATCACTTCCCCGTTGGTGTGACTGGTCATGCCGGCAAAGCGCGCCATCTTCTGCTCGCGCGCCTGCATCAGGCCCTGCATAGCCCCGTCCTTAGCTTCGATCTTTGCAAGATCATCGGCCT
>DATFQQ010000227.1:0-33124 GCA_035264195.1 Candidatus Sulfotelmatobacter sp. | reverse complement strand
CCTCGCGAGACCCGAACCGACAGTTTGCGGCATTCGTCAACAATCGCGTCATCGGTTGACTCGTCAGTGGTTGCCACTAGTACGTCGTCGATCCGATTCGAACGATGAAGCCGCCCAACAACGCGGGCCAACATGGTTTCTCCCGCAAGATTTTTGAGCACCTTGCCGGGTAGCCGCGTGCTGCCCATGCGCGCTTGCACAATGGCGACGACTTTCACCGGTTCCCCGCATTCTCCTGGTAGTAGTTCGCCAGCACTTTCCTGACTGCGTGAATCACGTCGCCAACATCGTTGTCGCTCATGCTATGAAACATCGGGAGGCTGATCAGGCGGGCGTACGCGGCTTCAGCAAGGGGAAACTCCCCGCCGCGATAACCAAATCGATCGCGATAGTAGGGGTGCAGATGCACCGGAATGTAGTGCACATTTACGCCAATATTCTCCGCTCGCAGTGCCCGAAAAATCTGGCCGCGATGCGCAGACAATTTCTCCAGATCCAGGCGAACGGGATACAGATGCCAAGCCGGATTCACTTCGGACTTCACCACGGGCGGAACGATGCCCGGTAGATGATGAAACGCGGCGTCGTACATCGCTGCGATCTGGCGTCTGCGCGTAAGATTCGACTCCAATTTCTTCAACTGCTCGATCCCCAAAGCACAGACGATGTCGGTCAGGCGGTAGTTGAATCCGAGCAGCACCATTTCGTAGTGCCACTGCCCGGCGCTCTGGCGTTGTCGCGCATCGCTGGAAATCCCATGGCTTCGGAACCGGCGAAGAGTCTCTGCGAATTCGGGATTATTGGTCGTTACCATGCCGCCTTCGCCGGTGGTAACGTGCTTCACCGGATGAAAGCTGAACACCGTCATATCCGCGATGCTGCCGACCCGAGATCCTTTGTATTCCGCACCAAGAGCGTGGCAAGCATCCTCAATCACGATGAGGTCGTGCTTTCGGGCAGCTCCCATGACGGAATCAAGATCTGCCGGATGTCCCGCATAGTCGACGGGAATGATTGCTCGCGTTCTCGGAGTGATTTTCTTCTCAACCTGCGCGGGATCGGTATTCAGCGTGTCGGAGGAAACGTCGGCAAACACCGGCGTTGCGCCTTGATACAAAATGCAGTTCGCGGTAGCTGCGAAAGTGAGAGGTGTCGTGATTGCCTCGTCACCCGGCTTGAGTCCCGCGGTAAATGCAGCGCCGTGGAGCGCAGCCGTCCCCGAGCTAAAGCTGACCGCGTGCGCCGAGCCAACGTATGCGGCAAATTCGTCTTCGAACTCTCCGACCTTAGGTCCTGTGGTCAGCCAATTCGATCGTAGTACTTCGACCACCGCCTGAATATCGGCCTCGTCCACCGACTGTCTGCCATATGGCAACAGGGTGTCGCGAACCGGAGAGCCGCCATCAATGGCAAGCATCTCCACGCTAGCGGGGATTGTGGTCATTTGGTTCGCCTAAGCTGAAACGCGTACCGGCACCCGCTCACCTTCGGTCGAACCCGGTGAGATCAATTCCTGCAACTCTCTGCCGGTGAGCCAGTGCACATTGGTGTCGCTCGTATACCGAAATCCCTCCGGCAAAGGCCTTCCGTGAACCCAGTTCTCACGGCGCCACCACGGATGAGCCGGCTGGATGATGTAGCGGTCCTCGACTTCGAGCGTATTCCTTGCTTCGTCCTCGGAGACCAAAACTTCGTGCAACTTCTCTCCAGGACGAATTCCGATGGTTTCGATCTCGCACCCGGGAGCAATCGTCTCAGCCAGGTCCAGAAGTCTCATGCTGGGGATCTTTGGCACAAAGATCTCTCCGCCATGCATCTGCTCGATACTGCTAATGACGAAACGAACTCCTTGCTCGAGCGTGAGCCAGAAACGCGTCATTCGAGCGTCCGTCAACGTGATTCGCCCATGTCGCCTTTGCTCTTGAAAAACGGGAATCACACTACCGCGGCTCCCGACGACATTACCGTATCTTGCACAGCTGAACCGGGAGTCTTGTGAGCCCGCATATGCGTTCGCCTGGACAAACATTTTTTCTGCGCAGAGCTTGGTAGCGCCGTAGATATTAATGGGATTGACGGCCTTGTCAGTGCTGAGCGCCAGAACACGCTTGACGCCCTGATTGATAGCGGCGTCGATCACATTCCGGCCGCCCATGATATTGGTCTGAATGGCTTCGAAAGGATTGTATTCGCACGCCGGAACCTGCTTGAGCGCAGCCGCATGTACGACAATCGTGACTCCGGCGAGGGCTCTTTCCAAGCGGGAGGCATCGCGCACATCGCCGAGGAAGTACCGCAACGTCGGATCATCAAATCCCGAAGCCCGCATGTCATGCTGCTTAAGCTCGTCCCGGCTAAAGATCACCAGACGCTTCGGGTGGTACTGCTTCAGCATGATCTCGACGAACTTCTTGCCGAAAGATCCCGTTCCACCGGTGACTAAGACTGCCTGTTCCGACCAATTCATCCCACCCCGCCTCGGTTCCACCTTCGAGTTCACACCTTCTCACCCAATTCCGACCCAGAGGGCCAGTATTCAGCCAACGCAGTATCGTGAACGAAAACGCCGTACGCTCCCAATCGTTGAGCGCTAGTATATCGGACGTTCCTGAGAATCAAGCGGTCGTTCACCAGAATGTAACTCGCAGCAGCGAAAATTTCGTAACGAAATTTTCTCCTTCCGATGCTAAAATGGCGGGCGAACTCCCAGTTCATTGTCTCGAATAATTCCCTGCGCGACAGACCAGCCTCTTCGACAGGATGCGTTGGAGATGTGTGAGTGTAAGAAAGGCCTTGTTCAGCTCTATTTGTGAACTGGACAAAACCCTTGAGGAGCAGGCATGGATCTAGGGCCATTGGCACCGGTGAACTCACCCGCGGTTCGCGAAATACAGCCTTCTCCGAATCTGGACCTTGGAAGGTCGGCGGGTACAACTTTCTATCCTGCTCTCCCCACACACGAGTCAACAGCGGGCGAATACGTTCGGATTCTCTTCAAGCGCAAGTGGGTCATCATTGGATGCTTTGCCACGATCTTCTCAGTGGTGGCGATCGCGAGTTTGAAAACGACCCCCGTGTACGAGGCAGCCGGGACAATTGCTGTTAACAAGCCTGATACAACCCTGAATTTCCAGAATTCCACAACCCTAAGCCTCGATTACTTCGATCCGACCGAACTCGACACGGAAGTCAAGATTTTGCAAAGCGATCTGCTGGCCATGCAGGTCATCCGTGAACTGAATCTCGACCGTCGATCGGAACTCGCGAACCAGGCCCCCCCTTCGCCCTCGTCATCGGGCGATCTTGCACCAGATCCGCTGCAAACCGATCCGGCGCTGGCTTCTTCGATGATTGGTGGTTTCAAGGGCAGTCTGAGAGTAAATCTGAGCCCCAATACGCGGATCATCGAGGTCCACTATCGTAGTGCCGACCCCCAGATGGCTGCCAACGTCGTTAACACGCTGATGCAGACGTACGTTGAAAACAATTTCAAGGCGCGCTTTGAATCGACCATGCAGGCCTCCGACTGGCTATCCAAGCAACTCGTGGACCTGCAAATGAAGGTTGAGACCTCGCAGCAAAAGCTGGTTCGTTACCAGAAAGAACACGAGATTCTAGGAGCCGATGAGAAGCAGAACATCACGATGGAAAAGCTGGACGAGCTCAATAAGGAACTGACAGCGGCCGAGAGCGAGCGGATGGACAAGGAAGCAACCTATCGGCTTGTGGAGTCAGGAGATCCCGAGGCGATCGCTTCCAGCGTCGCCGCCGCTGAAGACGGCGGCGCCGGGCAAACCGGGTCGGCGCTCCTCGGAACCCTTCGTACAAAGGAAGCGGATCTCAAAATCCAGGCGGCGGAACTGAACACCCAGTTTGGACCTTCTTATCCGAAACTCTCGATCCTCAACAATCAGCTCAAAGAAATAGACTCCCAGATTCAGTCTGAGATGAAGAAGATCGTGAGCAAGGTCCGCGGTCAGTACTCGGCGGCTCTCCAACGCGAGAACATGCTCCGTGAGGCTCTGGACAAGCAAAAGCAGGAAGCAAACAAGCTGAATGAGAGCGCAATTGAGTACACGTTGTTGAAGCGCGATGTCGATACCAACCGTCAACTCTACGAGGGACTACTTCAGAAGCTCAAAGAGGCCGGCGTTTCCGCAGGTTTGAAATCCAATAACTTCCGCATTGTGGATAGTGCGCGCCCCCCGACAGGACCCATCGAACCGAACGTCCCGCGAAACTTGCTGTTTGCGGCTGTGCTTGGCTTAGCATCGGGAATTGGCCTCGCCTTTCTCCTGGAGGGTCTCGACAATACGGTTCGAACGACCGAACAGGCACAGATGATTTCTGGTGTGGCGTCTCTGGGAATGATTCCCCTTGGTTCGAAGTCGGCCCGCGAGGGACCGAACCCCAAGCGCCTTGTACTCGCGAGCTCGAAGGAAGCGGTTGAGCTGGTCACCCAAGTCCGCCCGCAGTCCCAAATGGCGGAGTCGTACCGAGCCCTCCGCACTTCCTTGCTGCTATCCAGCATCGGTGCGCCTCCCAAGGTCATTATGATCACGAGCGCTCTCCCGCAGGAAGGAAAGACCACGACCAGTATCAACACGGCAGTCGTTCTCGCGCAGAAAGGCGTTCGTGTTCTCCTGATTGACGCCGATCTGCGCCGGCCCAGCATTCACAAAACGCTCGGCATGGGTCCGCATAGTGGACTCAGCAACGTCTTGACGGGAAGCACGACACTGGAACAAGCGGTTGCGCCCAGCGCGGTTCTTCCGAATTTGTTCGTGCTGCCTTCGGGGACGCCACCGCCGAATCCCGCGGAGCTCCTGGCGTCTGCTAACATGCGCGATCTCTTAGATCAACTCCGGGAGCAATACGATCACGTCGTAATCGACACTCCTCCGTCTCTCTCTGTCACCGACGCGGTTGTGCTCTCCCCGCGCGCCGATGCTGTCGTGCTGGTAATTCGCTCCGCCCAAACCACCAAGCAAGCTCTTCGCCGATCTCGCGACGTCTTAATGCAGGTAAACGCCAAGGTTGTAGGTGTTTTACTTAACGCAGTCGACCTGAGCTCGCCGGACTATTACTACTACTACGAGTATCAAGGAAAGTACGCCCGGTACTATCGCGACGGGGATTCGTCTCATGAGGAAGAGGACGATCTAGAAGAAACGCCATCATCGAGCAGCGCCTAGCGAAACTCATTCATCCTGGACCACATGAAGATTTCACTTAACACGCCTGCCCGACGAGCCACGATCGCGGCCGTCGCAGCGGTGCTCGGGTTGGCATATATCGCCATCGCCACGAGCGTGTTCGTTGCTTCGTGGTGCGGGGAGCGGGTCGAACTGAAAAGCCTGAAGCGGGCGGCATGGCTGGATCCCGGGAACGCGGAGTATCGCGATCACCTCGGACGTTACTACGATCTAGTGGTCCGCGATCCGGGCGCAGCTGTAGAGGAATACAAAATAGCGGCGCAGTTGAATCCGCACTCTGCGCGTTACTGGTTCGATCTGGCTAGTTCGTATCAGGTTCTTGGAGACACCAAGAGTCAAACCGCGGCGCTCGAGCGCGCCATAAAGGCGGATGCCACCACTCCCGATGTCGCATGGGAAGCGGCTAACCTTTATCTGGTTCAGGGCGAGAACGAAAAGGCATTACGCGAATTCGGCGTTGTGATCGCCAATGATCCTTCGCTCGCAAACATTGCGCTTCAGTTCGCGTGGCGGATCGACCCCGACATCGACTCAATGCTGCGTGACATAGTTCCCGTCCGTGCCGATGCGTATACCGGCTTTCTTGAACTGCTTGAGTCGAAGCAGGAGACGAACAGTACGACGAAAGTCTGGAATGCACTAATGCAGACTCATCAGCCCTTCGAAATTGCACACGGATACGACTACATTCGCTACCTCGTGCAACACAAGGAAGTTGATCAGGCGGTACAGGCCTGGCAACAGATCGCTAGCCGCTTCGGACTCACTGCCTACCTGCCGTCGTCGACCAATTTGATTGTTAATAGCAATTTCAATCTGAAAGTGCTGAATGCCGGGTTTGATTGGCAGCACCAAAAACAGTCGAGCGTCACGTTGACGCTGGACCCGAGCGATTTTCATGCGGGCCGACGTTCATTGCTCATCACCTTTGATGGTCCAGGAATCGTGGAGTCTGGAATTTATCAACTCGTCGCTGTACAACCCAACACTACATACGATTTCAGTGGTTACTACAAAACCGGTGAATTTGAGGGCGCTGGAGGACCTCATTTCACCATTCAAGACATGTATACCCAGGCCGTGTACTACGAGAGCGAAGAACTGAGAGATACGGGCTTTTGGAGATCGGCAGACGGGGAGTTCACAACCGGCCCCGATTGCAGGCTGATCGTGCTGCACGTCCGTCGTCTTCCGGCAGGCAGTCCCATGCGCGGTAAGCTCTGGATCGGTGACTTTCACCTAACCAGAAAACCTTCATAATCACGTCCCCAAGTAGTCCAAGGTCATGAGGCTTCTGAGAAGCAAGAAAACGGCCGTAGCGAATCCCCAATTATTGTCGGCACAATTGGGCTCTGTCCTTCTTTACGGGACTTTCGCCCTGCTGATGTTCGGTCCCTTGGCTTTTGGAGCAGTCGAGCTCTGGTCGATTTTTGTCATAGAAGCAGGCGTGCTAGTGCTATCGGCTCTGTGGCTTGCAAAACAATTGTTGGACGGAGAAATCAATCTCTTCGGAAATCCGTTGTTCCTGCCAATGGGCGCTTTCGCCGGGCTCATCGCTCTGCAACTTGCGTTCCGCAGAACCGCATATTCACACGACACCATCGGCGACGGGCTGCTCTACTGCGCGTACGCCATGCTCTGTTTTCTCGCAAGTCAAAGCCTGCTACGCGTATCGCAGGTGCGGAAGATCGCAGTAATCCTTGCTGTCTATGGCTGCCTTGTTGCTGGCTTTGCGCTTCTGCAGGGTGTTGCCCCGAATGGAAAGCTCTACTGGATGCGCCAGCCACGATTGGGGGGATGGATTTACGGCCCTTACGTAAACCACAATCACTACGCCGGACTGATGGAGTTGCTGGCCCCGATCCCTCTGGTCATTTCTCTCTCTCACCTAGCTCATGAAAAAACACGAATCGCCTGTGGGATAGCGGCGGCGGTCATGGTGGGAACGATCTTCCTTTCCGGTTCACGCGGAGGGATGCTGGCAATTTTCGTTGAGCTGGCGGTTCTCGGAGTGGTGCTGGCTCGCCAGAAAAAAAGAATGCGCATTGCCATCGCCGCTGGAGCCTTCGCAGTCGTTCTTATCAGCTTGCTCGTCTGGCTTGGGGGCAAAGAACTGACGACCCGTGTCGCCAGTATCTCGAAAGAAGCACGCGGAGAAATCTCAGGCGGCATGCGGCTTTCCATCGACCGCGACGCAATCCGGATGTTTCGTGAAAGGCCCGTGCTGGGCTGGGGTCTTGGGACATTCCCTGTCGTCTATCCTCAGTTTCGTAGCTTCTACACGAATTTCTTCGTGAACGAAGCGCACAATGATTATCTACAGTTGCTTTCTGAGATGGGGCTGGTGGGCTTTGGCACTATGATTTGGTTCTTCATAGTTCTTTTCCGCCGGATTCCCCAAAAAATTCGACAGTGGCCTTCCAACGTTAGCGGCGCCGCCACTCTCGCATGCACTCTGGGTGTTAGTGGAATCCTCGTGCACAGCCTGATTGATTTCAATTTACAGATCCCTGCCAACGCGGCCCTGTTTTATGTCTTCTGCACAATTGCGGCCGCTCCCCCACTGCTTCAGAGATCCCGCAAGCGTCGACCCGTTTCATCCGAGGAAGAAGAGCCGCTACCCGCTTCTGAGGTTGTGTAGAGGGTGGACGCGGCACCTGCTCTTATTCTAAGGGGGACGCGTATTCCCTGATCGGAAGACGCGCGGGAAAACGAGTGTTGGAAGGAAGCCTACACGAAATGCTCTCTACGGCTTTGTAGGACTCGCCGGTTCATCATTCTTAACCAGCACCCATGTCGCAACCCCACCGATCACTACCGCGCCGGCACCAATTGCCCAGGGGGAATTCAAAATGCCACCAGTCGCAGCCGCAGGAGCCCCAGCTTGCCGCTTTTTCTTCTTTTTGCCGGAACTGTCAGGCACAGTCTCGTCTCGCGTTGTTTCCTGGCCTTGTGGCAGGGTGACAGTGTTCTGACCGTCGCTCACGAACAGATCGCCCTTCCGCGCTGCGATCCGGATCGTTCCATCGAAATCGGTCACATTAAATTCTGTCCAGGAATTGGAAACGGGCGTCACTTTGACATCGCCGGCCGTCGTCGCCATCTGCTTGGATGTAGAAACTGCCACCCCGCCATGGTCGATTCGGACGGAACCGCCTTCGAACTGCACCAGAGAATCTGCAAGGACCGTTACGCTTGAGCCCGATCCATTGATCTGCGCCACGGAATCCGATCGGGTTTGCAGGAGATCACCGGAGAAGATCGCCAGAGAAGGACGAGGCACGTGCGCGCCGTTAATCCATGCCGCCCCGTTGGTATACAACATCGCCGGATTGGAATCGGCCGCGAACGAAGCTACCGGGAACAGAACGATAAGCACACTACTCACCAAACCGCGAAACGCGGACCTGCCCATTCCCACACTCCGTTAATAACTGTTTTGGTGACTTTTTGGATCGTAACGTTCTAAGGAGTTGTCCGTCAATGGGTTTTGTGCTAGGAAAGCGCTTTTCCGGTGGAAAACTTATCTGTCGAGATTTCCACAAGAAACTTCAACGGCATTCAAGTATCTCTTGCTACCGTTCTGTGTTGTTTAGGCGTCTGTGGAAAACTATCGAGAACGGTCTTCTTTCGAAGCTCTGCTCTCCGCATCTGCCAACCAGCCACGGCGAAGCCGATCCTGAGGAATGCTCGACAAATAGGGCTTGATGTCGAGGATAGGTGTTCCGTCGAGCATATCAACTCCGCGCACGTGAAGCACCCGACCCTCACGTCGAAGCAATTGCACAACGGTCAATCCGACGGGGTTGGGACGCCGCGGAGATCGCGTCGCAAAAACCCCGTGCGGACGCGAATCGCTTGGAGGGTTCCCGATGAGTTCGTACCCTTCGGCGCGGTCGAACACCCAGAGGACAAACAAGTGAGAGAAGCCCTCGATATCAGTTAAGCCGATCTCGTATTTCGGAAGGATCTCGAGAATTCCTTCGGCTTCATGCTTTGCGCCCAGACCTTTCGGGACGCCGTGGGTGCTCGTGTAGGGACTTTTCACGTATCCGATGGGGTCGAAGGAAAACATAGAGAGGATCCACCGTCAACAGTGTTGCACAGGATCGAAAGCATCGACGCAAATTCTTCGCGCCGCGCGTGAGCCGCATCATTCGTCGACGACAAACTCGCCATAAAACTTTACGCCAGCTTGACGAAACTCTAGGTTCGAAAATGCAACGTCGGCGGAAATCGCGCGCATCCCAGCAGCTGAATCGTCCTTCCTGAGATAGTCAATTCTTAGAGCAAGTGCGCGCACTCGTGTGTGCACTTGGAAACACGGACGAATCCCTGTCGACGGTCACCGCCGGTCGATGCACTCAAAACTAATGAGGAGCGTTCCGATGCAGAAGGCAGTCATGTTTGTGATGAGCTTCATTCTATTTCTGCCCCTGGCGGCATTTGCACAAGAGAATCGGTCAGAAGTTAGCCTGCAGGGCACAGGATTGTTTACGAAAGACACGACCGGAAACGGCAACACTTACAGTGCGACGGAGAGTGGCGGCTTCCTGGGTACCTATCGCTATCACCTGAACCACTGGCTGTCGGCGGAAGCAGCCTACGGATACAGTCTCGACACCCAGAAATACTCCTCCGCCGGCGCATTTCGTATCCAGTCCCACATCCACCAACTGACCGGCTCAATGATTCTGAATTTGCCTTCGCGCCCTAGCTCGCGCATCAGCCCCTACGTTATTGCAGGTGGCGGCGCGCTACTGTTCAGTCCAACCGGAAACCAGCTCAATACTCTATCCGGATCCGCATTTCAAGCGAAGCCTGCGTTTGTTTATGGCGTAGGCGCGAATTATGCAATCCAAAAACACATTTCGCTGCGGGTGGAGTATCGAGGTTTCCTCTATTCGACGCCCGATTTTGGATTCGGCGGCTTGGCCACAAATACTCTGACCCACACTGCGATGCCATCGGTTGGTCTGACTTTCCGTTTTTAACCGAACTCCTACCGAGACGAGATTGAGGCCGCTGATTAGATTGACGACTCTCTTGCAGTAGAACGAGCGCAGTGTGAGGAATCTGCACTGCGCTCCTCTTGCAAGTCTTACTGCTGTTGTTCAGGCTCCTTCGGCAGTGGCCCTTCAATCGGCTTGCGCGGCAGCATCTGATCGCGCATCGCTGCGTCATAGACGAAGCTCGCCACGATCACCGATATCTGTTTCAAATCCTCCGCCTGCAGCCGATCGTAAACGTCCATATTGGAGTGATGGGTGCGAGTCTCGTATTCAATGGGATCCTGGATGAATTGAAATCCGGGAATCCCAACGGCATCGAAGGAAAGATGGTCTGTGCCCCCAGTGTTGCGCATTGTCAGCGTGGTCATACCCAGATCTTTGAACGGCTTCATCCAGGCTTCGAAGATGGGAGCCACCGCTGCATTTTCTTGGAGGTAAACACCGCGGATCCTCCCAGTACCATTGTCAACATTGAAATATGCCGCCACCTTCGCCTGCTCGGGCTTCACGGTGACTGGCCCGGCTTCCCTTCTGAGGAGAGTTGGCATGCCCTTCATGTTTGGGTCATCCATTGGAGGCCGCGACCCAAAATGTTTTTCGACATAGCCTTGCGATCCCAGCAGACCTTCTTCCTCCCCGCTCCACAACCCGATCCGGATTGTTCTGCGGGGCTTGATATCCAGTGCTTTCAAGATACGCACCGCCTCCATCATCACAACGCTGCCCGCGCCATTATCAGTCGCGCCAGTGCCCGCGTGCCATGAATCCAGGTGCGCGCCCAACATCACAACCTCATCTTTCTTGTCTGTGCCGGGAATTTCCGCGATGGTGTCGTATTGCATGGAATCGTCGTCGTAAAAAGTATTCGCAACGTTGAGTTCGAGTGATACCTCTTTCTTCTGATCCAGAAGGCGCGCGATCCGATTCCAATGCTCCGAAGCCATGGTGAGTTGTGGAACCGTTGTCGTCTCTCCAGGCTTGTACGAGCCGCCCGACTGGACGAACACAGTGCCTCCGCCCGAAGTGCCGCGGCTGTGATCAACCACGGCAAGAACCTTCTCGTCCGCGAAGAACTGATTCAGGTCTTTCATGAACTGCCGGCGCCGCATGATCTCTGCCATGCGAAACGGCGGACGCTCCCCAGGAATCTGATACTCACCGATCTTCGTCAGGGCCTCGTCGTTAAGCCGCTCATACGGCAACTCCGTAATTGGCTTTACCTCCGCATTGGGGCCAAAGATCACGATCATTCCGGCGAGTTTGCCGCGGTACTTCTCGAAGTCTTTCTTGTCTTCAATGTTCGCGCGAATACATTTTCCGCTGACAACGCCATTCGTTCCAGGCGTCCATGCTTTGGCATATGCAATCAATGGCGTGATGTCGGGAGCCGTCATTCGGACATTCACATACTGGTTGGCCCATCCGCGCCCGAAAGGACCCCACGACTCAAGATGTGCATTGCTAAGTCCAAGCTCAGTGAGCTTGTCGCGTGTCCACTCATTGGCGCGCTTCATGTTCGGAGAACCCGTGAGGCGCTCACCGATCGAATCCATGAGTCCCGAAGCAAGATCCATCACCTTGGAATTGTGAAATCCTTCGTAGCGAATGCGAGTAATCGCTTCGAGATCAACTTTCTCCTGCGAGCTTTGCGAATGGACCATAGGGACGCCGACCAGACTCAAGGCAAGCGGACACACGAACTGCGCGAGGCGCTTCATCATTGGCTCCTGGTTAAAAATGCAATCGGGGATTATACAGCTCAGGAAGAAGTTCGCAGACAGTGGTGATTGTAAAGTTTCGTAGAGAACTCCCGATGCTTTCTCTATGCATTGAAACAGCAGTACCGCATTGAGATTTAAGAGGGTTTACCGCCAGCAGGCTGTGCGGCCGGCACTTTTCGCTTCTCTTCGGTGTCCACCGAGTACAGCATGAAGTGGTCAAAACTGTGGCGACGATAATATCGATGCTTTCGGAAATCAAAATAGATCTCGGCGCTCTTCGGCAGCCACAGCGTCGTGTTCTTAGCTGGAAATGGTACCGGGCCGTAGTCCACCGCCTGGTGCTCACTGAGAAGCCTGATCTCCGGCATCGGGCGCACCATATCAGCTTCGATGCGAACGATCTGGAACTTGTCGGCGGTGATCCACGCCCTTCCTT
This sequence comes from Candidatus Sulfotelmatobacter sp., assembly GCA_035264195.1. GTDB lineage: Bacteria > Acidobacteriota > Terriglobia > Terriglobales > Acidobacteriaceae > Sulfotelmatobacter. Next base: position 20,739 of record DATFQQ010000227.1, on the reverse strand, counting down.
TCAAGTCGACCATGTGTAGTTGATTCCCAACCTTATAAGCATGCATGCGGCTGGGCCGGTCGTCCCGCTGCCGGAAGTGCACCAACCAGCTTGCCTGTCCTCGCCAGTCTCCAAGACCTTCACACTTGATCTCAAAATTGTCGCGCATGTGTGGATGAAAGACGAGCGCGAGGGTCACAAATCCCGAACTGGCAATCTGGTCGGGATATCCCTCTAATGCCATCTTGTCGGCGCGGTATTCATCGACACCGATAAAACCCGGCTCGGTCTCTGAGATCGAAGCAACGTAGTTGTACTTGCGTTTCTCGGTGCGAACCGGAATTCCGAAGTTGTCGAGTGCTTGATGAAACAAATCTTCCACGGCCGCAAAGCGCTGTACGTCGTCCACCAGTTCCTGGACCCGGCTTCCGGATTCTTGAATAACCTGGGCCTCAGGACATTCAACGTTGGATGCCACCGAAGGGGCTCTATCGTCCACACTTGGCGGCTGCCAGGACTTTACCGGAAGTGTCGGCGGCGACATCGCTTGGATGGGATCGATGCCGAACAGACGCACCCCTGGCGCATTTGGATCTTTCTTCGAAGGGGCGGAGTCTGATTTGGGCGATGGAGAATCGCGGACTTGATCCTTGATCTGAGCAATTAATTCGCGAACTTGCCCTGCCACTGGATGACTCGGCGACTCGTCGAGGAATCTATTGAGCGCTTGAACTCCTTCCTGATCCTGACCTAAGCCGAGCAATGCCTCTCCCAATACCAGATTCGCAGGACTCGACGCACTCTTCGTAGTACCCTGACCCTTTGCAAGCGCAATCTGGGCCTCATCTCGCGCCTTGCCAAACTCCTTTTGATGGAGATAAGCGTCGGCCAGCAAACTGTGCGGCAGCCAGTTCTCGCCGTCGGCGATCACCGCCTGCTCGAGCGCAGATCGAGCGGCGGGATAGTCCTCGCTCTCGAGATTTGTTCGTCCCAGAAGAGTCCATGCTTGACCATTGTGCGGACTGAGAGTGGCCGCCGCCCCCAGATAATTCGCGGCCTTTGGGTATTCCTTCTTTTCAAAATGCAAATACCCCAGCAGGAAATTCACGTCCGCACTATTCGGCGCTAGTCCGTACGCTTGATCGAGTTGTTTCTGTGCGGCCGCAAGGTTGTTCGATTTCAGAAACAGGATCGCATGCTTCGCCTCCTTTCGTGCCTTAGGCGAGAGTATGGAATCGGACACGTCGAGGTGAATGGCCGCAGGGTCCCGATGCAAAACGATCTCGATCTTTGATGGGGCCAGCGAGTTCGTCACCAGCAATTCTTTGTGCTCACTCAGATATCCGACGGCGCTCACTTCTACTTCGTAATTCCCAAACGCAACGTTGGTGAGAACGCTCTGCGCATTATCGTCGGTCGTCTGAAACGTAGCCGTGTGGTCGGTCGAGTTTATGACTTTGATCAGTGCCTGCCGGTCGAGGTGCGCGGTCGTATGCTCGGAGAATACATTGAAGATTAGAACTCCAGTACCTGGAGCCGTGTCATAGGAGACAGCCACCTCGGTAAGGTGCTGGGGATCGTTCAGTCCGCCTCGCTGAGCAAGCGCGGTCACCGAGAAGCAGAGGATCAAGCATGGAACGGAAAACGCTCGCGTTATGAGAATGTCCAACTGGCGCGCCCGCATTTCATAAACCCCAAAGCCGTGTGCAGAAGTGTGTCACAGGACCTTTAGGTGGTCAACAACAGTGCGGTATTCCGGCTTCGTTTAATGCTTCTCTGCTGGCTTCTCTACAGCTGGAAGTTGTTTGGTTTCAGCGCCACTCTCACGGCTTGTGTCCGCAGCTTTCTCGTTTTCATCATCGTTGTTCTTCACGATGTACTGAACAATTACCGAGATTCGCCGGTTGGCGGGGTCGAGCGGAGCGTCTGGTTTGCGCAGCCGCTGATCGGCAAAGCCACGCACCTGGATCACCTGATCATCATGAATCCCATTGGCTTGCATGACGCGACGGGCGGCATTAGCTCGATCGGCGGATAGCTCCCAGTTGCCATATGCTGCGGACGGAGCATATGGGTGCGAGTCGGTGTGTCCTTCAATAGACAGCTTGTTTGGCAAGTTGCTGAGTTCCTGCGCGAGAGTGATCAGCAATTCCGCGCCATCGGGCTTGAGTTTCGCACTGCCGCTATCGAAGAAGGTCCCACTGGCAGATTCCGACAGCTCGATGCGCAACCCCTCTGCGGTAACTGTCATCTCGATATGGCTCTTCAGTTTTTCAAAATCCGACATCTGCCGGATGGAATTCTGCAGTTGCTCTTTTAACTTGGGCATGTTGTCGCGGGTAAGGACAAAGTTCTCTCCCGTGCCCTGCATGTTGCTGCCGACTTTCTTTGAGTTTCCTGTGGGGTCCTTAAAATATCCGCCCACGGCCTCCTGAATCTGCTTGCTGCTATTCATGAGCCAAAGCACGATGAAGAGGGCCATCATTGCCGTCACGAAATCGGCATAGGCCACTTTCCACGCGCCCCCATGATGACCACCGTGGCCACCCTTCTTTTTCACAATGATGATGGGGCGCGTCTTTTCCATAAGCTCATAGCCAGCCTAAGAAGTAGCTGCCGCAGCTGCAGCGGCGGCGGGCGTTCCTCCACCGCGGCAAGCCTGTTCCAGTTCTTTGAACGACGGCCGCACGTGCCCTGGGACAGCGCGCCTGGCCACCTCGACGGCCATAATCGGAGCGGTCCCTTTCAGAATGGAAACCATCCATACCCGCATGACGTAGAGAAACGCGTGCTCTTCGTCCGCGGCTTTCGCCATATTGGCGGCGATGGGACCGATCAAGCCGTAGCAGAGCAAAATGCCGAGGAAAGTCCCGACCAGGGCCGCTGCCACCTTGTGGCCGATTTCTTCCGGAGGACCGCCCAAGGCCCCCATTGTGATGACGACGCCGAGTACCGCGGCCACAATGCCCAATCCGGGTAGAGAGTCCGCCATCGTGCTGAGCGCTGCAGTGGGCTGGGCAGCATCATGATGGTGGACCTCAAGATCGAGGTCGAGCATCTGGTCCAGATCAAATGCATCGACGCCTGTGATTGCCATGCGCAACGAGTCGCACACGAAATCTCGAATGTGGTGGTTCTTTAAGAAGCCAGGATTCTTGCTGAGAACGGGACTCTTTTCCGGGTCTTCGACATCACCTTCGAGCGCCATCAAGCCGTCTTTGCGGGCCTTGTTGAGAAGTTCGTACATCATTTTGAGGGTATCGATGTAAGCCTGCTTCCCGAATTTCGAGCCGCCGAACACACCTCCGATTCCGCCCACAATCTTCTTGATGATGTGGAGCGGGTTGGCCACCAACACCGTTCCGATCGCAGCGCCGCCGATGATAATCAGTTCCGCGGGCTGGATCAGGACGCGGAGGTTCCCGTGTTCCATCAGGTAGCCGGCGACGACACATCCGAAGACGACGATGATGCCGATAATTGCGAACATTTCTAACTCCCGGCCGGATCCGCACCTACCGCAGAAGTACCAGTGAGCCACTCCGATGCCACATGCAGCGACTTATGGGCACGATCCAGAAGCAACTCAGGCGTATCGTCAGGTTGAACACATGCTTGCCCGATCGAAACTGGCAATGAATGCCGCTCACCCCACCACTCGATTCCCTCGCCTGCCAGCGTGCGGCGCACCTGCTCACGCAACGAAGGAAGCGTCTCTTGCTGGCATCCGCTCAGCACGACAAGAAACTGATCATCCGTCCAGCGGCCAATGTAGTCTGCGATCGAAAAAGCTCCTTCCAACGAGCGTGCTACCACACGCAAGAATGACGATCCCGCTTCTACGCCAAGGTTCGCCCTAAAGTGCGTCAATTTCTCAACCCGGATCAGCAGCACTCCGAACGGGACCTGCGATTCGCGATACGTCACGAATGCGCGATGTAGGTACCGTTCTGCCGTCGCACGGCTTGCCGTGCCGGTCACCGGATCCATGAATTCTGGCAAGTACACGCTCAGGGAGCGACCTGAAGTTGCCGAGGATTGCAACTCTTCGAATGTCCCTACCGCTCCAACGATCGAGCCATTTTGACTGCGTACCGGAACCGCGCGTACCCGAACCGGAACTTCGTACCCGGACTTGTGGTGAAGAATGCCATTCGACTCATCCGCGTGCGACGTCTTCATCACCCGAGCCAAGGGGCATCCCTCGCTGCAGAACTCACAACCTGGCTGATTGCAATGCAGCAGCGGCTCCGGGATACAACTGCGTCCGATGACTTCATGACGCAGATGGCCGGTGATGCGTTCGGCACCATCGCTCCACAGCAAAATTCTTTTTTGCATGTCGACTACACACACTCCGGTCGGCAAGCTCTCGAGAATGCTGCGACAGATGTCGGAATCATGAAGGGAAAACACTGCTGCCTTTGGGTCCCTTTTTCGTGGTGACCTACGAAAGGTTCATCGGCAGAAATTCACAAGACTTCAAAGCCCGGATGCAGGCGAATTCGAGCAGAGCGTGGCGATTGAACTGGCGGATCAATAACTTACCCGGATGGCACTTTAGAGGTATCCATAGCCCGAACGTGCCATAGGCAAGAATCTGCATCCGTCTTATTTTCTTTGGTGAGCAGTTCTGGGGGAGGGCTGCCCGGGCGTCCTGGACTCGAAAGAGTTTCAGGACGCTCGTTATTTTTGCGGGAATTTCTATTCGGAGCTAGCGGCCGTATCTTCCCATCCACTCGCCTTGTGCCAGAACGTGCCCTTTCATCGCTGCTTCGACTTCCTTCTTGGTCGCGCCGGGCTTGAGGTCGAGCGTCGTGTCGAGCGCATAGAGAGTGAAGTAATAGCGATGGGCCTTGCCCGGCGGCGGACATGGACCGTTATAGCCGGTTTTGCGGAAATCGTTGCGTCCCTGCATCGAGCCATCGGAAAGCCTTTCCTCTTTGCGTATGCCCTCCGCAAGGCCGCGTGCAGAAGCTGGCACATTCCAGATTGCCCAATGGTTCCAGTTTCCAACAGGTGCATCTGGGTCATCTACTAGCAATGCGAAGGTCTTCGTCCCAGCCGGTGGGTCACTCCAGCTCAGCTGCGGAGAAAGATCTGCTCCATCGCAAGTGAAGTTCTGGGCAATATTTCCGCCATTGGTAAAACTCGGGCTCGAGATCGTCAAAGACATGGATGCCTCCGCTTCGGCGACGAACAACGGAACATCAGAGTGGCGCATGGCCACACCACGGGGACATACGACTGTTGGACTAAGCAACGCAATTGCCGCTGCAATGCCGGCAGAATTGCGCAGCACGTTGAGAAAGAAGAGGGAGGATTTCAAACGGTCCTCCTGTGGGACAATATCAGTTGGTTGAGATTGTGAAGTTCACCGTAATCTTGGCTTCAGTTTCAACGGTTTCAGCGCCCTGATAGTGCGGCTTGAAGTGCCACTGCCGAACCGCTTCGAGAGCGGCTTTGGCAAGGATCGGCGGCCCGCTTAGCACGTGGAGGTCTTGAATCAAGCCATCTCGCCCGATCAATGCGTGCAAGGTGACAGCTCCCTGCACTTTCATTTGACGAGCCAGCATCGGATACCCCGGCTGCACTGAATGGGCGACAACACGCGATGAATCTGCCGCAATAGCCGCACGCTCGGCGGCGCTTATCGTGATGTTGGCCGGAACTTCACTCTCCCGGATCGATGGCCTAGGTGGCGCCGAGTCCGCGTTCTCTTCCGGTTGCATATCAACTCGGACGGAATTACTGCCGGGACGCAGCGTATGGTGCGCGCTTCCCGCCACGACTTCGACGTCCAGCGGCGGCAATACTGTCCTGGTCACGGTCAAAGGCGGCGCCGAGTCCTCAACCGCTGGAGGTTGCGCTGGGCGCGAGTGCACCTTCTTATGCACAATCGTGGACGGCTTGGACTCGGGCGTGGCTGCAGCTTCCGCAAAAGGAGACGGCGCTTCCAGGGGTCGGTCGGTAGCGTCTTCCGCCTCCGGAAACCAGAAATCGTGGTCCCGATAAAGAACGAACGCCAGCGACACCAGGAGCAACATCAGCGCCGCTACCATCAGGCGTCGCTGCTTCGGCTCCTGCGCAGACGAGCCACCTGGCAATAGGCGATTTTTCGGTATCTCTGACCGAATAGGACCGCGCATAGGACTGTGCCCGCTATACAGGCAACGCAGCATAGTATGCCCTGAAAGGCACCCAAAAACCAGTCATGAACCCCCGAAATTCTCGAGACAAGGCACCCCTGAAGTGCACCTCGACCTACAGCTCAGGTTCGCGTAACTTTGTGGAACTTTACGAATCTCATTTTAAGAATGGGCATGGTATTCCAGATTTGCACGGCAAAGAAGACCGATCAGAACAGTTCTCGAATGGCGAGTTCGAAGCTCATGGAGAAACCCTGACAACAGGACTGACGGGAACAATTCCATGCTTATACTGACTGGTTGGAAGAGAGATACACGGCACTGACGCGGCGAGGCTAGATGGCCGAATTGAATGTTGTCATAAACGATCCAGGCTCAGGAACCCGCGAGCAAGATCTCATTGCGCAGGTGCAGCGCGGTCATCACGAGTTGTTCTATGAACTCGTCCGCCCCTATGAGCGCCGAGTCTACGCTGCAGCTATGGCCATCCTGCGAAACCAGACGGATGCCGAGGACGTTGCGCAAGAAGCCATGTTGAAGGCCTTGGCAAACATCCGCCAGTTTCGCGCCGAGGCGCGATTCAGCACGTGGTTGATTCAGATCACGGTAAACGAAGCCCTAATGCGCCGGCGAAGAGAGCGAGCAGGCATGATCGAAGGAATCGATGATCATCGCGACGACGAAGGCGAATATACACCCCGGGATTTCGCGGACTGGCGGGAGATCCCGTCGGAAGCTCTCGAGAGAAAAGAGGTCCGCCAGAAACTGGCAGAAGCACTCGCCAGCTTGGATCGGAAGTACCGTGAGGTTTTCATTCTCAGAGACATGGAGCAACTGAATATTCAGGAAACCGCCGAAGCCCTTGGCATTTCCGTGGCGTCGGTAAAGACGCGGCTGCTGCGAGCGCGGTTGATGTTACGCGATCTGCTCGCCGGAGGGTGGGACCAGGGATGGTTCAGCCGCTTGCCCTTCGAGAAGGGAACAAAGCCATGGTGAACCACGAAACGATGAATTGCGATCAGGTCTGGAAAGAAATCTCCAATTACGTTGAGGGTGACATTGCACCGGCAGTCCGGGTAGCGATGGACGATCACTTCCATAGTTGCCAGCGCTGCAGATCTGTGCTCGATGGGACACGTAACGTGATTCGTCTTTACAGTGACGAGCGCATGATCGATGTGCCGTCGGGATTTGGGCAGAGGCTCGAGAAGCGGATTTCCCAGACTGTGCGCGCACAGGGCCGTGGCTGGGCCTGGTCCAGATGGCTCATCCCGATCGCGGCACTGGCGCTCTTTGCGGGCGGACTACGCTGGGGAAATTCGTTGATTAAGGCCGTCCAACTGCATTCGGACCGTGCACAATGGGTCGCCAAGATACCGCCTGATATGAAGGTCGTGGTCTCCGAAGGAGAAAAAGAATTTCATGTACCGGGCTGCGAGTTCATTCGTAATAAAGATAAGGAACGGACATTGACTGCACGAGAAGCGATCCGCGAAGGCTACGTCCCATGCCCAAAATGTATGCGGAAGTATCTAGAGCCAGAGTCGAACGCGAATGTAGTTCAAGAGCCAGAAATGCGTGCCGAGAACGATTTCGCCGATGATCGCGAGAGCCGTTTTCGTTGAGACCAAATGAAACCAGGCGCACCACTGTGGACAGACGCCGGATGTAGTGGGATGAAGGAAGTGGCGCGCTAACAGGCCAACTGGTCGCGCGTAAGCTTCAAGCCGTTGAGGTTCCCCAATGCTGTGACGGCGACAGATTCCGGCTTGAAGAACTCGTTCGCTAAATTAGCGAGATCCTCTGCTGTCACGGCTTCGATCCGCTCGATCAGCTCGTCGAGATCGTAAAACCGGTCGAAATACATCTCCTGCCGCGCCAGATTCGACATGCGCGAAGTGCTGGATTCCAGTGAAAGCATCAGACTCCCTTTTAGCTGAGCCTTGGAGCGGCGCAATTCTTCCTCTGGAACCGAATCGCTCTTGAGCTTGCGGAATTCCTCCACTACCGATTGCACGACCTTGGCGGCAGACGCGAGCGAAGTACCGGCATATACCGCCAGACATCCCGTATCGCGATACGGGTTCAGATCGCTGTAAATGGAGTAGGCCAGTCCCTGTCGTTCGCGGATATTCTGAAACAGACGCGAACTCATGCCACCGCCAAGTACGGTGTTGAGGATGTAGCCAGCATGCCTCTTTTCGTGTGCAATCGGATGCGCCGGCACGCCGATGCACAACTGTACCTGCTCGAGCGCCTTCTTGTTCCGCAAAATAATGCGCGAGAAAGTCTTGGGTGCAGACGAGTGGAAGCCGTTTGAAACTGGCTTCATGTATTCAAAATGCCTTTTCACCAACTCTACGAACTGATCATGGTCCAGATGGCCCGCCGCAGAAACAATGATGTTTCCTGGAGCAAACCGATGCGCGTAGGCATCGAGCACGGAATCGCGCTCAAAACGCTTCACGGTTTCCTTGGTTCCGAGGATCGGTTTCCCGAGTGGATGATCCTTCCAGAAATTCTGCGTGAAGATTTCGTGAACAAGATAGTCGGGATTGTCCTCGTCCATCTTGATCTCTTCCATGATCACGCCGCGTTCGCGCGCGATGTCCGAGGCATCAAATATCGGGTTGAGCACCAAATCACTTAAGATGTCGAGCGCAGTCGGAATATGTTCATCGAGAACCTTGACATTGAAGCAGATGCATTCCTTGGCAGTGAAAGCATCCATATTGCCGCCAATGGAGTCCACCTGTCGGGCGATCTCCTCCGCGGTGCGGTGCTTGGTCCCTTTGAAGACCATGTGCTCTATGAAATGGGAAATGCCATTCCACTCCGGGTCCTCATCACGAGATCCAGTCTGCAACCATATGCCTATCGAAGCAGACCGAATGTGCTGCATTTGCTCGGTAATCACGGTGAGCCCGTTGGCGAGCTTTTGACGACGAATATTTCGAACTTCTTTGGTCATGAATGCTGTCCTGCTATGAAAACTTCCGAAACCCCAAAGTAGACGCGCTGGTGAAGGAATCGTTACTATTCTTACATAGGCAACGCAGCTGCGCAGGGGAATAGTCTAGACCTTTGTATTCAACAAGTTACGCAATGTGGCATAGCCCCTGTCGACAATATTCCTGTTGTGCCAGCCGGGTTTTCGTTGCAGATAATGGAAATAGCCATTCTTGAATAATCCCGCTCACAATTCGTTGCTTGGGATGGAGCGTTCCGAGCTAATTTCAATAATGCAAGCGGTCGGCGAGCCTGCTTACCGCGCTCAACAACTTCTCGAAGCCGTCTACCGTCAGCGGGTTGATTCGATCGACGAAATCTCGACCATTCCACGTCAGCTTCGTTCCAAGCTGACCGAGATGGCTTTCGCAGTCGGGTTTCCAAACATTGAAAAGAGGTTCGTCTCCCAGGATGGCACCGTGCGCTATCTTCTGGGCTTCTCAGACGGACAGAGCGTCGAGACGGTGTGGATGCCCGAAGGTGATGGCGGAGAAAGCGGGGATGGGAGTGAAGCAGGCGAGTCCACCCCAGATAACCCCCGCCGCTGGGATCGCGCCACCATCTGCATTTCCAGCCAGGTTGGCTGTGCCGTCGACTGTCAGTTCTGTCTGACGGCCTTGCTCGGCGTCAAACGCAATCTCACTGCTGGCGAGATTGTCGGCCAGGTCTGCGCCGTAATCAAAGACCAAAACGTGTCGCCTCCACAGGATCGGATCAACCTGGTCTTCATGGGGATGGGCGAACCGTTTCTCAACTACGACAACTTTATGAAATCGGTGACATTGCTGGTCGGAGAAGTTGGCGTTGCCGAGTCCAGAATGACGGTGTCGACCGCAGGAATCGTTCCTCGCATCCGCGATTTCGGAAAAGAGTCTGTTCGCCCGAAGCTCGCGATTTCTCTGAATGCCTCGAACAACGAAACACGCGATTCCCTAATGCCGATCAACCGCAAGTGGAATCTGGAAATGCTGATTGCAGCCGCTCGGGAATTTCCGCTGCGCAATCGCGAACGAATTACGTTTGAATATGTGCTGCTAAATGGCGTGAACGACGAAGTGAAGCACGCACGCGAAGTCGTGGCATTGGTTCGCGGGATTCAAGCCAAAGTGAATCTCATTGCACTCAATCCTGGTCCCGGAATTCACTTTTCGACTCCCTCGATGGACCGGGTGCTGGCTTTTCAGCAAGTGTTGATTCAGGCTGGAATTCCAGCGTTCGTGCGTCGTCCACGTGGGAGAGACATTTACGCTGCTTGCGGGCAACTCAAGCGTACGGTCGAGATTGCCACAGCACCGGCACTGTAGATTCTTTCGGGCTTGCGGCGGCCATCTTCGCAGCAGGCAACGCGACACTTAGCACAAGATGGCGGTCCTCCCTCTCTTCCCGGCGCACTTGACCTTGATGTTCCTGCAGAATTCCAAGACACGCCGCTAGTCCTAAGCTATCTACCTCATCGATCGAAGATGAAGCCTGATTGGTGGAGCCCGTCTTTGCAAACGTTTCACAAGCAAATTCGAGTATGCACAAGTTTCCGCTTTGTTCGGTTCGAACGTTCAGCACTGTGCCACCACGTTCACTTAACCCGTGCAGACAGTTGCCGACCAACTGAAGGCAGACCTGCAGCAGTTGATTCGAATCGCCCAGGACCTTCGGCAATTGCCGATCCAACTCTGTCCGAACTTCGATTCCTAACGCCTGCCATTGCGGCTCGGTCAACTTTACCGCCGTCCGTCCTATCGTATTCAAGTCCAGCGGAGTCTTCGCTGCAGGCGTCTGCCGCGCAAAGCTGATAAGGCTGGCCACGAGAGATTTCGTGCGTCGGACGCATTGTCCAATCTTTGCGGCTAGCGGCTGTTGCTCCGGCGTAAGCTTTGTATTCAGCAGCAGATCGGAGTATCCCAACATCGCCGTGATCGGATTGTTCAATTCGTGCGCCGCTCCACCGACAAGTTGCCCGATGGACGCCAGCTTTTCCGATTGCAGGATCTGCGCCTGTAGCCGCTTCAAATTGTCGAAGTTGTCGCGCGAGCGCTCGAGCAACCGAACCAGTTCACGATCCAGCATCCGCTGCCGAACCAGTACCATCACCCCCATGCAGAATGCCGCCAAGAACGTGAGCGCCAGCCGGAAGAGGCTTATTCTTGACGGTACATCCGCGTCTGAAATGGCCCAGGCCGCGAACAATGCCAGGGAAAACACGGCGATCATGCCGCTGCGGGCGACCCAGACGCCATAAGCGGTCGAAGTCCCCGCCGCTTCCTGATCTGGCTTTTCGACTTTGATACTGAGCCCAATCCAACTTAGCCCGGCCATCGACGCCACCAGCGGGATGTCGTAGAGACTTCCGCTGTAATACGTCTTTCGCGCAATGGCCCAATTCGCCACAGCCGAACCGGCGGAATACAACGCGCTCATCCACAATAGCCACGCGTAGAGTTTTCGCCACTGGCCCTTGCCGGTGAGCCAGCAGGCCAGCAAACCCAGCAGGAATGCCAACTTCTCGGCCGCATACAAATTGTTCAGGTTGCGATTGTAGTTCGCGATATCGGGCATAACATACTGCCAAGGCATCACAATCAAGACGTACAAATAAAACCACCAGACGAATAACAGGGCAAAATCCAGACGTCCTACCCGCCCCGAATACTCATCTCGTGGCAAATGGGGACGCAACGCCAACGCGGCCATGAGAGGCGCAATGTGCAGGAAAAGCACGACGTCCCAGAGCCACAGGTCCGGAACATCACGCTGCAGGACCACCTCGTAGTAAGTCCAAAACAGCTGATAGGCCAACCACAGACTAAGCCCCGTCGTGATGAGTGACCAGAAAAGGCGGATACGTCCCGCTGATCTCAAGATCAACGGCACAAATGCGGCAGTTGCCGAACTCAACACCAGACACTGAACGATGTCACTGAAAGCGGTCAGCCCTACAGAGCGATCCAAAAATAGTGGGGCTGCGATTTGCGCAGCCATCAAGATGCCGATCGCTCCCAGCCACAATTTGGAAACTGTGCTCAAAGACACTCCTCCGGGTCATTCTAGACGGGAAACAAACATAACAGTGGTTACCGGAGTAACGTGCACTGCGGGCCTCAACGGCAAACGAAAACCCACCATGTATAGGTTCTTGCCCGTTAGGTTCTTATATTCAATAATATGCGGTAATTCCCAGTGGACGGGAAAAGGGTCCCAGTGAACCGGAAAGCCGAAGGCTATCAATCATCCTGGAGAATGAGAATTCCGCCCGATCCGGGCGAAACGCGGCGGATCGAGCGATGGCTCGCGACCGCACGGGTTTTCCTGGCTGTCTCAACTCTCGTCGCCATTCGGATGGATCCCAACGAAATTTTGGGACATTCTTGGGCTGCCTATGGACTATTCGTGTTTTACATGGCCAACGGCATCCTGATCCTGATGCTGCTGCGGAGGCGCCAACAATCCACATCAGCCTTTCGGTTCCTGGTGCACGCGGGCGACATCGTTTGGCCGGCTGTAATCTCCATCTTTGCCGAGGGTCCTAGAACCCCATTCTTTCTCTTCTTCTTTTTCGCTTTGGCGGCGGCCGCCTATCGCTGGGGATTCCGCGAGACTCTCGCCACTGCCGTCGCGGAAGCGGTTCTACTGTGGATCGAGAGCCTGATCGTGCTGCACGTCTGGCCGCAGGGTTCCCTCACCCTGCGGGTGTTGACCGGTCTCCACATCAACGTGAGAGAGTTCAAACCGGAACCCCTGTTCATGCTGTCGGTTTACCTCATCGTGATGGGGCTTCTGCTCGGTTATCTCGCGGAGCGGCAAAAACACTTGCGCGCCGAAAAAGCCGTAATCACAGAAACTCTGTCGAGAATTCGTGTGGAAGCTGGTCTTACTGGCACCCTTGAGCAGATCTTCAATGAATTCATGTCCATGTATGGCGCCTCCCGCTTGATGGTTGTTTCCCAAGAAGTGCACAGTAAGCGCGTGTTTGCCGGTGAGCTAGACAAACCAAACGACGGCGGACACTCTGAATTTCGATGGCTCGAATCCGGGGTACGTGGTACCACCAACTATCTGGATCATTTCCCTGGAGAAGTGTGTTTCGCCGGATTTAACAAGGATCGGTGGACCACACTGGCTTTAGACCAATCGGGCCATGCGATCCCGGTTACGGATCTCACTCCGATCGCCCGGCTTCGGGAATCCCAGCCATTCACTTCCTTAGTCACAGTCGCTTTCCTTTTCGGAACGGAGTGGCGCGGGCGCGTTTTCGTATTCGATCCTGCATTGCCCGGCGAGCAACAGGAGGAACTTCGTTTCGTTCTCGATCTGGTTCGTCAAGTCGGACCCGCCATCTACAATGTTTACCTGCTCCATCGTCTGCGACGGCGCGCCTCTGCCGCAGAACGTGCGCGCTTTGCTCGTGAGCTTCACGATGGTGCAGTTCAGTCGTTGATCGCAGTCGAAATGCAGGTGGATGTCCTGCGCCGGCAAGCGGAAGCCAACCTTCCGATCAGCGGAGAACTGGAGCGAATTCAGAGCTTACTCCGCGAAGAGGTCCTCAAGCTGCGCGAACTTATGCAGCAGATGAAGGCTATCGATGTCGATTCGCAACGCCTGCTCGGCGTGCTCAAAGATACTGTCGAGCGCTTTCAGCGCGAGACTGGCATCAATGCGCGCTTCGTCACAGACATTGATGACCTGGAAATGCCACAACGCGTGTGCCGTGAAATTCTGCGAATCGTTCAGGAGGGGCTGGTCAACGTCAGAAAGCATAGCGGTGCGCGCCACGCGCTCGTACGTCTGGTATCGAGTGCAACCAACTGGAATCTCATTGTGGAAGACGACGGCAAGGGCTTTCCGTTTACTGGCCGCTACAATCAACAGCAGATTGAGGAGTCCGGAAAAGGTCCCATGATCATCAAGGAACGTGTCGGTTTGATTGCAGGGGAACTCACGGTAGAATCGAATCCCGGTCAGGGAACGCGATTAGAGGTTACCGTACCTCGAGACGGGGATGTGCCGCATGAACTTTAGAAAGCCGCAACAGGTTCGCCTGGTCATAGCCGATGACCATCCTATTTTTCGCGATGGACTCCGCCGCCTGCTTGAGGCTGAAGCCGAGATGAAAGTCATCGGCGAAGCTTCGGACGGCGCGGAAGCAGTCAAGCTGGCGCGTCAACTGAAGCCTGACATTCTCTTACTGGATCTGGCCATGCCCAAGCATCCGGGGTTAGAAGCTCTTCGCGAACTAAGCGCTCCGGGCAGTTCGACTCCCGTTCGCGTCATCCTGCTGACCGCTGCTGCAGAGAAGAGCCAGATCGTGGAAGCATTGCAACTGGGCGCCCGCGGGGTTGTCCTTAAAGATTCGGCTACCCAGCTACTGCTAAAGGCGATCCAAACTGTGATGGCCGGTGAGTATTGGGTAGGCCGCGAGAGTGTCTCCAACCTTGTTCAATATCTCCGGACCCTGATGCAGTCTTCACACGACGAGGCACGGCAGAAAAAATTCGGCCTCACTCCGCGTGAGCTTGAGATCGTTTCGGCAGTGGTCGCCGGATATTCAAACAAGGAAATCGCCGAATACTTCAAGATCAGTGAAGATACGGTCAAGCATCATCTTAGTAACATTTTTGACAAGCTTGGTGTCTCGACGCGCCTGGAACTAGCTTTGTTTGCAGTAAATCAGGCCCTACCGCTAAAAAGCATCGCGTGACGCTGGTCACCTCCGCAGGGTGACTATTGGCCCCGGGTGGCACTTATGTGCCATTGGCTACTGTTCCTCTAGATATTATAGTTTTTCAAGAACCCACCGTGGGGGGCCGCGTGTCCATTGGGAACGGTTTGTCCCCGTCGGGATTTGGAGAAAGCAGGGTTCGAAAACAGGTTTCAGAAGGACTAAAAGAGGAGCCCGTGGTAAAACGCCTACAACAACTTTGGAATGATGAACGTGGTCAGGACATTGCAGAGTACGCGGTGATGTTGGCTGTAATTCTGGTCATCGTCGTCGGCACCGTCCGCCTCATCGGATCGAACGCCAACAACGTGTTCTCTCAAGTTGGCAGCGCTATCCAATAGCGACCTTGTTCTTTTTTCCGGAAACCACCAGGGCAAAAGGATTTAGTCTTTTGCCGCGGTCCTTCCTTTCGCCTATTTCAAACGACAGTTACTTCGCTGCGGCGTTCTCTCTTGATGTCGTCTGAAGCGCCACCTTCTCGCCATCGGTCTGGATACGAGTCAAATACGGGAAAAAGGGCGTGATTTCAAATTCCATTTTCTCTCGGGCGGAGGTTAGCGCCACTGGCTTGGCTTTCGAGAGTTCCACTTGATCGCTCCACGGATCCACCTTGATTCGTCCTCCAAGAGGTAGTGCCGCGATTTGATCGAGCCGCTTCGGATCCAGTTCGGGCGCCGATGCCAACAGCGTCGACATCCTAGTCGCCTTGCCTCCCACAAATCTGTCTCCTAGATGTGGATTGATCAGTTTCGGCAGGTCTGGTGCCTTTTGCTGCAACGCCTTCAGAAACAATCCGGCGTTGCCAAGTTTTTCCTTGTACGGAGAGTTTTTCAGCAGTTCCAAAGCCTTGGCATCGGCTGCTTCCTCATCAGCCGCACTGCGCTTGAAATTGATGCGCTGGAAGGTCTCGTCGTCTGGGAAGAAGAGTTTGTCGTTGAACGCCAGCTTCGTATCAAAAGGGTGCCCAAGGACAATGTGGCTTAGCTCATGCGCCATCACCATCGCCAACGATGATTCATCTGGCAACACATCCAGCAGCCCGCGACTGATCACAATCGTGTGCCCGATGGTGAACGATTCCAGTGGCGAAGTTAACAACACGCGGCAGTGATAGTCGCTCTGCAGATCGATATTGTTCGTGACGAGAAGATTGTTGACCACAGTCGTCAAAATCTTATCTAACTCACCCGGGGGGGCGAGCAAGCCAATCTTCTGCAAACGTTCGACCGCATTCTCCTCGGCTTGCCTTTCCCACATGCGCTGTGCAACGACCGGACTCGCATCTGCTGCAGCATCGCTCTGATCCTTCACCGACTCTGGTGAATCCACCAGAATCTGTGTAAACTCCTCATTCTTTGACAATCCCTTCAAGTCATAGGCCCACAAACGTGTCTGAGCCTTGAAATGCAATGTCTTGGTCAAGCTGGTCTTCAGATTCGACTCTTCTGTGTAGACGTAGGCGGGGAGCCAGGTTCCCGGCCTCATGTTCAGGCGCCAGCTATCGAAGTGAAAGAAGAAATTGATCTTTGGTTGCGGATAGTAGGAACCGTTGAACCGGACGATGTTGTATCCTTGATCCTCGACCCAGATTCTGCCGAGAAATCGAACGGATTTCTCTTCTTCCCGCGGCTGAACATCGATCACCAGACAGCGCACTTCACCCAAAAATTCTCGCCTGACGAAATTGAACTTGTAATACTTCTTCTGGAAATCGCTGTCCAAAACGACCATTTGCGCGAATCCCAACGGAAGGTAATGCAGTGAATAAATCCCGGTGAGCTTCGTCAGCATGCGGTGTCCGAAACCAGGCTGACCTACGAATGAGGTGTCTTCTGGACCATCGGTCATATCAAGGCGGCCCAGAAAATACTGATCCTTGATCGGAGTCGTATCGCCGGTGGCGTCTGTCTTCAGATCCTGCAGATACGTCTCCACCAACGGGTGCATGTGACGCATTTGCGCCATGAAGTAATGTTCGCGCTCTACGACTCGATCCATCACATCGTTCAGCGTCAAAGCTGGGGTGGGCGTTCCTTCGGAAATTTGCGCATTGGGACTCGGCAGCTGTTTCGCATCGCCAGTAGCCTCAGGATTAGAAGAGGGAACCTGACCCCACGCTACGGGGCTGCAGGTCAGAAGTAGAAAACCGAAAAACAGCGTCGAACCCAACCGAAGCATTCGCATACAGACCTTCTGCAGTTGACTAAGCTAATTGAAAAATGATGTGCACGACTGCCGTCGAGTCTGACGGCTGACCGTCTCTCAGCGCCGGCTTGAATCGAATCTGTTCTGCCGCTCGGACCGCGGAGTCGTCCAGCCCGTGCCCCAACCCTTTTACGACCCTTAACACGCGCAGCCTGCCAGTCGCTTCAAATATGACTTCCAAAAGTACCTCGCCCTCAATCCGCTTGGCGCGTGCTTCTTCAGTATAGTTAGGAGTCGGCTTTGAAAGGATTTCCGCCGGAGTCATTCTTGTCACGGCTGACTCCGCGGGACCAGACCGAACTGCTGGCGGAGCCGCGACGTCGCCACTGCCGAATCCCGCCTGATGCACAGTCTCCGTCGACGCAGACCGCGAGTTCGTTGTCGCGACACCGCTGCCAAATCCGCTGCTGGCGACAACACCTTTCGCTCCGGTGGATCCACCAGTCCCATTCCCGGAGCCTGGCCCAACCGGCATGTCGAATCCGCCTGCCTGCGCGATGTTCACAGCGCGAGTCTGCACCGACTTTGCGGGAACGCCGTTTGGATCTCCGAAACCTCCTGTCTGCACTTGCTCCGCTGGCCGTTGAATCGTCTGTGGCGCCGAACTTCCCGTCGAAAACAGATTCGTTCTCACCGCCTGCTTCGGTATCACAGGCTGTGGGGTCGGCACATCAACCTTCTTCGCTAAGACCTTGACCTCCGGGGCGGGCGCGTCTTCTACCGTCGGCTTTGGTGGCGGCAGTGGGTCGGCGAGATGGAGCGCAGTCGTTGGAGAATCGACTGGGTTCAACTTCGCCTGCATGGTCGGCTCTTTCAATCGTCGCTGCGGTTCGTGACTCTCTGGCACTGGCGTCGGGACCAGTTCAACCGCATGGTAATCCTTCTTCGATTCGACGATTTGCGGTGTGAGCACGGGTACCCAAAAGAACGCCGCTATGAGCGTCGCCTGCACGCCGTAGCTTAAAACGAACTCTGACCAGGGAGCCCTCCACCTTGGAAGGGTAGAAAACAACGCAGAACCTTCAGCCGACAGCGGAGTCATATCCCGTAACTACTGCAATATTGCTAAACCAAATATTAGTCCAAAAGTTGCCGTTTGCTAGTTGGATTGCGGGGAACCCCTGGGAGGCAGGATTCTGCGCAACTGCTAATCCGCAAGATTGCTAAGCACGACACAGGCCATTCCTGTGATTAGAGTGCAAATAGCCATCCCTATACCGGTCAATGCCTTACAAACGTACGCAGACGGCTGGCACATGATCGCCCAAGCTCTGGCGAAAATCTACACGCTGTACTGACAGATTTCCCTGTCAACAATGACAGCGCTCGTCCGTACAGAAATTCAGCATCGGACGATTTTCGGGCTCTGTATGCCGCGTGTGGCATTCCGCGTGTCAACCACCAGTTGTGATTCTTGTACGATTCGCCGGTAGTCGTAGTCGGAGTGATCTGTAACGATCACAACGCAATCGTATTGATCGAGGTTGTGCAGATCTGCGCATTTCATCTGGAGGTTGTACTTCCTGCCCTTGCCAATAAACGGGAAGTACGGATCGTGATAGCTGACCTGTGCTCCATCCTTCTGCAGCAGTTCGATAATGGTGAGCGAAGGCGACTCGCGCAAATCATCAATGTCTTTTTTGTACGCCACGCCCAGCACAAGCACGCGCGCACCATTCACCGATTTCTTCTTAGTGTTCAGCGCGCCGCTCACTGAGGCCAGAACGTGGTAAGGCATGTTGGTATTAATCTCACCCGCCAACTCAATGAAGCGCGTGCGGAAGTCGCACTCCTTCGCTTTCCACGACAAATAAAACGGATCAACCGGGATGCAGTGGCCACCGAGTCCAGGGCCCGGATAAAACGGATGGAAACCGAACGGCTTCGTCGAAGCCGCTTCGATGACCTCCCAGATATCTATGCCCATCCGAAGCGACAGCAATTTCAATTCATTGACCAGCGCGATGTTCACGCAGCGATAAATGTTCTCCAGCAGTTTGGTCATTTCTGCTGCCGCAGGCGATGAAACCGGGACCGTTCTGTTAAAGATCGAACCGTATAGCGCTGCCGCGAGTTCCGATGCCTGCGCATTCAATCCGCCGACCACCTTCGGGATGTCGCGCCGCGCCACCGTGGTGTTTCCCGGATCTTCCCGCTCCGGTGAGAACGCCACAAAGAACTCGTTTCCGGTCGACGCCTCGTTTCGCGCGGCTTTAAGACCGGCTCTGTTCTCTTTCTCCAAAATGGGAACCATTACTTCCTCCGTAGTTCCCGGATACGTGGTGCTCTCCAGCACGACCAACTGTCCGGCCCGCAGATGAGGAGCAATGGAATGCGTCGTGTCTGTAATAAAACTCAAATCGGGTTCGTGGTACTCATTCAAGGGAGTGGGAACGCAGATGATGATGGCGTCCATCTCCGTCAAACGAGAATAGTCGGAAGTGGCTGAGAAGCCATTGGTCTGTGCCGCCTGAATTTCTTCCCCCGCGATCCGAAAGATGTAAGACCCGCCTTTTGCCAGCGTGTCCACCTTTCGTGCATCAATGTCGAAACCCGTCACCCGAAACTTCTGCTCGCTGTAAAGCAGCGCGAGTGGCAAGCCGACATAACCTAGCCCGATGATACCCACCCGGGCTTCACGCTGCCGGATCTTCGTCTTCAGTTGATCAACCGAGACATCTGCGGGAGAGGAAGTCGTCATGGAGTCTCCGGAACAAGGGCGAGATCAGCAGCCTGAAACGCAATTTTAGCACGCAGAACCAGCATGCCTCCGCCTGCAAAGACCCTGCAGTGGCCGCGAATGCCCAAATTGGGATAGCTTAGGAAGGCCTCCTCTTTCATGAACACCAACATCCGAAGAAGAACTTGGATCCTCATTCTGATCGTGCTCATCGGCTTTTTTCTGTTTGCGCGCAATGCGGGAAAGACCCTGGTGGTCGATGCCCCCGAACCTTCCGACGTCATCGTTGTTTTGGCGGGTGAGACCGACCGCCGCCCTGCGCATGCGCTCGAGCTTTTGAATGAGGGATTCGCTCCGCGCGTGGTAATTGATGTTCCCGCCCATGCAAAGGTTTACGACACAATGCAAACTGAGCTTGCAGAGAGATACATCGGGGGCCTACCCAACGCGGCTTCTATTAGCATTTGCCCGATTTGGGGTCTTTCGACTCGAGCCGAATCTCACGACGTCACGAACTGTCTCGCCAACCAGCCGGTCCAGCGCGTGCTCATCGTCACCTCCGACTTTCATACCCGCCGATCGCTGAGTATTTTTCGCCACGAGGTGCAAGGGAAGACATTCTCCATTGGAGCGGCACACGACCCCACGCAATTCGGCACGCGCTGGTGGACTCGCCGCCAGTGGGCAAAAACCTTCTTCGACGAATGGATTCGCTTGTTCTGGTGGAGCACCGTGGAACGGTGGCGCCGATAAGCTCGTGTGGGCGCGGGCGCCTCGCCCGCGAATTTTGGAAGGAGGCACGAAACGAAGGAGTTCTGAACAACAACGAAACTAAGAACTTGTGTAAGCTGGGGACCCAACTTCCTCGGCCCACCAGACGCCGAGTTCATCCGCTTGCAATCTCTTCTCGAACTTAACGCCGAGCCGCTTCAATTCGTAACCGATTGCGTCGACAACCTTCCAAAGCGCCGCACGCACAGTCGGGCTCAGCGGTTTCCCCGGCT
>DATFQQ010000226.1:0-3027 GCA_035264195.1 Candidatus Sulfotelmatobacter sp. | reverse complement strand
TGGAGTTCCTCCAGCATCATCTTGCGTAAATGGGTCACAGGAGTCTCCTTTCTCCGTGACCCAAACTACGTCAGCAGCGCCCGAAATCTCTCGGCTCACCACGCGGTAGCGTCCGCCGCGCCAGCGGCTTAGTCCTTGTCGGCTACACGGAAACTAGCGAAGGCGACTAGTTGACGTTCAATCGCCTTTACGCTCAAAACCCCTCAATGAGCTAAGGAAATCGGGTGCAGTTACGCATGTAAAGCCCTTGACCGCACGTTGACTCGATGAGACCATACGCCCGCGATAAGCAAGACGTGAGTCTTGCTCTGCTTTTCCGCGGATTACAAATAATGAAGAGGAGTCGTTATGAGAAAGTTCCTCCTCGGATTCTTGGTGGGGGCGCTAGCTTTCCCAGCGGTAATTCTGCTTGCGGCTGCTCTGGGTCTGTTTCCTATCCGGGCAAATACATCCCCGTCTCATTGGGAGAGTGCGCTCGCGCACATGGCTATTGGCGCTTCCGCCAGGCGTCGTGCTCCCCGCGTCCCCAACCCGATCGAGCCTACGGAGGAGCATTTGATGGCTGGAGTGAAACTCTTCAAGGACGATTGCGCAGGATGCCATGGCACGCCGGAAACGGCCCCGAAGAATGAAGTTGATGTGACTCTATTCCCAACGCCCCTCAATTTGCCCTGCACTCTCCCGACAAACCAGATTATCAACTGTTCTGGATCGTCAGGGGCGGAGTGCGCTACACGGGGATGTTCGCGTGGGGCGGTCAGTTTGCACCGGACCCTCGGGAAAAGATGTATCTGACGATAAAATCTGGACGGTGGTGACATTTCTTTCTCACCTAAATTCACTTCCACCAGCCGTTAGTGCCGAGTGGCACAAGAAATGACGTGCTCGTCGGCAGCGCTCCCCACGGAGGCGTCTTCACCGAAGTTTGTAGTAAGAACGCGTAAGGTAGAGTGATCCCGATGCGGTTGCGATCCGAGGAAAAATGAAACGTCAGATCGTCCACACACTACAGAAATACTTATTCAACCCGCCAATCAAGCTCGCACTCGGAATGGGTGCGCCTATACCAGGATACGCCTTGCTCGAAACCACGGGACGCAAGACCGGCAAGACGCGCCGGACGCCAGTTGGCAATGGACGCATCGGGAATCAGTTTTGGCTCGTGGCAGAGCACGGCATGAGGGCAGGATACGTCCGCAACATCGAGAAGAATCCGCGCGTACGTCTAAAGGTGCCCAACGGGTTCAAGAGTAACTGGTACACCGGCACAGCTCATTTGCTATTGGATGATGATCCACGTGAACGTCAACGCTGGCTTGCGAGTCAGTTGCCGAGCAGCGCCGGGAATTCACGAGCTGTGCGTCTCTTTGGAACAGACCTCCTGACGCTTCGGATCGATTTAGACAGTTAGAAGGAAAACAGGAGGTCGAATTCGGACCGGTTTCGGTGAGAGCGAGTGATCGCCTATCATGCCGCCAAATTTCTGACGAACAACCCCGCCGAAAGGCTAGTGCTCGAAGCGTTCGCGATTGTCTGGACGGGTCTCCAGTTCCACCAGTAACCATCCCTGCGTTACTTCTGTGCCTCGATCATAGAGGCCATTTCCTGAACATCATCCGTGTCGCAAACTTTTACTTAGTTCGCGCTATTGATCCAGGTCGAGCAGGAGCCATTGGGAGCTGCGAGATCGGAAAGCGAGGACAGCGATGTTCAGTTTACGAGAGGTTGCAGACGATCAGTTTATTTACCGCTGCCATGGGTGCGGTTGGGAATCTGAACCAATGACCACCGAAGAGGCAATCAACTATCCGAGGGCACATGTTTGCCAGCCAAAAGGAGTCACCGATTCGACGCTAGGAACTCCCACGAGTCACATGAGGTAGCCGAGTCAGTGAAACGAGTTCCGCCAACGCCACACCTTATCGAGCCCGATTGGCGGCAGTTCGTCACTCTAAGGAAAATTCGTGGGATTGCCGTCATGGGTGGGTGCACGCGATGCGGACTCAAGTTTTTTGCGCCATCGACGTTGTTTCAGGATGCTTTTTCTGCGGAAGAGTATCTTCGCGGGAAGTTCGATATCCACGATTGCGAATTGCACTCTCGGCCCAATCGATGAGTAGTAATGCTACTACCTCCATTTGTGACTGACGCCTCTACCACTTTATCTAGTTCTGTCATCTTGATCGCTCTGTCATCGTGGCAACAGCCGGTCGAAGGAGGTTCTTATGCTGCACGTCGGTCGCCGCTATATTGGGTTGCTTGCGCTTGCCATAAGCGCCTTTTTCGTCGCGTGCAATTCCTCTCACAACCCGGCGTCTTCGGATAAATCCCTGATCGGCGCGGGATCCACCTTCATTTATCCTGCCATGGCCCACTGGATCTCGGTCTATCAAAGCAGCCATCCCGGAGTTCAGATCAACTATCAATCCATTGGCAGCGGCGGCGGCATTCAACAACTGAAGAAGGGCCTTGTCGATTTCGGCGCTAGCGACAAAGCCCTCGACGACCAGCAACTGCAGGAGATGCCACGACTCGTGCAGATCCCTGCGATCGCCGGACCAGTCTGTATCACCTACAATCTTCCGGATCTGAAGAGCCCACTCAAGCTCAGCCCTACGGTCCTCGCTGGAATCTATCTGGGCGAAATCAAGACTTGGCGTGATCCCGCGATCAGAAAAGACAATCCGGGCTCGTCCCTTCCCGAAACAGCAATAGCTGTAACCCACCGTTCTGATGGCAGCGGCACCACCAACATCTTCACTACCTATCTGACGAAGGTCAGTCCCGGCTGGGCGAAGCAAGTCGGAAAAGGGATTGCGGTGTCGTGGCCTGTCGGGGTAGGTGGTAAAGGCAGCGAAGGAGTGACTGGATTGGTCAAGCAGACACCTGGCGCCATCGGCTATGTCGAATTGACATATGCGACCGAAAACAAGCTACCAGTGGCCCTTATTCAGAATCGTGCTGGGGCATGGATCGAGCCCACCGCAGCCGCAGCAACGGCAGCCATCGAAGCGTTCCAAGATGGCT
>DATFQQ010000225.1:0-7518 GCA_035264195.1 Candidatus Sulfotelmatobacter sp. | reverse complement strand
GCTCCGCGCGCTCGGGATGATCCCCATGCTCGCGAAACCGCTCCCATAGCTGGCGATAGCGCGGATACCGTCCAATCACATTCTGCGGATTCGCCTGAAACAAATACTGCAGCGCAAACCGCCGCTCTTCGGGCGTCAACTCCTTCGCCGACTTCGCGGCCACGCGAAGAAACGGATCCTGCGCGGTTCCGGCTACATAATCCTGAATCTGCACCAGCAGCGACGGCACCAGATTGAAGTTCTGGTGAACTTTGGGAAACTCGTCCAGCAACTTCACCATGCCGTAATAGTCTTTGAGGGCGTGCAAGCGCACCCAAGGCAAGCGGTATTCGCCCGAAACCAGATCTTTATAAAAGGGCTGGTGCTGATGCCAAAGAAGGATGACGCGCAGGACAGGCATGGCCGGAAGCAGTCAGTCTAGCACGCAGGTTTCCGTGGCGTAACTTGCAGCCGTCGAAAACGGGGTTCCATCCGACGATTCGTGAAGCGAAGGCGGGTGAATCTGTTTGTTGCAGCCAGCGCAACGGACGAATGGGGCCACTCCTTGCGGATTTTGCAAAGCGTGGGAAATTAGCCCTGTCATCCTGAGTATTGCCCCAAACGCTATGATGCTAGCACTGCCTCAAGCACTGTCATCCTGAGCGAGGATTGATCTTTGCGCGAAAAGCGCGAAGATCAACGCAGTCGAAGGATCCCTACCTCCTGTGCAACGTGATGAGTGTGGCGAGGCATTCTCACAGGTGATTTGTGATTGGCTTGGCTTGCTGGGTATGAAAGTCCGGTCAAGCGAAGAACTAGTGGAGAGGCCAGCGGACTGGAAATGGAGCAGCTTTGTTCACTATGCAACGGGGATGGAGGGGATTGTCGAGATCGAATCGCAATGGACGGCGCGGAGGCGAGAACAAATGGGAGTCGTGCTCGTGGCCAGAGCCCACCCTCCCGCCAAGAACGCGGGAAGGGTGGGGCAACCTCATAGAGAGTTTGGATTCGAAAGGATGGGCCAGCCCTCTCGGAATAAAAACTTCGGTTTCTAAGGTAAATCCAGCGGTGCCACCCTGGCCCCCGGTCCGGTACACTAGGCACCGGACCTATGAGCCCTGATTCCATCGCCGTAGCTGGCCCCCAACTTCTTAGCGAGAACGACCTCTACCTGTTCAACGAGGGCAGCCACTATCGCATCTACGACAAGATGGGTGCCCATCTCGCCACTCACAACGGACAAGCGGGCGCCATCTTCAGCGTTTGGGCTCCTAACGCTCGCACTGTGTCCGTGATCGGAAACTTTAACGGATGGGATCCGAAAGTTCATCGTCTCAACTCGCGTGGATCATCCGGCATCTGGGAAGGCTTCATCCCTGGCGCGAATCATGGCGCACACTATAAATTTCACATCGAATCCAGCCACCACGGATACAAGGCTGACAAAGCTGATCCCATCGGCATCTGGCATGAAAAGCCTCCGCGCACGGCGTCGGTTCTTTGGGACCTCAACTACGAATGGCATGACCACGAATGGATGCAGAAGCGTGTTGAGCGCAATTCTCTTCATGCTCCGCAGTCGATTTACGAGGTCCATCTCGGCTCGTGGATGCGCGTCCCCGAAGAACACAATCGTCCGCTGACTTACCGGGAGACGGCACCTCGCCTGGCGGAATACGTCGGCCAGATGGGCTTCACCCACGTCGAATTCCTTCCCGTGATGGAGCATCCCTTCTTCGGTTCCTGGGGATACCAGACCACCGGCTACTTCGCTCCGACGGCGCGATACGGCACGCCGCAGGATTTCATGTACCTGGTCGACTACCTGCACCAGCATGGCATCGGGGTCATCCTCGACTGGGTACCGTCTCATTTTCCTTCCGACGGCCACGGCCTCGCCTACTTCGACGGCACTCACCTCTACGAACACGCCGACTCTCGTCAGGGATTTCATCCCGACTGGAAGACGCATATTTTCAACTACGGCCGCCCGGAAGTTCGCAGCTTCCTGATGTCGAGCGCGATGTTCTGGTTTGACAAATACCACGTCGATGGTCTTCGCGTGGATGCGGTGGCGTCCATGCTTTATCTCGACTATTCGCGTAAAGAGGGCGAGTGGATTCCGAACAAATTCGGCGGCCGTGAAAATCTGGAAGCCATCGACTTCCTTCGCCGCTTCAATCAGGAGGCCTTCAAAGAGCATCCGGATATTCAGACCACAGCGGAAGAATCGACGTCGTGGCCGATGGTCTCAAAACCCATCTATCTCGGCGGTCTTGGCTTCGGCATGAAATGGGACATGGGCTGGATGCACGACACGCTCAAGTACTTTCAGAATGATCCCATCCACCGCAAGTATCACCACAACTTGCTCACGTTCCGCATGCTCTATTCATGGCATGAGAATTTTGTGTTGCCGCTCTCGCATGATGAAGTTGTCCACGGCAAAGGCTCGTTAATCGGCAAAATGCCCGGCGACGAGTGGCAGAAATTCGCCAACCTCCGCCTGCTCTACGGATACATGTACGCGCAGGCTGGAAAGAAACTCTTGTTTATGGGCAGTGAGTTCGGCCAGGTGCGCGAATGGGCGCACGATACTAGCCTCGAATGGCATGTGCTGCAATACCAAGTCCACCGAGGCGTGCAGGCATGGATGGAACAACTCAACCGTTTCTATCGGAACGAACCCGCCATGCACCGGCTCGATAACGATCCGGCCGGCTTCGAATGGGTCGACGCCAACGATAATGCCACCAGCACGATCTCACTGCTGCGCAAGAGCGAAAACCCGCAAGACACAGTTCTGGTGGTCTGCAACTTCACGCCCGTTCCGCGGCAGGAGTACCGCCTCGGTGTTCCCCATGGCGGCTACTGGCGCGAAATGCTCAACAGCGACGGGCGCGAATACGCCGGCAGCGGCCTGGGCAATCTAGGCGGAGTCCACGCCGAAGCTGTGCCGATGCACGGGCGGCCGTTCTCGCTGAAGCTGACGTTGCCACCATTGGCAGCACTGTTCTTCAAAGCCGCCTGAGGTAGGTTCCTGAGTTACGGCGTGCGGCTTGTGTGTCCTCCGTGGTGAAGCCCTACCCGAAGGCCTGAAAATCCTTCCAAAATTCCGGCCACGGCAATCGCGGAGGCCCGCACACAAAAATGTCGGGGTGATCGCGGCTCTCCTCATTCTTCACGCCTAATGAATTCTGGTTGTGTCCGGCAACTCGGCAACCGGTGTACCTCCGGTCGGCATTCTCAAACGACGTACCCAACACAATTAACGTAGTCGGTGCAGGATTTGGATACCCCCGCAGCCAACCCGAATTCGTCCCGCTGATCGGTGTTGGCAGATGATACGCGGGACCGAAAATCTCAATCGCTCCCGCCTCTCCATAATTCCTCACAACAATCCCGACGTGCTCTCGTTCTTCTGGAGGCAGCGAATCCCGGATCGCCGCAACATTCCGCACTAGATCATCCCAGCCGATCTCCTCACGCAATTCGCCATTCTTTTCCAATGCAAACTTCTTCAGAGGTCCGTTGGAGGCTAGCGGGACAAGCAATGCACAGGCGTATGCGCCGGCGAGACCCAGCAAAACAAAGAATGCCCCGGCGACTGCCCGGCGTGGCATCTTTGACATCGAAGCCAGCCATCGTGCCGCCATCACAGCACCCATTGCCATCAACATCGGATAGGCGGCCGCCAGGTAATAGTGCCGCCCCTTCCCCACAATAAAGAGCAGCAGCGGGATCACGTACATCCAACCCAGCATTCGATACTGCCGACTCCGGAAATAGCCGATAAGCCCCGCGATCCAGATAGGGGCTGCAAGCACGTTCGTACAAATCAGAAACTGTCCGCTCAGAAAATCGTCCGCCCGCCCTTCACCAACGTCGCGCGCGTGGATGCTCTGCAGGAAGTGAAGTGAGATAAAGTCATGTCTGATTTGCCAAATCAGATTCGGCAAGAAAATCAGCATCGAGAGCCCAACTCCTGCCCAGAGCCATGGGCTCAACAAGTATCTCCGCGCCCCAGTTAGCACCACACCACCCACAATTCCCGCAACATAGAACGCGATCGCGTACTTCGTCTGCATTCCAAGGCCAATCACCGCGCCGATGAGCACCCACCATCGCGGATCATCGTTCTTCAGCAACCGGATCACAAAATACGCGATCAGCACCCACCACAAGTAATCGAATGTCGTGTATTGAAATTCTGTCCCTTCAAAGATGGGCAACGGAGAGAGAGCGACGCATAATGCGGCGGTCACCTGCGCGAATCGTCCGCCGCCGAGTTCGCGAGCCATCAAGCCGGTCACCACGACCGCCGCCGACGTGGCGATGACCGAAAACAGCCGCAGCCCAACCATCGAAAGTCCAAAGATCGAAAGGCTGATCCGCTCCACCACCGGCGTAAACGGGGGATACGCCACAAATCCCCAGTCCAGATGCCGGGCATCGGTCAGAAACTGCAATTCATCCCGATGAAATCCATAACGCCCGTTCGTAAGAATGTGAAGCAACGCCATCGCCGCCGCGATCGCCAGCAACACCAGGTTGTCGCCGCGCAACCGGCTTTGCTCTTCATCAATGCTCCCACCGCCGGGTTGCTGCACAGCATTCACAGTGGCCATCCCCGCCCTCCGAAGGAAAACACCATGCTCTCATAGCGGTACGCATGAAACCGCTTTGTAGTTCCGATACCGGCGCGGCATCTCGCGGCGCTCCGTGCTATCCTCGGCTTAAGCGCGTCCCATGCGGATTCTTACCCGCTACATTCTCCGTGAGGTCACGGCTCATGCCCTGATCGGCATAGCGATCTTTACCTTCGTTCTGTTCACGCGCGACCTCGGACGCATCCTCGAACTCGTTGTTCGGGCCAGCGCTCCTCTGCCGAGCATCGCCGAAATCTTCTCTTTTACCATCCCTCTTGCTCTCACGTACACGCTCCCCATGAGCGTTCTTGTGGGGATTCTCATTGGTCTCAGCCGTCTGGCCGCCGACAGCGAAATTACCGCCATGCGCGCCAGTGGGATGGGAGTATGGGCCTTCCTGCGGATTCTATCTATCTTCGTTTTCGCCGCCTGGTTCCTCGCCCTGCTAAACGGTCTCTACGTCGCTCCCCGCGCCCAGGCAGCTCTGGGACATTTGGAAGACCGTTTAAAGGGATCGCAGGTTTCGTTTGAGATTCAGCCACGCGTCTTCTACGAGGGCTTCCCGAAAATCGTGCTCTATGTGCACGACGTCAAAACTGCCCAGGGCGCGGCCATCTGGAAAGGTGTCTTCATGGCCGATGTCTCGGACGCCGCCAATCCCCGCATCACCTTGGCGAGAGAAGGAATCGTGGTCAGCGAAGGACCCGACCGCTTGCATCTCCATCTCGTCGACGGCTCTGAGCACGAAACCGATCCCAAGAATCCGGGGCACTATCAGATCTCGACCTTCGAACAGACCGACATTCCCATCGATCTGCCCTCGACCGAAAACAAAGCGGACGAATCTCTTCCAGCAAGCGAAATGACCACGCGCGCTCTGCTCGACAAAGCGCAGCGTTCCGATCCGGTCACCGCACGCTGGTACCTCATCGAATTTCACCGCCGCTTCGCGCTGCCGACCGCGTGCCTGGTTCTCGCCTTGGTTGGAATTCCACTCGGCCTTTCATCGAAGAAGAGCGGCAAGTCAGGCGGCTTCGTACTCACCATCCTGCTGGTCTTTGCGTATTACGTCGTCTCGCTCATCGGCGTCTCTTTCGCACGACAGGGACGCGTCTCACCGTGGTTTGGAGCTTGGCTGGCTGATCTGGTTTTCTTCGCACTTGCCGCGTTCCTGCTCTTCCGTGCGGAGAAGCGTCCGATCGATCTCAGCTTCTTCCGTAGCTCTCGGAAGACACAGCTGATTGGCCGCCTCAATAACAACGGCCGACGCCGCGAAAACGCCTTCGAGCGCGCTTCCTCGCGGCGCCGGCTTTTTCGCGCCAGCTTCCCCACCCTGCTTGACGACTACGTTTTGCGTGACTTCTTCCTTTATCTCGGGATGATTCTTTCGACCTTCCTTGTCCTCGTCCTTGTCTTCACGCTCTTCGAACTCCTGGGAGATATCCTGCGTAACAAAGTGCCTGCATCCATCGTCGCCGAGTATCTCCTCAACGTCACCCCCTACTTGCTGTACAACGTCGCGCCGCTAGTCATGCTGCTCGCTGTCCTGGTCACGTTTGGAGTGATGCAGCGATCCAACGAGATCACCGCCATCAAGGCAACGGGTACCAGTATCTATCGCATCATCACGCCGGTCCTTGCGGCAGCGGCCGTGTTGTCTGGCACTCTGTTTCTTGCCGATCAGTTTTATTTGCCCCACACCAACAAGCGTCAGGAAGCGCTCCACAACCAGATCAAAGGCAAGCCGCCGCAAACCTATCTCCGTCCTGACCGCAAGTGGATTTTCGGTGCGAACAACAATATCTACTACTACCAGTTCTTCGATACTGACCGGGATCAGTTCGCCAATCTCAGCGTCTTCCAACTCGATAAGGACAGCTTCACGATCACCCGCCGTGTTCACGCTGAGCGTGCCCATTGGTCCGATAGCATGAACCGCTGGGTTTACGAACAGGGATGGGAGCGTTCCTTGCACGGCAGTGCCATCGCTCCCGAGGGTTATCGCACCTTTGATGTGGCTACGTTCCCTGAGTTTGCGGAAACGCCCTCCTATTTCAAGAAGGAAGTAAAGCAGTACACGGAAATGAATTACCAGGAGCTGCACCAATATATCCGCGATCTACAGCAGAGCGGATTCGATGTCGTGCGTCTTCGCGTCGAACTCAACAAGAAGTTGTCCTATCCCCTGATCACCTTGATCATGGCGGTATTGGCAATCCCATTTTCGTTGTCCGCTGGAAAAAGAGGAGCAGTCACAGGAATCGCAGTCGCCGTCTCCATCGCGGTCTTCTACACTGTGGTCTCGCGCTTGTTCGAAGCGATGGGCAATCTCAGCCAACTTCCTCCCGCGGTGGCCGCTTGGTCGCCAGATCTACTCTTCGTTCTTGTAGGCGGATATCTAATCCTGAAAGTCCCGACGTAACACGGAAGGAGAGCTGCAAGGTCGGGCTCCGCCGCCCGCGTCTCGTGGAAATTTTAGTCTCCCGTTTGCCCACGACCCTCCAAGTGAAGGGACGCTACTATTCGCTACGTAGTGCAATCATTGGATCGACTCTGGAGGCGCGACGCGCCGGAATTGCGCAGGCCAACCCGGACACAAAGCCGAGAAGAATGGTTCCAGCAAGGAGAATGCCAGGTTCGCGCGGGCTCGCTTGTGCCCATTTCGCAACGACTTGGTTCAGGGCTAATGAAAGAGCAATACCTGCCAAGATTCCGGCGCCCAGGCTTACTGATGCCGCTCTAAAGACCATTCGCAGCACATCCGCACGCTGCGCGCCTAGCGCCATACGAATCCCGAATTCGTTGGTCCGTTGTGCCACTGTGTACGACACAACACTATGTAGCCCTACGGCACCGAGAGCCAGAGCGAGCCACGCAAAAATGCCAAAAA
>DATFQQ010000224.1:0-28304 GCA_035264195.1 Candidatus Sulfotelmatobacter sp. | reverse complement strand
GCCAGCTGAAATACGCAGTGCGTCAGAATAAAGGAGTCCCCGTTCGAACGTCGTCGCATTGTTGCCGACATTCGAGTGGGGATTTAATTTGTGCAGCTGGCTTGAAGGCAAAAGCTATAAAGAGTGTTCATAGGGCCCTTTGGCATGACGTTGAATACGGAGTCACAGGGCAAGGTTCCTTTAACGGCGCAGGCTGTCGGTCGCGTTCGTGTCTGGGTTTCTATGGTGCTTTTGCGATGGGCAGTCCGCCTCAGCGGTGATGCCTGCCTCCGCCGTGACCGCCGGAGTGACCTCCTCCGCTGTGCGAGTGGCCGCCGCCGAAATTTCTCCCGCTGCCGTGAAAGCTCTTCGGCGTATGCCCGCTGCCACCGAGGTGGAAGCCGTCCGCCCCGCGGCTGCTAACGGTCTTGGGAGCGTGCCCGCCACCAAACAAATGGAAGCCACCCGAGTGCGGTGGTTTTCCGGCTGAGCGCGCAAAGTTGCTGCTCGCAAAAGCTCCGGAAGACGATCCCCCGAATTTGCCGCGCTGAAAACCTGCAGCCGGAGCACGATAGGGTTGCATCGAACGGGCGTAGGATGTGCGCGCCCCGCTCCGGAAGCCTTCTTCCGTACCGCGGTTCCAGCTGGATCTGTAGCTGCGGCGATCGAACGGCCGCCAGTTTTTCGGTGCCCGCATATTATTGTGGGATTGGCTCTGAATCCAGTGGTCGCCGCCCCCGAAGCGGTGAAAGCCGTTGTTGGAGTTTCTTCGCCAATTCTCGGCATATCTTCCCGGCTGGCGACCGAATTCTCGTCCGCGGTTCCAGTTGTATCCGCCACCGAACCTGTGGAAACCGTCCGCCGTGCGGTAGTAGGTATGCCCCGCAAATCCTGCCCTTCCGGCGTACGCATGCAGACCATCATGACGGAATCCCCAGTCGGCTACCGTGTTGCTGTGCGAATAGTAGTTCGACTCGTTGAAGAGCACCGACTGGACAAACCAGTTCAGTCCCCACGCGAGCCAGCCCCAGGGAGCGTGGCTGAATGCGCTGATCGCGATTCCGAGCCCATAGGTGATCGGCGACGAGCCGAGAAATGATTCCACACTGCCGAGCAGCGAAAAACCGGGATAGGGCGAAACTTGCTCTCCGTAGACGGTCCACGGGTTATACGTCGGTACGTACACGACCTCTGGATTTACCGGTATCAGCTGGATGTAGCCTTGGTCATAGTCCACCGCTTGCTGCGGTGTGCTCTCCAGAGTTCCGGCAGCCTGAGCGCGGCGACGCATTACTTGGACTGCCAGGAGCACGTCTTGCGGCTGGTTGTAGTGTGCATTACCTAAATCGGAAGTCCATTGCTGATTGCGGTTCATCTGCGCCAGCACCTGAGGAAACGCAACCAACGCTTTTACGCTCGGATCCCAGTTTTGCGCGTCGGCGCCAGCAGCAATCTGATCGGGGGAGGCATCGCCTTGCATCTGCCGCCAGTACCTCGCGTCCGCAACCTGATCTGGAAAAGTTGACGCGGCCAAGACTTGCGCCACCAGCCTGTCCGGATAAAGTGCGATCGGGGCCACGAGTTGTTCTAACTGCGCCGCGTTGAGCGGCCGAGCTGGACTGGAATCCGTATAAGAAGGTTGCACATCAGGCTGCTGTTCATAGTCCGGTTGCTGCGGGAGTGGGTATTGTCCGTTGTATTGATCGTTCTGCGACCATCCCTGACCGGAGGGCGGTGTTTGCTGCGCGAAAAGTTTCCCTGGCTCCAGCAGATGAAGAAGAACGAGCAGCGCCAGCGTGAGCAAACTCCTGAGCGGTTGTGCCGCGATTTTCGCGGTGGACGCGGCTGGGGCACAGCGAGGGGAAGTGAGGGGCGGAGGAGAAAACCTGCGCGGTGCATCCGGATACATTCAAAACCTCATTTTTCGGTGCCCGCGCAAAAAAGCGCTCGCACGGGGCGAAATCGATATCGAGCCGCCGATTTGTTTTCTTGCGCTTATGCTTGAAATCAGGCAGGAAAGCAATGCAGTGCGAATCAATTCTGGGTCAACAGCCAAGTCTCTGAAAATACAAGCGTTCTGATCTGAGGTAAATTCCTGCCAGGTCAGCTTTTGGTCGGGGTGCCCGACCGTCCTCTGTCCTATTCCAAAAACGGTGGACCTTCTCTGCTCAGACGATGGCATCTAAAGGCTTGGAACCTATGCGCAAATTCACTCGCCGAGAACTGCTCAAACTTGGAACTGCGGCGACAGCTGCAGAGCTGGCGTCTTTGGGTTTGCACGGTTGCGGTGCTTCCAACCTGGTTTCGTCTGTTGTATCCGGCTGCTCCAAGTTAAGTGACATCGAACACGTGGTGATCCTGACCCAGGAAAACCGTTCTTTCGATCACTACTTCGGAAGCTATCGGGGTGTCCGCGGATTTTCCGATCAAAGCGCCGCGTTCCAGCAACCCGATCCAGCGAATACCGCGATTTCACCGGTGGGACAACTCCTGCCGTTTCATCTGGACACCACCAAATCGAATGCCGCGTGCACGCACGACATCAGCCACGACTGGGTGCCCCAACATCAGAGCTGGGACAACGGCAAGATGGACGGCTTTGTGAGTTCGCGTCTGCCGATTAATTCGAATGATGCGGTGCTGAGCATGGGCTACTACACTCGGGCCGACCTTCCTTACTACTACGCTTTGGCGGACGGCTTCACAATTTGCGACAACTATTTCTGTTCAGTCATGGGCCCGACCGATCCTAATCGCCTTTACTCGATGGCAGCGTCGCTCGACCCCGATGGAAAAAATGGCGGACCGATCTTGCAGACGATTGTCGCAAATCGCTCGGCAATGCACGGACGTCTGACGTATACGACCATGCCCGAGCAACTTCAGGCTCGGGGCATTTCGTGGAAAGTGTACTCGTCGCCCGACGAAAATATTCTCGGCGGCATTCTGTCAGACAATGTGCTCTCCTATTTCAAGAATTTCCAGGATCCCGCATCGGTGCTATATCAGAATGCATTTGTGCCACAGTTTCCCGCCGACTTCCTGTCCGATGTGGCGTCGGGGAATCTGCCTCAAGTTTCCTGGCTGATTGGTTCAGTCTTAACTTCGGATCACCCGCCCGCCCCTTCGCTGTTCGGGGAGAATCTTTTATCTCTCATCGTCACTGCTCTCGGTGCGAATCCTCTACTGTGGGCGAAGACGGTTTTATTGGTGAACTACGACGAGAATGGTGGATTCTTTGATCATGTTCCACCGGTGACGGCGCCTCCCGGAACGCCAGGCGAATATGTAACCGCGCCTGCGGTTCCGGATCCGACTGTCGTCGGGAATCCAGCGATCTCCGGGCCGATTGGGTTAGGCTTTCGCGTCCCCTTGTTGATCATCTCGCCGTTCAGTCGCGGAGGACTTGTGTCCTCGGACCTGTTCGATCACACTTCGGTGTTGCGATTTCTCGAGACGCTTTTCGGAGCCGAAGTGCCGAACCTGAGTGCTTGGCGCCGGTCAGCGGTCGGAGACTTAACCAGTGCATTTAATTTCAAGAACCTCGATCTGTCGATGCCGACTTTGCCATCCACGGTGCAAGGCGATACGCAGGCGATCTTACAATGTGAGAACAACCTGGCTGGAACAATACCATTCGTAGTGCCGACCATGCAGGCGCTTCCGACTCAGGAATCCGGAAAACCCAGTCGTCCCAGCGGAACATGCTAACCAGGATATTAAAGAGATTTGGCTTGCAGTTCGAGTCGAGTCTGGTTCTAAGGGTTTCCGTCTTTCTTGAACCGCGTTGTCGGCGAGGGCGATATAGCAGTAGCGCCCGATGCGTGTTATGACGATTTTTTCAATAGTTAGTTTTTCCCGATAGCTTTTTCGTGAAAGAATGCGCTCCAGCGATGAATGCATATGCCCTAGCCGCTCCCAAAACGTAACGGGTCGTCGCAGTTTTTATTCTTGCCGACTACGCACACGAGCTGGTTTCGCGTCTTGCCGCGTATCAGGACTTATACCGCGCTCATCCTTTCTATATACCGGAGAGCATCGATAAACTCGGTGGGTTATCATTATGCGCACTCATGGTGTTGGATTTTATCTGGCAATAGCTTCCGCAGTATCAGCCTAGAACTCGGGTTCACTGCTCCTTTTCTATCCGCGTCGCATTTGCGCTGATAGCTTGCCCGCCGGTATTTCACCGAAAATGCGAGCGATAGGCAACCGGGCTTGTGTCAAGACGGCGCCGGAAATGGTGCCGTAGCGTCGGAGCCGAACCGAAGCCTGTGTCATAAGCTATCTCGTCAACGCTCCGAGCGGTTTTCTCCAACATCTGTTTTGCACGGGCGAGCCGCAACCCGATGAGCCATTCGATGGGCGAAGTTGCAACTTCCTCGGCGAATCGACGCGACAAGGTTCTCTTGCTCATCCCCGCCTGCTTGGCGAGGCGTTTCACCGAGAGTTCTTCACCAAGATGATTCTGGGTCCAATCCAGCAGTTTGGCCAACCATGGGCGATTTTCTTTGGGTACAGCCCGGTCGACAAACTGCGCCTGGCCACCATCGCGGTGCGGGTACACAACCAAGCGACGTGCAACTTGGCTCGCCACGCTTTCGCCGAAGTCCTTGCGCACGATGTGCAGGCATAGGTCGATGCCAGCAGCACTTCCCGCCGAGGTGAGCAGGTCGCCTTCGTCAACGTAGAGCACGTCAGGCTCTACCTTGATGCGTGGATACATCTGTGCCAGTTGCGCTGCGTACCGCCAATGCGTCGTCGCACGCCGTCCGTCTAAAAGCCCGGTTGCGGCAAGCACGAACGCCCCAGAGCAGATCGAAACCAACCTTGCGCCTCGTCGATGCGCCCTCCGCAAAATTCGCAAAAGCCGCTCTGGCGGTTGTTCTGCTGTTCGCCAGCCCGGAATCACAATCGTCCCTGCGCGCG
Source organism: Candidatus Sulfotelmatobacter sp. (assembly GCA_035264195.1). Taxonomy (GTDB): domain Bacteria; phylum Acidobacteriota; class Terriglobia; order Terriglobales; family Acidobacteriaceae; genus Sulfotelmatobacter. Next base: position 23,396 of record DATFQQ010000224.1, on the reverse strand, counting down.
AAAGTGCATCGATTCCATGACGACATGTAATCGTCAAACCGCCGGTTGCGGCGAGCGGGCTCGTCTCCAGGGCACATACCTTGAATCGATACCATTCGGAAAACTCCGGTCGCGGTAACCCGAATAGCTCGACCACAATTCCGAGCTCGAATGTTGCTGTACCACCATAGGCGAGAACTGCCACGTCTCGGTGGGACAATCCGGCTTGCAAGCGTGTGGGTTGCGCTGCAATCATGGCACGATTTTAACGCATATTGTCACCACTGCCGCTTGTTCGTTCCGACGAATGCTGGCACATTAGGCTCAGGAGGCCTCTTTTATGCCCGCACTTCAAAAGAAAGTTTCCAATGTCTCCAGTTTCGTCCCCGCCTATCCCGCCGATGCAGCTGCACACTTCTCACGACTCCTGTCGTTGGAGACTGACTGCTGGGACGTGCACGAAGCGCTGGCGGGTGAGAACACGGATTTCGTATTGCTGGACGTTCGCGGCCCGCAGTCGTATGCCGTTGGACATGTTCCAGGTGCGGTGAATCTCCCGCATGGTCGTATTACCGCGCGGAATCTCGCTTCTTATTCCGAAGACACGCTCTTCGTTGTGTATTGCGATGGCCCACACTGTAACGGTGCCGACAGGGCGGCTCTCAATCTTGCGAAACTTGGTCGCCGGGTTAAGAAAATGATCGGAGGCATCGAGGGTTGGAAAGATGAGGGCTTCCAGCTTACAGAAAACGGCACCGCTGAAAATGATCACGATGAAAAATGACGATTCGTCCGCTTCGCAGTGATGAGATTGTGAGTCTTTTTGTAGATTCGAGAAGTTGCAAAGGAAGGAGTTGATGATGACGCCGCCGCAACCGGGACTAGAGGTGTTCGCCCCACGGACCTACCGCGAAAAGCTGTTCAACCTGTTGGCTGGCCGGGAGCCGATCGAAGTGTTAGGGCAGACGGCATCCACCCTGGCCGATATTGTGGCCAGACATCCGGCAGAAGTGCTGCGCGGGCGAGCAATTCAGGGAAAATGGACTCCAAACGAAATCATCGGCCATCTCACCGATAGCGAATGGGTTTATGGATATCGCCTCCGGTTGATCCTTTGCGAGGACGAGCCGGCTATTCTCGGCTTCAAGCAGGATGCCTGGGTAGCCTCCCAGCGCCACAATGAATGCGAGCCGTCCGAGCTTGTCGAAATATTTCGGACGCTACGCTTACTCAACCTGTCCGTGTGGAGACGAATATCACCAGAGGACTTGCAACGCAGCGGGCAGCACAATGAGCGTGGCGCGGAGTCCTTGGCCTTGATGCTACAATTGCTGGCCGGTCACGACCTTTCCCACCTGCATCAGATCAGTCGTTATCTTCAAGCCCTTGAGTCGCGGGGCTAGCGCTGCCGCGACTGCATACCGTCGAGTAGCCGACTTGGAGTGCATTGGGACGTTTGTTGCCTACGCGAGACTGGCCAAAGCGGCGTTGCAGAGATTGCTCCCTCGTGGTCGGCTTGTGCGAATCGAATCGCAGAAACACGAGCAAGCCGGAGGTCAGTTTTCGAGAATAGGCCATTAAATGTTTTGACCAGATTAGGGGGCCTAGTTGCGAATAACTTTCAGGACTCATCTATTGTGCGACGTACCGAAGCATGAACAATCCAGCTGCAATCGCAATCACGTCCTCGGCAGCCGCCACGGCGAAATCTGGCACATGGACCTGGGAGACTATTAAACGACGGCTGTGATAACCGACAAAGGTGCCGACGAGCGCACCGATTGAGGCAAGCAGCGCTGAAAAAGAGAGGCTCATACCGACACTTGTGGCAATCGCCAGACCACATGCGCCTCCCAACAAAATTCGTGCGATCAGTCCGAGAGGCGCCGTGCGCGCTGGCGTGTTCGGTAGTTTGTCGGCGATCAGTTCGGCCACTGCCAGCACTGTGAAGACTATCAATGTCGACCGATGGTTGATGAAAGCGAATCTCGTTCCGGCGAAACGCAGCCAGCCAAGATGCGCTGCCCAACACACCAATGCCGGAGGGGTCAGCGACCGTAGACCATCTACGCAGCCCAAAAGAAACGCTAGCAAGGACGCCATCATCGTTGCCCAAGTGAACTCTTTATTATGACAAATGTCACAAGTAGGCGATTTCACTCAGGATCCCCACTCCGACTGAGTGTAAATGGGATTTTCAACAGGCGACCGGAGTGGGGTCCTAGAGTTTTCGGCTGTACTCTGCAATCTCCTCGATTTATGGGCCAACGGGGCTCTACGACCCGATTGAGCTTTTGAGCCAGTATTGGCATAGAACTTTTGTGCTCGTCGAACATTCCTAGAACTTCAGCAGCCGGGCTGACGTAATAAGTTCGAGAGATACGCGCGCGATATTGAATCGAGGCTCTGGAAAGGGCACATCAGGTGGGAGGTCGTTCTATGGCATGGATCAGAGTCCAACTCATCCAGATGCTGCACAGCCTCGGGCGGGCGCCGTTGTTCACGGCGGTTGCTCTGCTCACGTTGGCCGTCAGCATCGGTTCAAACACGGCGATCTTCAGCGTGGTCAATGGGATTCTTCTAAAGCCCTTGCCCTATCCGCATCAGGAGGAACTAGTCGCGGTCTGGCTTTCGGCTCCCGGGATCAACATCAAGGACCTGAATCTGGGCCTGGCTGACTACCTCATTTTCCGCGAGCAGAACCGCACCTTCCAAGACATTGGGCTGTATATGGGCTACACGGTGAACATCACAGGCGCGGGTGAGCCGGAGCAAGCCTCGAGCCTCGTGGTGACCGATGGCTTGCTTCCCCTGCTCGGGGCCACGCCTCTTCTGGGTCGATCGTTCACCCAAGCCGACGATGAGGAGGGCAACCCAGACACAGTGATGTTGACCTACGGCTACTGGCAGCGCAAGTTTGGTAGCGACCGATCGGCAGTCGGGAGAGTGATCACCGTAGATGGGAAACCACATCAAATTCTCGGAGTCCTGCGGGAGGATTTTCGCTTTGGCGGACCGAACCTCGCCCTGCTCTTTCCGGTAAAGTTCGATCGTGGCAAGACGTTTCTCCTACCTGTCAACTACGATGCCATCGCTCGGCTCAGACCTAGTGTCACGCTGGCGGAGGCCAACACGGATGTGGGGCGCATGCTCCCCATCGTGCTCAGAAGTTTTCCGCCGCCACCGGGCTACAGTCTCAAGATGTTTGAAGACGCGCGAATGGGGCCGAACCTACGAACGCTGAAGCAACAGGTGGTGGGCGACGTGGGCAAGCTCCTGTGGGTTGTGATGGGTGGAATCGGTTTTGTGTTGTTGATCGCGTGCGCGAATGTAGCCAACCTGCTCCTGGTTCGTGCCCAAGGACGCCAGCAAGAACTGGCGATCCGCGCGGCGCTCGGCGCTACGCCGGGGCGCATCGCTGCGGAATTGCTGTTTGAGAATCTTGTTCTGGCGCTGCTTGGCGGTGTTCTTGGTCTCGCACTCGCCTATGCAGCGCTACGAGTTCTAATCGCAACGGCACCAAGCGGCCTTCCACGCCTGCAAGAAATCGGCATTGATGGGCCCACATTGTTGTTCTCGCTTGCCGCGTCTTTGGTTGCATCGCTCCTATTTGGTTCCGTTCCGGTCTTGAAATACGCGGGCAAGCACGTCGGAACCGCATTGCGCCAGGGTGGACGTTCCATGAGCGAAGGCCGCGAGCGATATCGGTCGCGGAGTGTGCTGGTGGTTGTGCAAGTGGCGCTGGCAGTCATCCTGCTGATCAGTTCGGGGCTTATGATTCGGACTTTTCATGCGCTGACCACAGTTGATCCGGGTTTCGTCGCACCCGAGCAGCTCCAGACATTCCGCGTCAATATTCCCGATACTGACGCTAAGGATCCCGAGCAAGTCGTCCGCATGCAAGAGGAGATCTTGCGCAAGATCGAAGCCGTTCCGGGTGTCTCGTCAGTTGGCCTCTCCATGAGTGTCCCCATGGACAGTAACGGATGGGAAGATACCGTCTTCGTGAGGGACCGGAAATACTCTCAGGGTGAGATTCCGCTTCATCGCTTCAGGTTTGTTGCGCCGGGTTTCTTCAAAACCGAGGGTACTTCGCTCGTTGCCGGTCGCGACTTTACCTGGGGCGACATCTACAACAAGGTTCCGCTGGCCATCATCTCGGAAAGGATGGCGCGTGAAAACTGGCATGACCCCTCGCTTGCCCTTGGCAAGCAAATCCGCGCCAACGAAAAAGACGACTGGCGCGAAGTGATCGGCGTTGTCAGGGATGTGCACGACGATGGCGTGGACAAGGAAGCGCCCAACTCCGTGTATTGGCCAATCCTAGCCGCCCATTTCACGGGGACAGAGCTTGATGTCCGGCGATATGTGACGTACTCAATACGCAGCCGACGCGCCGGCTCCGAGAGTTTCATGAGCGAGATTCGGCGAGCCGTGTGGGCGGTGGATCCAAATCTTCCACTCGCAGACGTCCACACGCTCGACTACTTCTACCGGACGTCGATGGCGCGGACTTCGTTCACTCTGGTGATGCTTGCGATTGCCGGAGGCATGGCACTGTTGCTCGGCATTGTCGGCCTCTACGGGGTCATTGCGTATTCCGTGTCGCAGCGAAGACGCGAGATTGGCATCCGCAGCGCTCTTGGCGCTCAGCAAGGGGAGCTGACGGGAATGTTTGTGCGCCACGCCATGCTGCTGACGGTTGGCGGAGTAATCTGCGGGCTCGTTGCGGCGTTGGCGCTGACGCGCCTGATGTCGTCGTTGCTATTTGGCGTCAAGCCCACCGATCCTGCGACTTTTGCAGCGGTGTCGCTAGGTTTGCTTTCGGCGGCCGCGATGTCGAGCTATCTGCCGGCACGTCGCGCCTCTGCGGTGAACCCAGTTGAGACCCTGCGGTCAGAATGATTTACTGACAATCCGGGTAGATCCATTTCTTGTAGCCGGGGCCGAGATTGTCAGAATTACCCTGGTGCCAGTGAAGGCAACTTAACTATCTTCCGGCTTTATCGCCTCGACGCCGAATGTTCCCAATGATTCGCATAAGGTGGAACGTCCTCGAAGCGGCACTAGTAGTACACACGTCTCACATGTGGCAACACTGTTGTTAGCAGGCGATTGGGTTCAAATTTCGGATTCCTTCGTCTCAGTTCAGTCAAGGGGACCGGCGGTCAGACACCTGAACTCCGGGCAGCCACGTCAGGCAGAGGTTTTGTTGCAAGAATCAGATCGTCTGCCGTTCTTGCAATCGAGTTTTGATATTCTCCGTAGGCCATCTTGCTTCCTCTTCGCGAATGAGAAAAGAGTCCGACCGGCGGGAAATCGATATTGCCATTCTCGGTTGCTTTCTCTTGTCGGGGGCAGCGGGCCTTGTTTACCAGGTGGCTTGGGCGAAGGCCTTAGGGCAGATCTTTGGGCACACGATCTATGCCACCGCAGTCGTACTGGCTGTCTTCATGGCGGGACTGGCTTGCGGCAGTGTTTATCTCGGTCGCTGGGCCGAAGATCACGCCAATCCTGTCGCGCTCTATGCGCGGATCGAATTTTTGATTGCTGCCACAGGCGCCATCTCTCTGGCCGGCCTGGCTGCAGTACGTTCCCTGTATGTAATCGCGTATCCCGTTGTGAGTGGATCGCAGATTACTCTGCTGACGCTACGGTTGTTTGGCGTAACCGCGGTGCTTTTTATTCCTACCCTCCTCATGGGAGCGACGCTCCCGATTCTGGTTGAGAGCTTTGTCCGCAGTTCTGCCAACTTCGGTGTGAGCGTCAGTCAGTTATATTGGGTGAATACTCTAGGGGCGGTTGCCGGAACTTTAATTGCCGGATTTGTTCTGCTTCCGACGTGGGGTCTCCGGGTCACGATTTGTTGCGCGGCCGCGGCGAATGCGCTCGCGGGGCTCATTGCGCTTTGGGCATCGAAAGAGAACCGTAGCGCTCCGGTGGTTAGGGCCTTGCCCCGGAGGGTAAATCCCGACAGAAACACGCCGCAACAAATCTCGTTCACCTTTTTACTCTTTTTGTTTGCCGTCGTTGGTAGTACCGCCTTTGCTTACGAGATCGCCTGGACACGGCTGCTGGGCATCATGATTGGGAGTTCCACCTACGCGTTCACGCTCATGCTTGCGGCTTTTCTTTTGGGGACTGTAATTGGCAGCGCGTTCTTTCATCGCTTCTTTGCGAGTTCCCGGAAGATTTCGATTGCTACGCTCTCCCGGACGCAAATCGGCATTGGAATGGGAGCACTTTCTTCTCTGGTTCTCTTTCCGTGGATAGCAGCGATAGTTCCGGAATTGCTTCGGAAGGCGGATCAAGATTTTGGCGGACTGGTTCTTACACAGTTTGTTGTAAGCGCGCTGGCTATGCTGCCGACGGCCATTTTGTTTGGCTTCAATTTTCCGATGTTCGTGGTTTTGATTGACCGGGGCGACGCAGGCCAGACAGGAAGCTCCGTAACGGCAGGTAAAGCGTACGCGGCGAACACAATCGGCTGCATTGTTGGGGCAGTCGTAGCCGGCTTCTGGCTGGTGCCGTGGTTGGGGAGTTTTCGAGCGATCGGGGTTGCCGCTGCGATTAATCTGTTGCTGGCCCTGGTGCTCGACTCACGGGCGCCGGAACGACGCCTACGCCGTCTGGCCGTTGACGTCTGCTGTTTTGCATTAGCCGTGGTAGTCGGATTTTCTTCAATCTTCTACAACGAACCATTGCTGATGTTGTCGGCAGTACTCTACGGGAACTCTCACCAGCGCCGACTCACGTTCGGTGAAGTCGTCGCGACAACCGATCTGGTGTTTGCCGAGGAGGGAGTGAACGATTCGGTTGCGGTTGTCCGCACGGACAACAATGTCTCGCTCCGCGTCAACGGGAAGGTCGATGCCTCGACAGGTGATGCCAGAACGCAACTTCTCTTGGGCCACTTGGGTGCCGCGCTTCACACTGCCCCCAGGCGAGTCCTCATTGTCGGCTTCGGAAGCGGAATGACCGTGTCCGCCGTGGCTCGATACCCCGATGTCGAGCAGATTGATTGTGTTGAGATTGAGCCCGCTGTTATCCAAGCGGCCCCATACCTTGGAAGTCTCAACCGAGGTGTGCTGAGTGATACGCGAGTTCATGTCGTCTTCGATGACGCGCGCAACTTCCTGCTGACTTCTCATCAGAAGTATGACCTGATCATTTCCGAGCCTTCCAATCCCTGGATCGCGGGAGTGGCCACGCTGTTCACGGATGAGTTTTACTGGGCGGCCCGGCAACGACTGGCACCCGGCGGAATGTTTGTTCAGTGGGTGCAGTCCTATTCACTGGATCCGGCCGACCTGCGTATGATCATGGCGACTTTCGCCCCTCACTTTGCGGAGGTCACGCTCTGGCGCGGCGAGGAGACCGACCTTCTACTCCTGGGACGCACGGACACGGCTCCAGTCCAGTTCAATCACCTGCGTGCTCTCTGGCAAAACAAAGCTCTTCGTACTGACCTTGAGTCCATCGATGTGCGCGAACCCGAGGGAGTCATAGCTTATTTCTTGCTGGAGGACTCAGCCGTCCGAAAGCTTGGGGAGGGAAGTGCCTTAAACACCGACGACCACACCTTGCTTGAATACCATGCTCCTAAAACTATGCTCATGCGCGGCCTGTCTGACGCCAATGAAGAGTTGATTACTCAGTTTCAGACGGGGCCGCTGCCCACTAATTTGGAACTCGCGGAAGTGAAGCGTGCTGTGGAAGCGGGCGCCGAGACCGCGCTTGATCTCAATGACATGCGTCACGCGAAACGCCTTGTCGAGCTGGTTGAGACACAGCCAGTTTCCGCTCAGGGATATGTTGCCAAGGGCCGTCTTGCGTTGCTGCAAAACAATGTCCCGGATGCCAAGTCTCTCCTGACGAAAGCTCTTGCGGTAGATTCGGACTATCCCAAAGCGATGCACTGGTTAGCCGTCGCCGAACACCGGAGCGGAGACGATGCGTCAGCCCGAGGACACGTCTCCCAGATTCTTCAGCGAGATCCCGCCTTCCTGCCCGCGCTCGAAGATGAAATGCTGTTTGCGGCGGATCGAAGAGATTTTCAAGTTGCACTGCGGGCCCAATTGCAACGAATGGCACTAATGCCAGATCCGCCTGCATCGGAATATTGTCGACTGGGAGCAATCTGGATGAAAGTGCCCGATCTAGCGGCAGCTGAACCAGTCTTGCTCAAAGGAACGCTCAAAGACGCTTACAGCTATGCTTGTCACCTTGAGCTTGGTGAACTATATCGCGAGACCGGGCGATTCCCCCTTGCCCGCCAGCACTTCGAGTGGGTGGTGCGGTTCTTTCCGGACGCTGATGCAACGATTTTCCGGTCGCTCGCGGGTGTGTATGTTGTCCTTGGAGATATGAAGTCTGCTCGATCGATTCTGCGTAAGGGTAGGCGGATTTTCCCGGAGGACACGGAGTTGCAGAAAGCCAACACGCATTTCGACAGTGACAGTCGACCCTGAATCAGCAAGAGACCGAGAAAGAGAAGGGAAAGTTTACGTGGAGCGCTAACTCCAACTGAATATCCAACTGCCTGCCTTGCCCACGGTTCCCGTTAAGCGTCTGCTATAGTACTTCTTCTCTCAAAGTGCAAATCTCTAGTGAAGATCGCCCTGTGTCATCGTTTCAACGTTTCGGGCTTCTGATTCTTCTCATCGTTCTGCTGCTGATCCCGCTTGGATTGTCCAATCATCCGTTGTGGACATCGTTGACCGGACTAGTTGTTATTGTCATGTTCTTTTTCAGCGGCTACCTTGTTTTGGCGATCTTCGACTGCGTGTCGAATGGCCTCCGCTTGCTTCTCAGTCCGGTGGTTGGCATCCTGTGTTTAACAACAACGTACGATGTCTTTGCTCGATTCTCTTTGGGGAGCGAATTTTTTTGTCTCGCCGTTGCGGCCTCTGCCACGGGAATCGTTCTTTTTGCTCTTCGGGGTTTTCGTGACTTGACTGCGTGGAGTCCGGAGGACCACAGAACAGCGTTGGCAGGTAGCTGCGTTGCGTTGGCGATCGCGCCCCTGTTCTGGAGAAGTGGCCGGTTCTCAGGTGGAAACTTGGTTTTCCATGGACCTGCCGGGCAGGATCATCTCTTTCACGTAACTCTACTGCAGAGGCTCCTGCAGCACGTTCCTCCCGACAACTTCATGTTTGCCGGCCTGAGGCCGACGATTTATCACTACTTCGATGACCAGGCTCTGGCGCTCATCTTGCGCGCACAACAGACGCTGTTTCCAAGCGCACGAGACCTATTCGATCTGTATTACCGCTGCTATCCAACGCTCATTTATTTTCTTATCGGCGCACTAGCCTATGTCGTCGGACGGCAAATTGTCGGCACCGTGAAGGGCGGCATTCTCAGCATCTTATTGTTGCTGGGTGCTGGCGGGTTGGGATGGATCATCGGATTTCCGCAGACCGCCGCTCATGCGCCTCACTTGCAGGCAATGCGGGAGAGGCTGGCTTCCGGTTGGACAACATGGGACGGCGTCGATGCGATTCGGCCGCTCGTTCACCGCCCCGCACATTACCACAGCTTGTTAATTTGTCTTGCTGCGATCAGCATCGTTTTACGACCGGAACGCACCCGGCGCCATTGGATTTTGTCAGGCTTGCTCCTGGGCCTGATGTCCGGGTTCAACTTTACGCTGGCCGCGACGTTTGGAGTTGCCGCCGTGCTCGGAGTTGTCCTGCTATTTCTACGAAACAGGCAAAATGACGCGCGCGATCTTGCATGGCTTGCAGGTTCCATTTTTATCGGCAGCTTACCGGTGAATTCGGAGATGCTGCTTTCCGGATTTCACAATATGGCACCAGGTTTTCCTTTCCGCGGACCGAACCTGGAATTCTCAACTTCACTGTGGGGTACATGGGCCGGTCGGATTTTTCCCGCGCCGATCGTCTCGATCAGTTGTCTGATCGTTTTTCCGATCTTGGCATACGGGTTCAAGCTCTTTGGGTTGGGTGCGCTCGTGCGCCTGGATCTCGGTGACGAGCGTTATCGCCCGATCGCAATGCTGTCGGCAGTTGTCTTTGTCATCTCATTTATGATCGGCACGTTTTTTCCGTATCAAGGCCTTGAGGTGGGCATCATATTCCTTCAGCCGACGGCGTGGATACTTGGTCTTTTCGCACTCCGTCCGATCGGGGTTTGGCTCCAACGTAATACAACGAACTGGCGCGCAGTCGCAACCTGGGGGATACTCGGACTGACGTGGGTACAGGCGTTGCTGGCGTTCAATTTCGGCTACGAAGCTACGTTCGCTCAAGATACGTTTGTTGCGCTGCAAGACATTCGCATGGCAGCTGCACCGCAGGATGTTGTGGCCTACCTTCCGAGCGATATCACGCAGAAACCAGTCTGGTCGTACACACAGCAAAGCACAAATTTTGCAATCATGGCGCTGACGGGTCTGGACGGTTATTTCTCATCTAGAACGTACTCCAAGTTCAACGCCGTGCCGGGTCTGAGCGGGAAGACTCCGGCGGAAGTGCTGGACAAAGCCGAGCGCCTCTACGAGCAGCGCTGCGCCGACATCGAATCTTTCATCAAAGGCAACATCACGGACTCAGCTACCGCGCGGCTGGCCAATGATCATGTGCGCTGGATTGTCGTCTCGGACGAAGCCATACACGAAATTTCGACTCCAGTTACGCCATGGCGGAAGACAGATGAGATCGCGGTTTACAGGCTACTTCCGTAGAGAAATCATGGGTTCGGCCAAGGCGAAGAGATCCGCAAAAACTGTGGTAGAGTGTCCTATCCAAGATGCTGCAATCGATCCGTTCGGTGTTAGCCGCGCCGCAGGCCTATCAACTCTGGTGGAATGCGGTCGGCGGACCTGCCTGGGCCAAGGTGCTGGTCAATGAATACATTCGGCCGAGTGCGGGCGCTCGCATTCTTGAAATCGGATGTGGTCCCGGCACGATTCTCCGCTACCTTCCCCAATCGGAATACTTAGGATTCGACCTGAGCTCGCGGTACATTGAACTGGCCAGGAAGCGCTTCCCGCAAGCGAAATTCGTGTGCGAACGGGTGAGTCAGTTCTCACTTGTGGCGCAGGGCACCTTTGATGTGGTGCTTGCCCTGGGCGTTGTGCACCATCTGGACGATGCCGAGGCCCGGCAGCTGTTCCAAATCGCTCATGATGCTCTTCGACCGGGAGCCAAGCTGGTTACAGTTGACGGCGTGTGGACCGACGATCAGTCGGCGGCGACGCGGTGGCTACTGGCTCGAGACCGGGGAGAACACGTTCGCAGTGAACGGGAGTATGTAAGCATCGCATCGCAGGTGTTTGGAAACGTGAGACCGAGCGTCCGTCACGATCTTCTACGAATTCCTTATTCACACCTGATTCTTGAATGCATCCGTTAACGCTAGATTGAGAATGAGTACGGAACCGGGCATCGATCACAATGGTCGCGGAAGAGAATCTCACGGGCTAGCGCGCCGGCTGTCCGTCGTGATCCCGGTGTATCGAAGCGAAGCGATTCTTCCCGAGCTTGTCCGCCGATTAGGATCCGCACTTACTGTGAGTGCGGAGGAGTTCGAACTCATTCTGGTGAACGATTGCAGTCCCGACGGCAGTTGGGAGGTAATTTGCGATCTTGCCGCGGACCGCTCCTGGATCCGCCCCATCAACCTGATGCGCAACTACGGGCAGCACAACGCGCTTTTGTGTGGCATCCGGGCAGCACGCTATGGAGTGATCATCACCATGGATGATGATCTGCAGCATCCTCCGGAGGAGATTCCGAAATTGTTGGCCAAGCTGGCCGAAGGGTACGACGTCGTTTACGGTACACCGGAGCAGGAACAACATGGGTTGGGGCGGGACTTCGCTTCATGGTTTACCAAGCTAGCGTTGCAGAATGTGATGGGCGCCGACATCGCGCGGCGGGTCTGCGCTTTTCGTGTGTTCCGTGCGCAGGTCGCCAAGGCCTTCGAACACTACGAAGGAGCGTTTGTCTCGATTGATGTGCTGCTCACCTGGGGCACGAATCGATTCGCCTCCATCCCCGTGGTCCACAAACCGCGAACGCAAGGAGCTTCTGGGTACACGTTTCGTAAGTTAATGACTCATGCCATGAACATGATGACTGGGTTCAGTACCATGCCCCTGCAGATCGCGAGCTGGGTGGGCTTTCTTTTCACTCTCTTCGGACTGCTGGTGCTGGTGTACGTCGTGAGCCGATATTTCCTGCATGGTGACCCGGTGCCCGGCTTTCCTTTCCTGGCATCGATTGTCGCGCTGTTCTCTGGGGCACAATTGTTTGCCCTGGGCATTATCGGGGAATATCTGGCGCGCATGCATTTTCGCGCGATGCAGAAACCTCCTTATGTGGTTCGTGAGTTCCAGAGAGAGAATAGTGCGGTTCCCAGCAAAGTTGCTTCATTCCGATGACCACACGACTGACGCAAGCGGAAGTTTACGAATTCTGGAGCCGGCAGGCACAAGAGCACGGGCAGTCGCCTTCGGCTTCGTGGTCTGATCACCGTGTCATCGAGATGGAGATTGCGGAAATCTTGCGGCATCTGTCCGATGCAGACCGGGTGCTCGACGTAGGCTGCGCCAACGGGTATTCTTCGCTGCAATTTGCCAGTGCCCGCCGCCTTCAGCTCCGCGGATTGGACTATATCCCGAAGATGATCGACGAGGCGCGAACTCGACTCCACGCAATGAAGGAACATATCCGTGGATCGGCGGAATTCGATGTCGGCGACATCACCGAACTCAAGGAACCCTCGAATACCTATGACAAGGTGGTGGTCATCCGAGTATTGATCAATCTCGGCAATTGGGACCGCCAGCTGAAGGGCCTGAGCGAGTGCATCCGCGTGCTTAAGCCGGGTGGCCTCCTGTTGCTGTCTGAAGCAACGTTACAGGGATGGCGTCGCCTCAACGCTTTTCGGGCAGAGTGGGGGCTCGACGACGTTCCCATGCCGCCGTTCAACCAGTACGTGGATCAGGATCAAGTCATTTCCGCCGTCCGAGATGAAGCGGAATTGCTTGAAGTTTCCAATTTCGCGAGTACGTACTATGTCGGTACTCGAGTGTTGAAGCCGCTATTGGCTAAGGCGGCGCACGCCCCGGTGTCGGTCGCAGATCCAAATGCCGAATGGAATCGGTGGTTCTCGCAGCTTCCACCGGCAGGTGACTACGGCACACAAAAACTATTCGTCTTCCGAAAATTATGAGTTATCGCATACCCTTCAACCGGCCATGCCTCGCAGGCAACGAGTACCAATACATCGCGCAAGCGATTGCCAATGGGCACGCGTCCGGAGATGGACCCTTCACGCGCAGATGCCATGAATTCCTGGAGCGGGAGTTGGGCGTCCCTCGTGTGCTGCTGACCACGTCGTGTACCCACGCCCTAGAAATGGCAGCCCTGCTGCTGGATTGTGGTCCCGAAGACGAAGTCATCGTCCCATCGTTCACATTTGTCTCAACGGCGAATGCGTTTGCGCTGCGTGGGTCGCGGCTTGTATTTGCCGACATTCGTCCTGACACGCTGAACCTGGACGAGAGCCAACTGGAGTCCCTGATCACCCCGCGCACCAAAGCCATCGTGGTCGTGCACTACGCGGGTGTGCCCTGCGATATGGATGCGATTCTGGAGATCGCAGACCGCCATGGGGTCCGTGTAGTGGAAGACAATGCGCATGGGCTGTTCTCGCGCTATCAGAAGAGGTATACGGGGACGTTCGGCTGCCTGGCCACGCAGAGTTTCCACGAGACCAAGAATTTCACATGTGGCGAAGGCGGAGGACTCATCATCAATGACCGTGATTTGTTGGAGCGGGCACTAGTTATTCGCGAGAAAGGAACTAACCGGAACCGCTTCTTCCGTGGTGAGGTCGATAAGTATACGTGGGTTGATCTTGGGTCCAGCTATTTGCCATCCGATCTTCTGGCGGCGTTTCTGTGCGCGCAATTGGAAGCGAAGCAAACGATTCAGGAAAAGCGGCGCCGCGTTTGGACGCACTACTACGAGTCGCTCGCAGACTGGGCCGGAAGGAACGAAGTGCAACTGCCGCTGGTTCCACCTGGCTGCGAGCAGGCCTATCACATGTTCTACATGCTGCTACCGTCGGCCGAGTACCGTGAAGCTTTGATAGGGCATCTCAAAGCACGTAGCATTCTGAGCGTATTCCATTACACTCCGCTCCACAGCTCCGAAGCGGGAAAGAAGTTGGCCGCTCGTGCCGCTAGGTGTCCCGTTACGGAGGACGTCAGCGAGCGTCTGTTGCGTTTACCCTTCTACACTGACCTCAGTGAGAGCGAGCAGGATAGTGTCATCGATTCTGTCAAGGATCTTCGGGTGCTTTCCTTAGTTGGTCAAGCCGGCTAAGAGAGAGAATGAACTCGTCCAGTAAGGCTTAAAATCCTGGCCTGAGGTGATTGGCCATCCCGGACCAGTCTCAGTGTGTCAGTTCCGCGATTTGTAGGTGGTAGGGTTCCAGCATTTCGCCGGTCGCGTGATCTACGGCTGCGACGGCCAGCTGGTAGCCAACTTCGGCCTGTAGCAGGCTCTGCTCGGCCTGGGCAACTTCCGTCTGTGCCTCGAGAACGAGAAAGATCGTACCTGATCCCAGCTCGCGCTTTCGCTGTTCAGCGGCCATGCTCTTCTTGGCTAGATCGAGCGATTCTCTTCCGGCGACCATGCTTAGCTTGGCTTGCTCCAGTTGATGTACAGCGTTAGTGACATCGAGCGTGACCTGCTCGCGGATCTGCCGCTCGCTATAGAGATCGTTCCGGCGGGAGACCAATGCATTGCCCATCTCAGCTTTCGCCGTGGTGTTTCGAATGGGTAGCGTCAACGAGAGCTGCGCAATGTAGGTGGGAAAGGCGAATCCGAAAAGTTGGTTTAGTGAAGAACTCGTCGTCTTTTGCCCGGTGCTCGAGAACTGCGTTCCTCCCACGCCATTGCTGGCGTAGGAGCCCATTAGATCGAGCTGGGGCAGTAGGTGATTATGCGCAAGTCGAATGCGGGTTTCGTCGTTGGCCAGTGCCGCGCGAGCCGCATCAAACTCCGGACGTTTCTTTAGCGCTTGCTGCAGTGCCGTCGCGGCATCGATGGTCACGAGTTCGCCCGCAGGTTCGGCCTTCTCGGTCAACTCCAAATCGAGTGCCTGGAAATAAGGATCCTGATTCGCACCGATTGTCAGTCGCAAGGCGTCTTCCGCTTGCTTCAGGGTGTATTCACTTTGGATCACCTGCACACGTCGCGAGGCAACCTGCGCTTCTGAACGGTAGATATCCAACGGAGGCAAGGCGCCAAGTTCGAGTGCGCGCTTGTCGCGCTTGTAGGTGGCTTCTGCTGCATCCATCGAAGACTGAGCTACTTCCAGACTGCCCCGTGCTTCCACCACGGCCCAATACTGCCCGACGGCCTGGAGAATGTTGTTGTTCACCTCTGCCGCAAAACTGGCGCGCGATTGTTGCAGGTTGCGGCGTGCGATAAGAATCGGCGCCTGATTGGGGAAAAGCCATGCGTTACGGAGTAGAGGCTGGGTGACCTGAAACGTAAGCAATGATGTGATGTAGGGATTGAATAAATAGAACGAGTTGTTGGCGAAGTTGTTGCTGCTGTTCAGGCTTGCTTGGAAGTTCGTTCCAGTCTCAAAAACCTGCGTATAGTTGAACTGGGCAAATTGTATGGTGTTCTTCAGATTGACATTCACTCCGCCCGTACCTTGCAGCGCGCTGAATGGTGGCGTGACGGAATCGTTGACGTTGTACGAACCAGTGAACGTGGGATCGAAAGGTGCGTGAGTTTCGAGCAGCGCAAACTTTGACGATTCCACCGGTGTCTGTTGTACGCGGATCTGGCTGTTGTTTTCGAGCGTTAGCACCACCGCATCGCGCACGCCGAGGTGTAGCTTGCCATCAACGATGAAACTGCGCAGATGTTCCGGTGTACTGAGCTTGCCGGAACGCACCTGCGAGGCCAGGAGATCGCCATAGCTCTCTCCGGTTTGGGCCCGACTCGGCAGTGTGAAGATGATAAGAAGACAAGCGATCACGGCAGGGCAAGAGCGGCTCATTTCCTCGACATCCTCCAGGTGGTGCTGACTCGTGCGCGGTAAGACGTTGGCCCGGCTACTCGTATCGAATTGCTTCCACTGGGTCGAGACGGGCGGCCTTGACTGCAGGGTAAATTCCGAACACTAAACCAACCGAAATCGAAACCAGAAACGCCAGCAAAATGGAACTTGCGGTAACGATCGTGGACCATCCGGCAAGCAAGGCGATCAGGCGCGACATCACGAAGCCGAAGACGATTCCGAAGCTTCCGCCCACGAACGAAATTAGAACTGCTTCCACGACGAACTGGCGAATGATGTCGGACTGACGCGCACCCACGGCGCGCCGTACGCCGATTTCACGTGTGCGCTCCAGAATGCTCGCCAGCATAATGTTCATAATTCCGATGCCGCCGACGAGCAGGGAAATGGACGCGATCGCCACCATGACTGCATTGAAAAGACGTTCGGTTCTCTTCTGCTCCGCGAGCAGTTCCGCAGGAACGATGACGCTAAAATCGCCTGCGGAGTGATGGGATGAGTCGAGAACCGCGCGGACGACCTGGGCTACGGTTCCCATGTCAGCGTTGTCACGAATGTTCAGGTAAATACCATCAATCTCGTCGCGCACATCGCTATAGTTATCTTCCAGTCTGAGCATCGCCGAATTCAGAGGCACATACATGATGTTGTTGACATCTTGCGAAGGTACCCCGGCCACATCACTCTGAGAGCTAAGCTGGGGAGAAACCACGCCAATCACGCGGAACCAGGTCTCATTGGCCTTGACGTACTGCCCAACCGGATCCGCCGAACCAAATAAACTCGAACGGGCAGCCGCTCCTAGTACGCACACCGGTGCAGCGCCGGTTTCTTCGTCGGCGCTGAAGAATCGCCCTTCCAACACATGCAGGCCTGCGATCCTCAAATAGATGGGATCGACGCCATAGATGGTCGGAGGATCCTGTTGCGACTTGGGGATGGTCTTCGAAGGCGTCATACGCTTGCGCGGAGTTCCTTCAGCGATCTCACTCACATCGTCGCGGATGACCCGATAATCCTGGAATGTGAGTCCTTGCGAAATCTTGCGAACTTTCTGGTGTGCCTGCCACTCCGTGGTCTCTTTGGCCTCGATGATGAGATTGTGAACCCCCATCTGTTCGATGAAAGCCATTACTCGTTGGCGCGCGCCAGCTCCGATCGAGAGCATCGATACCACCGCAGCGACACCGAAAATCATGCCTAGCATGGTGAGCGCCGAACGCAACCGGTGCAGAAGCAGGTTCTGCAGGCCCAGCTGCATGTCGGGCAACCATTGCTGGTACCCGCGCCTGAGGCGGGTGGAGGAGAATACGGATGTGGCCATTACGGCGCACCTCCGGCACCCGGCGCCGCCGAGGTATTTGCACCGGAGGTTTTCTTGGGTGCGGTCGGGTCGATCAAGGCGATTTCGGTATTTGCATCGATCCCTTCAATGGCAGCCCGGCTTTCGTTTTCAGCCTGAATCTTGACCTCATGGGTATCGAAGTTGTTTCCTTTTCGAACAAATACAACGCGCTTGTTTTCTTTTAGGAAGAGCGCTTGCCGCGGGACGTAGAGTACGTTCTTTTGTGGATCTCCATTGATCAATACGTGTGCTGTCAGCCCGGGACGCATGCGCGCATCGGTTGCAGAAAGGGCAATGGTGACCTCAAACTTGGTGGCGGTATCGTCGTCCCAGAACCTGCGAGCATTGTTGCTGGAAACTGTCTTGACGATGCCGTGGAATGTCGTTTCAGAAATCGCGTCGAGTTCGATGTCAACCGCTTGGCCTTCCTTGATGCTATTCCGTTCAAGTTCCCCCACCTTCGCGACCAACTCCATTTCTTTCGGATCGATAACTTGGCCCACGGTTCGACCGGGCTCGACTTGGTCTCCTTCCCGATATTCCGGCAACGACATACCGCTAAAGAAGAATCCGCCGGTCGCTCCTTCATTTTTTTCCAGGGCGACCAGCCCATCCATTGGAGAGACCACTCGCATCTTTTCGATATTGCCCTGTGCCTGGTCCATTGCCAGTTTGGCCTTATTGTGTTTTTCTTCCGCTAACGAAATGCCGGCTTGATTCGACGCGCTCCGGGATTTCACGTCCTGCTCGAGTTCCGCAAGAAGGCGCCGCGCGCCCTCGAGGGCCAGTTGATTCTTTCGCGCGTCAATGGTGCTGACCAGTTCGTTCTTCTGAACATCAAGTTCTGCACTGCGAACGTCGAAGCGGGCTTTGAGCAGCGCCACCTTGTCTTGTGCGGCTGTTACGGCTGCATCCGCTCTGGCTTTGGTGATTTCCTGTTCGGCTTGCAGCAGTTCTGACCGACTTTGATCGAGCTTATAGCGCTGCTCGCTGGGATCAAACTCGATTACCAGATCGCCTTTTTTCACCGCAGAACCGGTGTGCAGCAAGTGTGTAATTTGCAGCGCGCCGCCGCCAATTGGAGGAGCGGCCAGCATCTCAGAGCGGCTTGCTTTCAGTTCGCCGGTGATAAAAATCTTCATGCTGAGATCGCCGCGTTTCACGCGCACGGTCGGGACATCCGTACTGGCTGTCGATGGACTGACCCTTCGGGCAGCGGCTACAACTCCGGCCACCGCGCAGAGGACAACCGCTATCACCGACCACGTAATCGCCTTTCGGCTTCTCATCTCAGCCGCGTTACTCCTTCAGCATGGGATCGCGCAGGGCTAGCTGCTCTCCAGACTTGACGCCCTTCGCGAGCATGATCTTGTCACCGCTTCTGCGTCCGACCTCAACGGACCGTTCTTCAAACTCGCCGCCGCGCCACACATACACAACGTTGTCGCCGGATTTCTGAAAAAGCGCCTGAGCCGGAATGATGATCGCGTTCGGAACCTTATCAACAACGACCGTGATGTCACCCGTGATGCCTGGCTTGAAACGCGCATCGGTTTGGTCGAGCGCGATCTCGAGCATAAAGTTTCGGTTGATAGGCCAGCCGCTCGAAAAGTCGAGGCTGGCAATCGCGCTGATCTTGTCGATGCGTCCGGTGAACTGCCGGTCCGGGATGGAATTCAATTGCACGTTCACTGGTTGATTCGCAGCCAGCCGTCCCCGTTCCGTTTCATCTACTCGTGCGGTGACTCGCAGCGAAGCAGCATCGGGCAATTCCGCGATTGCAGCACCCGGCCACGCCCGGTCGCCATTACGATAGGTGATCATCCCCGAGCCGCCCCAGTGCTGAAGCAGGCTGATCGTGCCAGCCGAAGGCGAACGCAGGCTCATCTGTGAGAGAGCGCGCTCGGCTCGTGCCACGTCGTACTTCGCTTTTACGCTCGCCTGTTCCTTGCTTTCGATGGTGGCTTTGTTCAGGGCCGCATCGGATTTTTCCTTAGCTTCGGCTTCGTGGAGTTTCTGTTCAGAGTCCGCGAGCTTCAGCTTTGCTTCCTCTCCCTCAATTCTCGAAACGATCTCCTGTTTACTGGCTTCCAGCTTCTGCCCCTCCACGTCGTAGCGAGCCTTAAGCACTGCGGTCTTATCTTGTTCTTCTGTGAGGCGAGCCTGCGCCTTTGCTTGCCCGATTTCGGCCTCTGCCGACTTCAGCCCAGATCGATACTGCGCCAGGTCCTGTTCAGTTTTTGTCTTATCAAACTCCACAACTACATCTCCCGCCTTAACCACGGTTCCTTCTGGAGAGATCTTCACTATCTGCAGATCGCCGGCTTCCGATGGAGCGCTGATGGTCACCGATTTCAGGGCTTTTACTTCTCCGCGGAATTGCAGAGAGTCCAGAAACTCGCCGCGCTTGACCTCAATTGTCGGGATGGGAGGGGCGCGCCGGCTCAGCCGGACAGCGCCGAGAAGCACTCCACTCGCAGCGAGTAAGACAATAAGGATTGCGATGGTCTTACCTCTCACCGAAAGCCTGCGGAAGCGCTGCATCATAAGGAGCCACTTCCCGCGGTCGAAGGTGAGGATGTCTTTTGCGAGCGGAGATCGACGTCGACTGCCGCGGAAAGGTCCGGCATTAACTTGGGATCGTTCCCTTCGATTGCGACGATGACTACGAATGTCTTCAACCTGCTCGAGAAGTCTCCTCCCTCGCCGATTGGAGAGATCTGATCGATTTTGCCTGGCAATGCCATTTCCGGGTACGCGTCTAACCGAACCTTGGCCGCTTGACCGACTTGCAGGGAAGGGAAGTCTTGCTGGTTAGCGAGTACACGCACGCGCATGATGGCGGGATTCACAACTTGCATGAACGGCACTCCCGGACGAACCTGGTCGCCTTCCTGTACCTCTCCGATCGTTCCCTGTTTCCAGATTGTGTTGAGCACCACGACGCCATCGAGCGGCGAATGGACCTGCATTTGTTCGGAATTAACCTTGGCGTGGTCCATCGTCTGCAACGTGCGATCCCGTTGAATCTCGAGAATGCGAATTGCCGCCTGTGCGGCCTTTCGCTTCAGATCAAAAGTCTCACGCAGTTGATCGTACGTTGCGCGGGCTGCCACCAAAGTCTCCTGGTTTTTCTCCGCATCGATACGCGAAACGATTTCCGCTTTTTGCACCTCCAGTTCCGCCTTGCGCAGATCATGTTCCGCAGTATTCAATTCAGTCTCATCCTTGGCGCGGGCCGCAACTTCTTTCGCCTGCTCTCCCGCGACTTGGTCGACCAGCTTCTGATATTCGGCCTGCTTGTCGATGATGTCGCGCATTTGCGCCTGCCGGTCGAACTCGACCAGCAGATCGCCTTTGTTCACTTTGGCGCCGTTTGTAGCGAGGTGAATGATCGTCAGCGTTCCAATCTGCTGGCCGGCTAGGAGGGGTGCAAGTATGGCACGAGCCTGCACAGCCTCGGTCGTCCCTTTGAGGCGTAAGAATTGTCCTGAGTTCTGAGGAAGAGTCTGAGTGAGCAGTGAGGTGGACGAAGGACGGGAGCGCAATATTGCGATCACGGCAATCCCCGCCACCAGGGCGATCACCGCCAGCATGCTCCAGCGCCATCGCTTCGGAGGCGACGGCGAATCAGGACTCGATTCCGGCAGCGGCCCCGCCTGCTCTGATAGAGAATCAGAGTTCGGAGTCACTTCCGCAGGAGCTGTAGACATGGGTGGCCACTCCCGCCGTAAGAACTATTTCTTCTCGCAAACGTTGTATGACTCTGCTGTGGTTGCCTACAAAAGATTCAGACGAAACAACTGAACTCGGATGCCGTTAGATCGTGAGCCGAATTCGTTCTTGCACACTCTTCCCGTTAGGCCCAGTAGATAGTCGTAGACACCGGAGGAAGGTTTCTCGGATCGGCCAAACTTAATGCGGGCTCCTGAGTCGTGACAATCTTACGCAGGAGGACTCCTTGGGACCACCGGACTTAACTCAGGACGATTCAGCGCAACGCTGAGAAATAAAGATCCCCCACCACGCGGGCTCGGAGCGCCGAGTGGCGGTGGCAGAGGACCGGCCGAAGCTAAGTCCTCTGCTCGACGCTCTTCTATTGAACTTCGTTCAGCTTCTGGTAAATCAGCATCGCCAGGAATGCGAGCAGAAAGACGCCCGACCCGATGCTGAAGACCCGCATGGGAATCGTGAGCCGGTTAACCTTCGTCAGCAGCTCCGTCTGCTCTTCCTGCATGTGTGAATTAGCTTCATCCAAAAAGAGTTGATCATCTTCGTGCATGGTGAGGGTGCTCTTGTAGATCAGGAGCACGATCAATCCGATGGCGAAGAGTCCGAATAGACCGCCCACGATTTCAATTGGCGTCATAAGCCACCTCGGCTGAGTCGACCTGCAGCGGCTTCCTCTTCGTGATGGGGGGCATGCAGTACCCCGCTACCACTACGGGGGAGGCCCTAACGGCACGATTATAGCCCCGTTTGCAAGCCCCGGCGATGAATAAATCCCAATGCTGAGCCTTGTTACGGAATCCGGAACTGTGCGACTTCCTCAGTGAATTTGGCATCAAAAATGGTGAGTAATTCGTTACTGTCGGGGGCGATCCCGCTGTAACGGCGAATACATTTGCTATAATCGAACAGCTTTAAAGCCAAGGAGATACGAATGGCCACAACAACCGTTCCTGAAGTCAAGAAAGTCGCACCCATTAACCTGACTGCCAACGCCGTCGCCAAGGTGAAAGAGATCATGGCCCAGCAGAATCCGGTGCCCGCCGGCTTGCGCATTGGAGTCGTGGGCGGTGGATGCTCGGGCTTCTCTTACTCCATGCAGTTTGAGAACGGCGCCGGAATGATGGATAAGACCTTCGACATGGACGGCCTTAAGGTCTACGTTGATGCTACGTCGGTCATGTATCTCAACGGCTGCATCGTGGATTATGTCGAGACGCTGGAAGGCGCGGGCTTCAAGTTTGAAAATCCGAACGTGAAGAGCACCTGCGGCTGCGGATCATCATTCAGCGTGTAACGGATTTTGGGTAGCATGAGTTGTCCGCCGTGAACAACACGGCAGAGGATTAGAAAGAACGGTCTCATCGCGAGATGAGGCCGTTTTTATCGCTCGAAAAAGTCTTATTTACTGCTGCTGAGGAGGGTTATTCGGAAGGGGATTCGGGTTCCCATAGCCGCCGGGGGAGCTCTGGATGGCCCCGGGGGCGGAGTTTCCGAAACCATTGCCAAATCCGTTACTGTTTCCGAATCCACTATTGTTGCCGAAGCCGCTGTTGCCGAACCCATTGGGGTTTCCATTCTGATTCGGCTGGCCGTTCAGGTTCTGCATGCCCTGACCCATCATTTGCATCATGAGCTGTGGCTGATAGGGTGTTTTGATCAAGCCGCCGCGATCGAGCATTGGGTCATACACGAACATCCATTCGTTGTACTTCTTCTTCTTGTCGAACTCGCGGATCGTCTTGTCTTTGCTTGTGCTGGCGACTCCGACGATCGGCGCTCCGCCGAATACCTGCTGATTCGGAGAGCCGGTATCACTGGCGCCGTTGGTCTGTACCTGTTGTGATCCTTGGGAAGTGTCCGAACCCGGAGTTCCGGAAGGTGTCTGCGAGGAATCAGAACCGGGCGTTTGATTATTCGCCGGTGGATTCTGACTAAATAGAGAGTTCGAATTTTGTCCGAGTGTCGAGTTTTGACCGAAAGCCGAATTAGAGCCGAACGTGTTGTTGCTGCCAAAGGCTGAGTTCTGTGAAAAGCCGGTACTGGCGCTGGTCAGTTGACCGTTCGCGCCAACCGTGCTCGCGCCCGGGATGGTGCCGCCACCCAGACCACCGGAAAACTTCACCTCGCCGAAATGAACCAGCTTGAACTCTTTGCCGGTGAGAGGATCTTTATAGCGCTTGCGCAGGAAGCGCAACTGGTTCGTGCTTTCCAAGTCTTCAATCTTGGCGGGGAAGCGGTTGAACTTGCGGTAATAGGCGCGGAT